>WRFD01000001.1 GCA_009778955.1 Desulfobulbus sp.
TCGCCGATCGCCTTTCGCGCCATATTGAGCCAAGTCCTTGCGATGGTTTCGATGTTGAATAAACCGGCTGCGCCGCCTGCCGGCACTGCTGGACTTTCAGTCCGCGGTTCCAACCCGCCGGCTGTCTAGTAAAATTTTAAGGTGGTTAAATTACTCTAATTTATTTGAAATATCAAACAAATAATAGTGTTGTTCATCTAGTAAAAGAATGAAAAAACAGCTGAATACAGCACTGAAAAAAACCTGTGAAAGCTCAGTGGCTGAAGGGGTGTGCACAGGGGTTTCAGCCGCAATCAGCGTGGTCAGCAATACGGTGCGATATCAAGGCTTTTTTGCCTGCGGGATGACCCGATCCGACCATTTAGCCAAACCAGTGAACACAACCACTTTGTTTGATTTGGCTTCGTTGACCAAACCTCTGTGCACCACCTTGTGTACATTGGCCCTCATTGATGCAGGTCTGCTCAACTGGGAAAGCGCTTGCCTCGTGGAGTTGAGCAACGATCTTTCTTCTGACAAATCGACAATCACCATCCACAATATCCTGCATCACGCCTCAGGTTTGCCTGCCTATCAGCCATACTTCCGGCAATTCGAACCCCATGCCAGCCCGGAAAATAGTACACGCCTTCATCGCCAGATTCTTGTCGAACCCCTGGTTCATTCACCAGGTTCGAAATGCCTGTATAGCGATCTCGGTTTCATTCTGCTGGGACGACTCATAGAACAAAGAGCCCGGCAGACGCTTGATCGCTTCTTTGAGCAAACAATAACCAGACCGCTGCAGTTAGATCAGCATCTGCGCTTCTTGCCGGTCGACTCGATCGGGCCGCGCGAAAAAGAGAAGACAGCCGCAACCGAGTTGTGCCCATGGCGACACAAACTAATGCAAGGCGAGGTGGATGATGAGCATTGTTGGCTCACGGGCGGAGTGTCCGGCCATGCTGGATTATTCGGCACAGCTGCAAGCGTTTTATCGCTGGGCGAGTGGCTGTTAGACTGCTGGATGGAAAAAATACATACCCCAGCCTTTTCCAACCAACTTGTACGATATGCGCTCGAATGGCGCGATGACTCGGGACAATGGGCCTTGGGTTTTGACCGGCCAACACCAGGTCAATCGAGCAGCGGTCGACATTTTTCTTCCCGCAGTGTGGGGCACTTGGGATTTACCGGGACTTCGCTGTGGATAGATCCTGAACGCGGATTGGTGGTTGTACTCCTGACCAACAGGGTGCACCCGTCAAGGGAAAACCAGAAAATTCGATTATTTCGGCCATTTTTTCACGACTATCTTCTTGAAAAGACAGGGATGGTCTAGCAAGCGCCCGGCATAAAAAAACCCCGCCAACCTTGCGGTGACGGGGTGCGATCTCATTGCTGTTGGATGGGCGCTTACCACCAGCAAACTGTTTTGTCGTTGGCAAAAATTTTCTGGACCAGAGTGTCGTAGTTCGGCTCTCCGATATACAGTCTGAATTCATCGGCATTACGGTCACGATTGAGAATTTCGACCAGTTTTTTGACATCCTCGGTGGGTTCGGATTTGTATACTTGCAATATTTTCATAGCATCACCATTCCAGAGTGTTCTCAATTATTCGCTGCAAGCCGCTGGCGGCTCATGGGATTGCTTGGGAAGACCATACGGAATGATGAAATCGGCTTCTCTCATCCGCTCACCAAGTTCTTCAAGAGAGATGTTGGCGATTTCGGTTCCCTCGGGCAGATCGGTCGGGGCTTCGGCGCCACAGCTGAACACTTTGCCTTCCATGTCGGCGATCCAAGCGATGTTTTCCGACATATAGTTGGAAAAACGAGGAAACTCACCATTCATGATGACAGGAAAGGCGTAATGATTTTCCACGGCAAGACCGAGGCCGGAGCGAATACCGTCATTATAAACACGGTTGGCGATCAGGATGTACACTTTTAACGATTCCATTTCCGCATCTCCTTACATGACGATATATTTGGCACATTCGTCAAGAATGGCGCCATGGAAAGCTTGGGTCCGCATTTGTTTGTCGATCAGGCCGCGGGGAACATCGTTGACGTTGTCAAACCCTTCGCAGATATAGCTGTCGGCGCAGATGGCGATGTCTTCAACAGCGCACAGTTGGGCCAGTTCATAAAAAAGAGGACTTTTTGTCAGGTGGATGGACTTGAAGGTAAAGAAGACCATTACCTTTTTGCCGGCGCGCACCGCAGCTTTGGCAATACCCAAGATGTGGCGCATGTGTTGAGGAGATGTGACGAAAATTCCTAATTTGTTTGGATCGGCAGCCATTGGCTTTTTCCTCCTTCAAAAGGATTGCTGAGATGAGACTATCATCCTTTTTTGATATAAAAGCTCATGTAGCCAGCTTCTTCCTTCTCGCCAAGATACTCGTGACCAGCACGGTCGCACCAGCCCGGGATGTCGTTGCGGGAGCCGGGATCGGTTCCCTGGATGTGGAGAATCTCACCAGATTTGATTTTGCCGATTTCTTTTTTGGTCCGCAGCAGCGGCATGGGGCAGCTCAATCCCCGAGCGTCCAAAACCAAAGCGACCGCCAGACCATCAGGTGCTACTTTTACGTCACTCATCATGTTCTCCTTAAAGAAAAGACTTTTGGGCAAGAATAGTTTTTACACAAAAAAAGACGATATAGATAAAAAATAGGCTTGTCAAGGTAGAAACACCGGTGAACGATGCTGTTTCCATCCAGGGTCAAAAGGGTGAAGGGATTGGAAGAGCGCCGAGATAGAAGCCAGTGCATTCAGTGCGGCCGCATCTGTTGACAAATGCGATGAGCAACGGTATTTTTATCGATTTGATGCAAAGTTAGGTTGGTTTGTTTAAAAGATATTTGTTGGGGAACAGTCATCATTTTGGGAAAAGGAGGCCGTTGAAAAAAAATGGAAGATCTAAAGGTTTTGTGGCAAAAAATCAAACATTTATACAAAGTACTGTGCCAGGAGGAATGGAATCCGATCATGACCGGTATTCTCGTTGCCCTGCTCAGTATTCTGATTATGGCGTGGTGGCGTCCCTGGGGCGCGGTAGGCGCGGTCCGCAACTGGGGCGACTGGATGTTGTGGCATGCGGGCATCTTTAACGGCGATTTGGCTGAATTGGTCGGTTTCGTCAACGAGGATGGCGACAAGATCCTGACTAAATCAGTTCTGTTCAACACCGGCTCGGTCATCGGTTTGGGCTTTGTTGCCGGAGCGTTCATTTCCGCCTGTCTGGGTGGTCAGTTCGCCTTTCGTTTTCCCCCGATCCGGGAATATGTCAAGGCCATCATCGCCGGCATCCTGATGGGAATCGGCAGCGCCCTGTCCGGCGGTTGCAATGTCGGCGGCATGTACAACGCCATCGGCAACCTCGCCGCCAACGGTTTTGCCATGTGGGTCGGCTTGGTGCCCGGCGTTTTGCTCGGTTTATGGCTGCTGTATAAAGAAATGGAGCATGTCAGTTGGGGCGGCGGCGGTTCCTGGACCCTGGAAATCCCGTTTTTCATTCAGTGGATTTTTGGTGTTGCCGCCTTGGCCGGTGTCGTGTGGAGCGCCCATTACTATGCCACCTTCAAAGGTGGGGATTTCGTCGCATACATCACCTCGCTGCCCGGTATCCTGCTGATTGCCGCCGGGCTCGGATACACCATGCAACGCGGCCGCTGGTGCATGATTCAGGGTTTTCGCGAACCACACATGACCGGTGACTGCAAGATGGCCAAATCGTTGGCGCTTTCGATCTGCATTGTCGCCGTGGGCGCCGTGGTGTTGAAATACAGCGTGGCCACCCGGTTGGGCGGCGATCCGGCGCTTGACCCGATGAACTATGTCCGCGGCACCTTCGGCTGGGGCGGAGTGGTCGGCGGTTTTATCTTCGGCCTCGGCGCCATGCTGGCTGGCGGCTGCGGTTCGGGCGCCCTTTGGCGGGTCGGCGAAGGGCAGATCAAGCTTTGGGTGGTCGTGCCCTTTTTCGCCATCAGCAACTCGCTAATGGTGGCCTGGTTTTCCGCCTACAATTTCGAGGAAAAAGGATATCTGGGCAAGTATGTCTATCTGCCCGATGTCTTGGGATACGGCTACACTATGGCCTTGATCCTCGGATTCTGCACCATCTGGTACCTGGTGGTTACCTGGAACGAAGACACCAACAAACTGTTGTTGCCGATGTGACTGCAGGTTTGATCGATCCAAGGGCGGTATCCGCAAGATGCCGCCCTTTTTTATTGCCGTTCCAAGGCGCGGGAGTCGAGCATGGTTGACCTCCTTTCCCATGAACGCGGCCAGATGCGCAAGACGATCGTGGCGCGCCGCGATCGTCTGTCCCCAGCGGACCGGCTGGCCAAGAGCGAACGGATTGCCGCCTCGCTGCTGACTCACTTGGTGCTGCGTCACAAAAAAATCATCTTCATCTACTGCCATTTCCGGAGTGAAGTGCAGACCACCCTGGTGATCGATCACTGTCTCAAACAGGGAAAGACCGTCTGTGTTCCCGTGAGTGTGCCGGAAGGGTCGGACATGGTGGCCGTGACCATCAATGATCCGGCTTGCGATCTTGCACCAGGCTACCAGGGGATTCCCGAGCCTTCATCTTCCCTGGTCCTCACCCGGATGGTGGAGCCGGCCTTGATTGAGGCGGCTGTGATTCCGGGAACGGTTTTTGATCGCCACGGCCACCGTCTTGGCTATGGCAAGGGTTTCTATGATCGGTTCCTGGTCCGTGCTCCCCGGGCAGCCCGGATCGGCCTCGCTTTTTCCTGCCAGATGGTGGACCGCCTGCCGGCTCTAGCACATGACATCCCCATGGACATGATTGCCACAGAGGAGGAAGTGATACTGTGTCCTGGGGGGCTCAACGAGCAGGACCCGGGCCGGTAACCCCTATTTTTTCGCAGCCAGATCGGCAGCTATCAAGGCGAAAAGCCATGGTTCTCCTTTTATCTCCGGCTGCCTTTATGGATATCGAAGAATTTTCTGTTGATTTATTGATTCCAAAGAGTTGAAAAAATACATTTTTTGCGGCATTCATATGCTCTGTGAAATTATAAGAAGCTCATGTCAGAAAAAAGAGCCGGTTTGAGATCGTTAACAACCACAAATTCGGGGATATGGGGTCTAAAATTCTCGTTGCGGATGATGACACCCTGGTTCGAACGACGATCCGGAAGATCCTCCACATGTTCCACCACGATGTAGTAGAGGTCGAATCGGGCCGCCAGGTGTTGGAACAGGTGTCGGACGAGTTCGACGTTATTGTGCTCGATATCAACATGCCGGGCATGGACGGTTTTGAGACCTTGGAGCGATTGAATCAGCAGCAGGTCGATATTCCTGTGCTTTTTCTGACCGGCGCCAGTTCCATGGAGTATGCGATCAAGGCCATACACCTTGGCGCCTACGATTTCCTCACCAAACCCATTGTCGATATCGAGCTTTTTCACATCAAGGTGAAGCAAGCTGTGGAAAAACGCCAATTTCTTCTCCAGGAAAAGGCCTATAAGCGACAGTTGGAAATCGAGGTTCAGGCCAAGACCCACGAACTAGCCGAAAAGACTCTCCTGTTGGAGCAACACAGCAGCCACCTGGAAAATGCGACCGTGCAGATCATGACCAGCCTGCAGATCGCCATGGAGGAAAAGGACGAATACACCGCCGGCCACACCCACAGGGTAACGAAACTGGCCCTGTTGCTTGGCCAGGAGGCCTGCCTGAGCAACGAAGATATCATGGTGTTGCGCCGGGCTTCCCAATTCCACGACATCGGCAAACTGGTGATCGACCTTTCCTGCATCCAGAAGGCCGGGGCGTTGACCCCGATGGAATGGGAACTGATCAAGAAACATCCGGGCATCGGGGCGAGCATCATCGAGCCCCTGACCTTCATGGATCGGGAACGGGAAATCATCCGCCATCACCATGAAAAAATCGACGGTTCCGGCTACCCGGATGGCATCGGCGGCAGCGAGCTGGACCCTCTCACCCGCATCATCACCATCGCCGATAGTTACGACGCCATGACCTCGCGCCGCAATTATCGTAACAATCTCACCCCGGTCGAGGCGGTGGGCGAGCTGCGCCGCTGTGCCGCCACTCAATTCGACGTTGAACTGGTTGAAGTTTTTGCGAGGGTTGTTCTTTCCACCTATTCGCTGTATAAACAGTAGCCGTTCATCTGCGGATCAACCCAACTGTTCAACCCCCTTCCCCAGCACCGACCCATGAAGATAACCAGAGAAGAAGTCCGACATGTGGCCCAACTGGCACGCCTTGACTTGAGCGTCGCCGAAGTGGACCGGATGACCGGACAGCTCAACGCCATCCTCACCTACATGTCCAAGCTCGACCAACTGGACACCACCGGCGTGGCGGTCACCACCCACACCCAGCAGGTGGTCAACGCCTTCCGCGACGACGAGGTTCGTCCCTCCCTGCTCCGGCAACAGGTCCTGAACGGAGCCCCTGAGCAGAACGGCGAATCCTTTGTGGTTCCACGGGTCATTGGCTGATCCGATACCCTCTTGCACCCCTACGAATAAAAAAATTCCATGGAATACTTTTCGTCAACCGTCCATGAAGCGCTCCGGATGCTCGAAGCCGGCGAGGTCAGTTCAGTGGCCCTCACCGAATCGGTGCTCAATCGGATCGACGCGGTCGAACCCACGGTGCGCGCCTACCTGACCCTAGACCGTGAAGGAGCGCTGCGCCAGGCGGAACAGGCCGACATCGCGCGAAAAAAAGGCCAGGCCGGGCCGCTGTGCGGCATCCCTGTGGCTGTCAAAGATGCGCTCTGCACCACCACTATGCCCACCACCTGCGGTTCCCGCATGCTTGAGCATTTTGTCGCCCCCTATGAGGCCACGGTGATGACCAAACTGGCCCAGGCTGGATCGGTTTTGCTCGGCAAGCTGGCCATGGATGAATTCGCCATGGGATCCACCGGCGAGAACTGCGCCTTCAAGGTGCCGACCAACCCTTGGAAGCCGGGCTATGTGGCTGGCGGTTCCAGTGGCGGTGCAGCTGCGGCCGTGGCTGCCGACCAATGTATGGCCTCGCTGGGCTCCGACACCGGCGGCTCGGTTCGCCAACCAGCCTCGCTCTGCGGCACGGTGGGGATGAAGCCCACCTATGGCCGGGTCTCGCGTAACGGCCTGGTGCCCCTTGCCTCGTCACTCGACCAGATCGGCCCGCTGACCAAGGATGTGCGCGACTGCGCTCTGATAATGAATACCATCTGCGGTTACGATCCACAGGATTCAACCTCAATCGATAAGCCGGTTCCCGACTTTCGCACCTCCCTGCAAGATGGTCTCAAGGGGATAAAAATAGGCATTCCCAGGGAATATTTTGGCCAGGGGCTCGACCCCGAGGTGGACCAGGCGGTTCGCCAGGGCATGGCCATGCTGGAGGAGGCCGGCGCGGAGTTGGTCGAGGTGAGCCTGCCGCACACCGACTACTGCGTGGCCGTCTACTATCTGATCTCCCCGGCCGAGGCCAGCTCCAACCTGGCGCGCTTTGACGGGGTTCGGTACGGTTTTCGCGACCGCTCGACCGATTCCCTGATCGAGATGTATAACCAAACCCGTTCCCACGGCTTCGGCGAGGAAGTCAAGCGGCGCATTCTGATCGGCACCTACGCGCTTTCTGCCGGGTATTACGATGCCTTCTACAAGAAAGCCTCGCAGGTGCGCACTCTGATCAAGGAAGATTTGAGCCGGGCCTTTGCCCTCTGCGATGTGCTGGCCTCGCCGGTGACTCCCACCCCGGCCTGGAAGATCGGCGACCGGTCCGACGATCTCGTGGCGTTATACCTTTCGGATATTCTTACTCTTTCAGCCAATCTTGCTGGTATTCCCGGCATGTCGACGCCCTGCGGGTTCAGCCTGGACGGGCTGCCGATCGGCATGCAGCTCCAGGCCGCCCATTTCAACGAGGCTGTTTTGTTGCGCGCGGCCCACAACCTTGAACAACGTGCCGGCGTTGTCGGAAAAAAACCGGCGCTCGTCTAACCATGCAGCTTCCCGTGCCCCAACATATTGCCGCCATTGTCCCATACCCGCCCGGCAAACCCATGGATGAACTGGAACGAGAGTATGGCATCACCAACGCCATCAAGCTGGCCTCCAACGAGAACCCTTTCGGGCCGTCGCCCAAGGCGGTTGTCGCCATCGGCGACATGCTGCACAACCTGCACCGCTACCCGGACGGATCAAGTTACTCCCTGACCAAGGCTGTGGCCCGCTGGATAGGCGTGGCGCCGGAAGAAATCGTGCTCGGCAACGGTTCCAACGAGGTGATCGAGTTTCTGGTCAAGGCCTTTGTCGGCGCCGGCGATGCGGTAATCACCAGCCATCCGTCTTTTTTGATGTACCAGAAGTTTGTCCAGATGCGCGGCGGCGACAATGTGGTCATCCCCTTGAAGGAAATGGACCATGACCTGGAGGCAATCAACCGGGCGATCAGCGATCGTACCCGGCTGATTTTTCTCGATAACCCCAATAATCCCACTGGAACCTTGATTGGCCGGGAGCGGTTTGCCCGTTTTCTTGCGGACCTGCCCGAGTCGGTGATCCTGGTGATCGACGAGGCCTATGTCGATTTTGTCGATCCTGACCAGCGCATCGATATCTTGAGTTCCATCCGCAACCCGGACAAGATTCCCGCAGTGGTCAGTCTCCGCACCTTTTCCAAGGTCTTCGGTTTGGCCGGCCTGCGGGTCGGGTTCGGGGTGATGCATCGGGAGGTGGCCGCCCTGCTCCATCGGGTGAGACAGCCGTTCAACATCAATCTCCCGGCCCAGGCAGGCGCGCTGGCCGCCTTGGACGACCTGGAACATTACGAGTCGACCCTGCGCAAAACCGCCGAGGGCAGAGCCTGGCTGGGCAAGGCCGTGAGTGAATTGGGATGCCGTCCGTATCCGTCGTATACCAACTTTTTCCTGATTGATGTCGGCGGCGACGCCACCCGCCTGTACGAGGCGATGCTGTACAAAGGGGTGATCGTGCGGTCGATGAAGGCCTACGGTTATCCGGAATTCATCCGGATTACAGTGGGCACGGCCGCGGAAAACCAGCGGTTCGTGACCGCTTTGGGTGAATGTCGGCGAGAGTTGGGCTATGGTCGCGATTAAACAGCGGATTGTCACTATCGACGGTCCGTCCGGGGGCGGCAAGTCCACCGTGTCGCGGGCCCTGGCCGTCAAGCTGCGTTTCACATATCTCGACACCGGGGCGATGTACCGGGCCGTGGCCTTTCAGTGCCGGCAGCAAGGGGTCGATCCGGCCGACGATCACCGACTTGAGACTTTGCTTTCGACTTTCCGCATGGAACTGCTGCCGCCTGATCCGGGCGAGGACGATGTCCGTGTGCTGATCGACGGCCAGGAGATGGGCAGCCAGCTTCGCACCCCGGAGATGGGGATGTTGGCCTCCCAGGTGTCTGCTCTGCCCCAGGTTCGGCAGACCCTGACCCGCCTGCAACGGGAGATCGGCGCAGGCGGGCGTATTGTGGCCGAAGGCCGCGATACCGGGACCGTGGTCTTTCCTGGGGCCGTCTGGAAATTTTTTCTCGACGCCAGCCCCGAGGTGCGGGCCCGGCGTCGGGCCGCCCAGTTGCGGAACAAGGGCGAGCTGGTGGACGAGCGGCAACTGCTTGCCCAGATCATCCAGCGAGACCGGGATGATCGGGAACGCCCCATAGCCCCGCTCATGGCTGCTCTCGACGCCCTGACCATCGATTCCACCGGCCTGTCGGTAGATGAGGTAGTGCGGCAAATGTACGACAGGGTTCTTGCCGTCTCCTGCTGTGGAGAGAAATGACCATCGCCCGGCATTCAGGGAAGGAGACGGGATTGTTCAACGGAGAGTGCAGCATCGCCACCTTGATGCGCCCTGCGGCCAAACAATACGCCTGAACGTAGCGGCCTCATTCCCCAAACATGGAGGGAGCGCAACCTGTCGACCAACCCAAGAGTTTTCCTTCCGCGCCGCCAGATTGCTCCCTCAAAAAGACCACTGGTGGCCGGTAAGCTGCACCGACCTTGTTTCACACGCAGCCGAGGCGAAAGTTTGGTGGGCGCTGAATTTCACTAGAGACGGATACTGGCTGCTTAGCCTTTATCTATCCCAAAAGGGCCATTGAATTTTCGCAGTTGTTTGCCCGCATCCCTCTACCCCCAAACCCGAAAACGAGTCAAATCCATCGGTCTGCAGCTGATGTTTTTAGGTCGAAGGCAGCGAGTGCGCTTGGATGGGGTTCCAAGAAGAGAACCTCCGGATGTGGTTTCCGATACCCATTGATAATGCCCCTGTCGATGAGGTTTAAGCCAAGGCGATCCGCCGTGCAACCAGCGGATGTTCAGCCGGATGTTTTCTTTCTCTGTGATCAGAGCCACTGTCAGGCCAATGCGTGTCTTTTCACGCACCCAAGCAAGATGGTGAGGAGCAGACAATTCATTCCGATGGTATTTTCCCGAGGGATCTCGATGCGCATAGTGTGTGCCTTTTTGTCCATACTCTTTCTTTTCCTGCTCGGATCGTGCAAAACCGGGCAGGAAACAGGCAAAAAAATGTCAACGTATCGTGATGTTCCAGGGGTTACGGAACATGAAAGAGCAGCTATTGAAAATATAATAAACAAGAGAAAAGAGCTTGTTTACGGAGTAAATCGAACAACAGAGTCCTTTCTTGATGAAAATAATGAGATCGAAGGATTCTCGAAATTATTATGCGACCGACTCTCCTCTCTCTTTGGTATTCGCTTTTCTCCGCGCATATACGGATGGGATGAGCTCAATGATAAATTAAAAGAAAATGAAATAGATTTTACTGGAGAGTTGAGTCCTAATCCAGAAAGGGTGAAAATGTATCATATGACAAGACCGATGATACAAAGGACTATTAAGATATTTACCAATAGAAATTCAGATAAAATATCTGTTATTGCCAAGGAGAGACCAATAAAAGCCGCTTTTCTGTCGGGAAGCACGACGTACGATATGGTCAAGAGCTCATGGCATTATCAATTTGAGCCAATGTTTATACCCAATGAAAACGAAGTGATCGATCTTCTTAAAAACAATTCTATAGATTGCTATATAGACGAGAACTCTGTTGAATCAATATTTGACTATTATGACTTTGTAAAATCTGAAGATTATTTTCCTTTTATTTATTCTCCATTATCGATAACAACAAATAATAAAGAGCTTCAGCCGTTTATATCTGTTATCCAGAAATACATTGATGCTGGAGGAATTTACGATATATCTTCACTGTACAGGCAGGGAAATGAAAAATATTCGAGATATAAAATAAAGAAATTTCTTACCGATGAAGAGAAAAAATATATCCAGCAACATAACTCGATTGAAACCGCTATCCCGGTCGGTTTTGAAAACGATAACTACCCCATCTCTTTCTACAACTCAAAAGATAGAGCTTTCCAGGGCATAGCCCATGACGTGCTCCAGGAGGTCACACGCCTTACCGGCCTGCGTTTCAAGGTCGCCAATGCACCAGAGGTCAATTGGGAGGAACTGCTGTTAATGTTGAAAAACAACGAGGTAGCCCTGGTTACCGAGCTGCTCCGCACCAAGCGCCGGCAAGGAAATTTTCTCTGGCTCAATGCGCCCAACTGTATGGACAACTATGCGTTGTTATCCAGGTCCGACTTTTCCGATGTGGACATCAACGAAATCATGCGGATGAGTGTGGGGCTGGTGAGTGCAACGGCCCAAGCCGAACTGTTTCACGAATGGTTTCCGGAGGGAGTGCGCACCCGCGCCTATATTTCTTATTCCGATGCCTTTCAAGCGCTTGAACAAGGCGAGATCGACCTGTTGATGGGAACCAAGAATTTGCTGCTCTCCCTGACGAACTACCTGGAAAAGCCGGGATTTAAGGCGAACATCGTGTTCCAGTATCCCGCTCTTTCCGAATTCGGCCTCAACAAAAACGAGGTGATGCTGCAATCCATCCTGAATAAGGCGCAGCGCTACATCGATCTGGACGGCATTGCGGAACGGTGGCAACGCAAGGTGTTCGACTACAACAGCAAGTTGCTGAAAGACATGATGCCGTTCATGGTCTCCGCTCTTCTCTTGCTGGTGCTGGGCTTTTCCTCCGTTGTTCTTCTGCTGGTCAAGAATCGGAGAATGAGCAAAAACCTGGAGATCATTGTCGCTGTGCGTACCCGCGAATTGGAACAGGCCAGCCGGGCGAAAAGCGATTTCCTCTCCCGCATGAGTCATGAGATGCGCACGCCCATGAATGCCATCATCGGCATGGGGAAGATCGCCGAACACTCTGACGACACGGCAAAGCTCCGCTACTGTCTTGATGCCATCAGCGCGTCTGCTGCCCACTTGCTGAGATTGATTAACGACATCCTTGACATGTCCAAGATTGAGGCCGGTAAGTTTGAACTGAGCAACGGGCCGCTGAATCTTGAAGAAATGCTGATCAAGATCTGCAACCTGATCGTCGACAGAACCGAGCAAAAACACCAACGACTCCGGGTGCGGTTCGACCTGAATCTGCACCGGAGCTATACGGGCGATGAACTCCGCCTTTCCCAAGTGATCACCAATTTGCTGGCCAACGCAGTCAAATTTACGCCGGACAGCGGCGAAATCAGCCTGTCCGCGGTGGAATGCATCCGCAAGGGCGACCGGAGCGTTCTCCGTTTCACGGTGGCGGACACCGGCATCGGCATGATGCCAGAGCAGATCGCCCGTCTGTTCAACCCCTTTGAGCAGGCAGATACCAGCATTGCCGCCCGTTTTGGCGGCACGGGCCTGGGGTTGGCCATATCGAAGACCATCGTGGAAAAGATGCACGGCCGAATGTGGGTGGAGTCGCAGCCGGGTCGAGGCTCAACCTTCTTTTTCGAGGCGGAACTTGAACGCCGCCCGTCCAATGACGCCCCTCGGTTCATAGGTGAGATCCGGCCCGGAAACATGCGCCTTTTGGTGGTAAGCGGCGATGAGGAAACCCTTGCCCTGTTCCGGGCGGTTGCCGAAACCCTCGGTATCGGCGACTACCGCACCGCTGACAGCGGCGATGCAGCCGCCGGGCTGCTTGGTTCGGCGAACGCGGCCGGACAACCCTACAACGCCATCTTTATCGATGCGCAGCTTCCCGACATGTCTTGCCTGGAACTGCTACTGCGGCTACAGGGACAGGTGCGCCCGGAAACCGTTACGGTGACGGCGCCGTTTTCGGAGTGGTCCAAGATGGAACTGGCCGCAGCGGAACTCGGTCTCACCCGTTTTTTGGCCATTCCTCTGTTTCCCTCCCTCATCGCTAAGGCTGTCCGGGAGACGGTTGAAGGTGGGGAACGCAAGGTGGCGGCAGCGGAAGATCAGCCTACCCGGAAAGTTCCCGACTTTTCCCGCGTTTCCCTGCTGTTGGCCGAGGATGTGGCGCTCAACCGCGAAATTTTTGTCGCTCTGCTGGAGCAGACAGGCATTCAGATCGACACGGCGGCTGACGGCCTTGAGGCGACCCGGATGTTTGAGCGGCAGCCCGACCGCTACGACCTCGTGGTCATGGACCTGCAAATGCCAGTGATGGATGGATTCGAAGCGACCCGCACCATTCGGAACATGGCCCATCCGCACGCCCAAACCGTCCCCATTATCGCCATGACCGCCAACGTGTTCAAGGAAGACATCGACAAGTGCCTGGCAAGCGGCATGAACGACCACATGCCCAAACCCATTGACGAACAGGTGGTTTTGGAAAAAATCAGCCTGGCGCTGCGCTCGTTTCCGCAGCTTGATCACGATCGTTAGGCCGCTGCCTGCGGCATCGGATTTGTGGGAGAGGAGAGTTTGGAAGGGTGAGGGTATCCCGGTTCAGCGCGCCGAACCGGGATACCCTCGTTTTTCAGGGGTCGGGCGAAGATCAAGCCTCTTCGAACTGATCCTTGTCGGCCTCGCAGATCGGACAGGTCCAATCATCGGGAATGCTCTCGAAGGCGGTGCCGGGGGCAACGCCGTTGTCAGGATCTCCCTTGGCCGGGTCATATTCGTATCCGCAGACGACACAGGTATATTTTTTCATTGTCGTTTCCTTTCTCGGGTTGAATTGGAATCAGGCCTTCCACAGACCGTGCAGGTTGCAATATTCACGGGCGGATACCTTGTCCGCCTGGACACAGAAGACGGCTTCGGGGGCTTGGCCCGGATCGAGATTCTGGCGATAGACCTTGCCGTCGGCAATCAGTTCGATGAACTCGATCCAGTGCTTTTCTTCCATGACATGGGGAGCGGAGCCAACCGAGACCTTGTAGCCCTCAGCCACTTTGGAAATCACGGGCACGTGCTTTTCCTTGGCGGCATCGACGGTGTTTTCAGCCATCAGGGCCATGACCTTGCCGCAGCAGACCAATTCTCCCGCCCCGGCATGAAGGACCTCAACAATATTGCCGCAGAGGATGCATTTGTACACTTCGTTTTTCTGGGTCATGATGGCTCGTTCCTCCTGGTGGATTAAGAAAATTATGCGGGCAGAGGCGCTCTACGCCTCCAAAAAAAAACCGGCATGAACATCCCAAACAATAAACATCTCTTTTGGCGGGGAAAGGGGCATTTCCTCCCTTTCCCAACTTTATGGCGAACATTGACAGCGGCGTCGACGCAGGGTCATCCGGTGTGTGTGGACAGATACTCGGCGACTCCGGCCGCGGTGGGTTTCATGGCCTTTTGGCCTTCCTCCCAGTTGGCCGGACAGACATCGCCGTGCTTTTCATGAAATTGCAGAGCGGTGACTAAGCGCAGGGTCTCGTCGATATTGCGTCCTAACGGTAGGTCGTTGACGGCAGCGTGGCGGACAATGCCGTCGCGATCGATCAGGAAAGTGCCGCGCAGGGCCATGCCCTCGTCAAGCAGCACCCTGTACTGGCGGGAAATGCTCTTGTCGAGATCGGCAACCAGCGGAAACTGGATATTGCCGATGCCTCCCAGAGTGATCGGAGTGTTTTTCCATGCCCAATGGGAGAATTGGGAATCGATCGAAACGCCAATAATTTCGCAGTTCTTTGCCTTGAATTTCGGCAAGTATTTATCGAATGCCAAAATTTCAGACGGGCACACGAAGGTGAAATCCAGGGGGTAGAAAAACAAGATAACGTATTTTCCCCGGTAATCAGCCAGGCTGAAATTCGCCTTCATGGAATTGTCGGGCATGACGGCGGTGGCGGAAAAATCCGGTGCCTTGCGGGTCACTAAAAAACTCATGAATTGATCTCCTGATAAAAACGCGGTGAGGGATGGTGCGGATGCTTATCCGAGCGCTTCCTTGCCCTGATCGGTGATCGCGTATTGGCAACGTGCGGGGCTGGCAACATATCCTTTGTTTTTCAGGGCGGTGATCTGGCAGCTGATTTGCTTGGCCCCCAGGCCGGTTGTGCCAGCCAGCTCCTTGCTGCCGCAGGCGCCTGCGCTGTTGGCAAGGGCTTGCAGGACTTGTCGTTGGGTAGGGCTCAGTTTGGGGGCGTTGCAGGATGGGCAGTGCATGGAATCTTTTTCTTTGGGTTGATGGTCTTCTTGCTGACGCATGCATTGTGGACACAGGCCTGAGAATTCGATCCGGCGGCCGGTGATCCGGTATTCCTGTTTGGGCATCGACTCTATCTGGGGCGCCGGTGTGGTCAGGGTGATATTGTCGATCCGTTGGCATTGGATGCAGTGCACGTGGTCGTGGTCATCCGGATCCCAGTCGAACCGTTTCTGGCGGCCACTGATCTCCAATTTCTTGATCAAGCCCGACGCGGACAGTATTTCCAGGTTCCGGTAGACCGTGGCCAGACTCACCCGCGGCAGTTTCTTTTTGATCCGTTCATACAGTTCATCGGCCGTCGGATGGGTTTTGCCCCGGCGCAACTCGTCGAGGATGACCTCGCGTTGATGCGTCATGCGCAACTGCTTATCCATATCCACCCTTTGAAAATTTTTATCAGAAGTAATTGATAATTATTCGTATGTCAAGGTGGGAGGCTGAAAAATAATTTCCCTTTTTGGCCTAACTTTTGTTTAACAGCGTGAAGCGGAAGACAGGCTCAGACATTAATCTCAACTTTTTCCAGCACCATTGTTATATCACGGCCCCTGCTCCCCAGGTGCGTTGCCTGGAGCATGGAGTGAAACAGATCAAGGCGCCCTTGGGTGCGAAGGGAGCCGAAAAGTCAATCTCCAGGCCAAGCCCCTCCCGCGTGCAGTCATTGATGACCTCCACAAACCAGCCGTCCTGAAACGAAAAACTATAACTCGGTCGTCTCGTTGAACAAATCGCTATCCTGCTCGATCTTCTCCCTGCTGCCAATGGTGGCCCGATAGCGGGTTGCTTGCAATTGTTGAAACAAGGGCGCAAAAGCACGCAGATCAGAGGTGGTGGTCCGCACGATCTCCTCGATTCGCTGCTGCCGGAAGGCCGGCGTGATTCCGGCCAGATAGTCGTTGCGGGCGGCGGCTCCCCTAGAGCCCGGTCCCTGATGCGGATTGGCGGAACCGTAGGCGCCGGTGACCAGTTGCTGCAACGATTCGACGGACAGGCTGTCCAGGCCGTTGATTGCCGCGGGCAGCGCTTCATAGGCCTCGAAGGTCTTCCTCACCTGCGGGTCGCGGTAGCTAATCATGCCGAAGTTGCCGGTGAGGTGGTTGAACTGGATGAAGCAGCCGTAGGCGCCGCCCATCTGCCGCACCGTATTCCAGAGGTAATCACGCGACATCCAGGTGCGGAGCACCTCGAAGGAGCCGTTGTATTGGTTGGAATCGGGAAACAAGTTGCACACCTGGACATTGTAGACAACCTCGGCCGAGGTGGTGAAGGCCTCGGTGGCCGGCGCCCGCTCAAACTGCGGCTGGACCGGCGTGCGCCGCGTATCGACAAGCGTATTGACCACCCCCTGTCCCAGCCGCTGGAAACGGCGGATGTCGTCGTCCTGGGCTGTGATCGCCACCACCAACCCCTGACGCAGGAACAGCAAATCGCGGAGCCGGCGCAGGGCATCGTGGAGTTTGTCCTCGTTGTCCAGGTAATGGCCGGTCAGGTGGCGCAAGTGCAGGTAGGCGTGGATGCCGTGCACATGCTCGTAATATTTGCCGGCCCGGCTCAAGTGGGAAAAGGCCCGGGTCGCGGCCAGCGAATGACCTTCGCTCTGGGCCGAATGTTCAGCCCAGGCGAATTCCCGGTGGACGATCTCCTCGATGTGGTGTTCGTCGGAAAAATCGACCTCGGTCAGCACCTCGGTCAACAGGGCCAGGGCCTGCTCTAGATAGGAGGACAACGCCTTGACGTGCAGCCAGAAGATCGGCCGGATCTGGCTGCGGTCGTCGGCCCGTACGTGCACCTGGAAGGAATGGGTAAAGTCGCCGGTGCACAGGTTGATAGCCTTGGCGAACTGCATGTAATCTTTGCGCGCAGTCCCGATCTCGGTGATGATGGTGCCGAACAAATCTAGGTACGGCAGCAGATCCGCCGGTACCGCCGAACAGTCGAAGCCGAAATCGAGATAACAGATGCCGTTGGTCTCCAGATCGCTGACCAGCAACTCGGCCTCGGCCAGGCGGTCGGGCCGCACCGCGTGAAACGGCGGCCGCAGGTCAAGGTCGCCCAGACCCAGTCTCGGCAGCAGCCGCAGTTCCTCGGCCGAATTGGGCCTCGCCTGCAGGGCCATCAACTCACGGGTGCGCTCCATCAACCGGATGCGGCCGTCCTGGTCGAGCGAGCGGGAAAAGGTGGCCAGGCGCTCCTGCTCCTCTTGCAGATTCTTGCCCATCTTTTCGGGATCGGGCGCCAGTGAAACCGTGACTGTGGCCGGATTGTCTAGCAGATAGGTGCGGATCAGGCGCTCAAAATAGCCGTTTTCAAGGCACTCCCTGCGGATCTCGGCCAGGAGGGCATCGATTCGTAAGGCGTCGAAGGGCGCGACCACGCCGTGTTTGAGGGCTGGCAGCGTCTTGTTGATCAGGTCCAGACCGCGCTGGGCCTTATTCATCTCTTCCCGCACCATGAACTCGTACTTGTTCAATTCCGAGAGCATCAAGTCCCGATCCAGGCCCTGTTCGACCATCCGGGTCAAGGTGGATTTGTACAGGGCGAGAAAATGGTCGCGCTTTGCAGGATCAGTGCCCACCAGATAGGTGATCATCAGGGTCTTGAAACTGGAGTTGGTCAAAAATAATCCCCCGAAATCCTTGCACAAGGCGGCGTTGAAGATCGCCTTTTTCAGCGGCGAGCCATCGGAGTTGAACAGGATGTTGGCGATGATCTGGAAGGAGGCGTTGAGCTTGCGGTCACGCACCGTGCCCACCGCCGAACTGATGGCCAAAAAGGTCTTCTGCTCGGTCGGGCTGCCGGGCTGCACCGGATAAGTGTCCTCGATCATCAGCGGCGCGGTGATGGAGTGCCCTTCCTTGATGGCGGCCTTGGCCACCGGCTGGTCGAACTGTCCCAGGAATCGCTGCTGGACAAAGGCCAACTCCAGGTCAAGGGGGGCGTCACCGTAAAAAAACAGGGTGCAGTTGGACGGATGGTAGTGCAGGCGGTGGAATTCGACGAACTGGTCATAGCTGAGGTCGGGAATACGCCGGGGATCGCCGCCCGATTCGTGGATATAGGTGGATTCCGGCATCAGGCCCCTGTAGGTGTGATGGAACAGGGCTCGAATCGGGTCAGAATAGGCGCCCTTCATCTCATTGAGCACCACGCCCATAAACTGCACGGGATCGTCGGCGTTCTCGAGGTGGTAGTGCCAGCCTTCCTGCTCAAAGGTCGAGCGAAGCAGGAGCGGGTTGAAGACCACATCGCAGTACACGTCCATGATGTTGAAATATTCCTTGAGATTCCGGGTGGCAAAGGGATACCAGGTGGTGTCCGCCCCGGTCATGGCGTTGAGAAAGGTCATCAGCCCGCCTTTGTTGATCTCGCCGAACACGTCCCGGACCGGATACTTCCTTGAGCCCATCAGCACCGAATGTTCGAGGATATGGGCCACGCCGGTGGAATCCTCGGGCACGGTCATGAAAGAGGCGCAGAAGGTTTTGTTGGCATCCTCGTTCTTGATCGCCAGGGCCTGGCAGCCGAGCACTGAATGGGTGAAGAGCAAGGCGGTGGAGTTGATCTCGGCGATATATTCTTTCTGTTCGAGCAGAAAGCCGTGGTAGGTCGAGCCGATGGCGAATGCAGAGGTCATGGTGCTCCGTTTTCAGAAGGTTTTGTGGGAATCCAACAAAATGGTGACCGGGCCGGAATTTGTCAAGGAGAGCTCCATCCCGGCCTGAAATACACCCGCCTGGACTGCAAGCGACCGCTCCCGGCACAAGGCAAGGAACCGGTCGTAGAGCGGGCGGGCCAGATGGGGCGGGGCGGCCTCGTTCCAGGACGGCCGACGGCCCTTGCGGCAGTCGCCGTGGAGGGTGAACTGAGAGACGACCAGGAGTTGGCCGTCAACCTCGGCCAGGGCGCGGTTCATGACACCTTGCTCGTCGTCAAAAATGCGGAGATTCAAAATTTTATCAACCATCCAGGCCAAGTCTTGTTCGGTGTCGGTGCGGTGAATGCCGACCAGCACCACCAAGCCGCAACCGATGGCGCCGGCAATCTGGCCCTCTACCTCGACCTGGGCTCGGCTGACCCGTTGCGCCACCGCTCTCATGGGGCAGTCTCCACCGAAGTTGGCGTTATCGAAGCCGGCCTGAGCGAGCCGGTGAGATACTGGATGATGGCAATGGCCGCCAGGGCGGCAGTCTCGCCGCGCAGGATTTGCGGCCCCAAGGAAAAGGTGGCGCATTGCTGCTGTCGCAGCGCTGCCACCTCGTCGGCATGCAGGCCCCCTTCTGGCCCCAGCACCAGGCAGATTGGCCCTGGCCGACCGGCCAGGGCGGCGGCGGGCAACGGCGCCATCCGCTCTTCTTCCCAGGCAACCAGGCGATGGACATAGGCGGTGATATCGAACCGGTTCATGGGCATGACCGGCAGGATGCGCATCGGCGTAGCCCGGCGGCACTGTTTGCAGGCCTCAAGCATGATCCGGCGCCAGCGTTGGTGCTGATGCTCCCGGTCGCCGTGGTTTTCGCAGTAGCGAGATACCAGCGGCGCCAGGGTGTGCACGCCCAGTTCGGTGGCCTTCTGCACCAAAAAATCCATTTTCTTGCCCTTGAGCAGGCACTGGACCAGGGTCAGCGGTGAGGCGAACGTCGGCTGCTCGTGCCGGGTGGCGGTGATCTCGGCCATCACCCGGTCGCGGTCCACGGCCAGGAGCAGGGCGGTGTGAACCTTGCCCTGGCCGTCGAACAGCTCCACGGTCTGGCCAGGGTTGAGCCGCAGGACAGCGGCCAAATGATGCGCCTCGGGTCCGGTGAGGACCAGCCGATTGCCGGCCAGGGCATGGGGAGGCAAAAAAAAGCGTCGCATGGCTTCTCTGTAGCACAAATCTGGGGCAAATGCATCATCCCGGAATCAATCAGGGAATTGGACAGGCGCCCTGCCGCCGGTAGGTCTCGACCGTCAGGGGGATTGCCGCCGGGAGGATCTTCCGCTCGATGCATCTATAGGGTAGATCGGAAAAATCGGGGAAAAAGGCATCGCCCTCATACTCCCGGTCGACCACCGTGAGGATCAGGGTGTCGGCCAAGGGCAGGGCCTCCCGGTACAACTGGGCGCCGCCGGCGACAAACACCTTGGAGGCGCCGGCACAGAGGGCGATGGCCTCGGCCAGGGAGGCAGCCGCCGCGCAGTCGGCATGTGGGCGGAATGCCGGATTGCCGCTGACCACGATCATCCGACGGCCGGGCAGAGGGCCGCCTATGGACTGGTAGGTTGTGCGGCCCACGATCAGCGGATGCCCCATGGTGGCCGCTTTAAAATGGGCCATCTCTTCCGGTATCCGCCAAGGAATGGTATCATGGAAGCCGATGACCCGGTTGGCGGCCATGGCCGCGATGACGATCAGTTCCATGCCGGTCGGCGGCAGCAAGCCGCCAGTCTTGAACTGTTGGCAGAAAGGAGGCGACATGCATATTCTCATCTATGGGGCTGGGGCTCTGGGCCAGGCGATCGGCTGCCTGCTGGCTGAAGACGGCCACCGGGTCGATCTGGTTCTGCGGCCGCGGTTTGTCGAGGCGGTGCGGACCTCGGGACTGTCGGTGACCGGCATCTTCGGCGAGCACCACGCGCCCCCTGAGCGGCTCGTCCCACTCACCCACCTCAAGGCCCGCAGCGGCGAGCATTACGACATCATCCTGCTCACTACCAAGACCTACGACACCGATGCGGCCCTGGCCGATATCGCCGGCCTGAATCGCTGCTATTGCCCGGTGGTGTCGATGCAGAACGGCTGCGGCAATTTGGAAAAGCTGGAAGAGTGCCTGGGGCGCGAACGTAGCCTGGCCGCCAGGGTGATCACTGGGTTTGCAATTGAGCGGCCTGGCCTGGTGCGGATTACGGTGTCGGCAGATGCCGTCCACGTGGGAGGCTGCGTACGCGGCGTCATCCCGGCGGCGGCGAAAAGGCTGGCCGAGGCGCTGAGCCACGTGGGACTGCCCAGCATCGCCGTGGCCGACATCTACCAATCGCTTTTCGCCAAGCTCCTCTACAACTGCGCCCTCAACCCGCTGGGCGCGATCCTTGGAGTCCATTACGGCGCGCTCGCCGATCACAGCGAAACCAGGGCGCTCATCGACCGGGTGATCGACGAGACCTTTGCCCTCATCTCCACCATGGGCGGTTCCACGCCCTGGCCCGATGCCGCCTCCTACCGCAAGTTCTTCTACCGTGAACAGGTTCCCGCGACCTATAACCACCGGCCCTCTATGCTCCAGGATCTCGAACACCACAAACCCACTGAAATCGACGCCATGGTCGGCTATGTCGCGGCTCAGGGCCGAAAATACGGCATGCCCACCCCCTGCTGCGAATTCCTGGCCGCCCTGGTCCGCTTCAAGGAGCAGCAGGGGCGGTAAACACCGCCTCAACCGGCCTAGATTAACCGGATCAGGAAAAAAGATGCCATATTGCCAGCAAGGGCGGTTTTTTCTGCGCCGCCTTTATATCGCCCAACTGATGGCCGAGCATGGACCGATCCAGCTGTCGCTGTTTGACGAGCGCAACCTGACGGAGCTGCGCAGCGGGCAGTTTCCAGGAGAGCGTTTGGTCGTCTGCCGCACCCGCTCCTGGCTGATCAGCGTGCCCGCAAACGTCAGGAGTTGCTGGCCGCCGCCGAGGAGCAACTGGGCAAGATCGCGGCAGCCGCCCAGCGTGCCCGCCGGCCACTCCGCGGCCGGGAGGCCATCGCCCTCCGGGTTGGCGGAATCATCGAGCGCTTTCGCATGGCCAAGCATTTCGAGCTCGCGATCACCGAGACGAGCTTGACCTGCCATCGCCGCGAAGAGGCCATAGCCTCTGAAGCCGCCCTCGATGGGCTGCATGTGATCCGCACCAGTCTGGACGGCGCCGCCATGGACGCCTCGGCTGCGGCATCCGTCTACAAGAGCCTGGCGCATGTGGAACGGGCCTTCCGCTCGATCAAGACCATGGCCATGCATGTGCGTCCGGTCTTCCATTACAACAGCGAGCGCGTACGAGCGCATGTGTTCTTGTGTATGTTGGCCTTACGTCCAGCGGCACATGCGCGAGCGTCTCAAGCCGATATTGTTCGATGATGAGCACCTCGATCAGTGGCGCTTTGGTTCCGTTGGGGAACTTGGGCTCCTCTCCACAATGAGAGCATTGGCAACTGTTTTTTGGGGCCGCACCTGTCGTGGAAAGGCTGGCTCGACAGTGAGCGCATTTTCCAGGATTTTCGGAAAACTCGGCGAGCAGAAGGGCCCGGAACAAGGCTCCGGGCCTCCTGGCAAACCATTTGTTCACGGCGGTAACCGGGCAGTAATTTAGCTGAATCTGCTTCTTACGCTGGGCAAGGTTCGCCGCAAAAGCTATGTCGTAGCGGTCTTCTATCATTCGGTTACCGGATCAGCAGCGATGCAATCGCCCGGATGAATTCTGGCTCCATGGCAGCGCAAAGACGTTTGGGGCCAACATGTGCGGACAGATCAACCGCCAGCGGGTTCGCCGTCCACCGGCATGCCGAAGGCCATGCGGAGCTTGCGCTCCAGGTCGGCTGCGGTGTCCGAATGTTCCTTGAGATATTTCTTGGCGTTTTCCCGCCCCTGGCCGATGCGTTCGTCCTGGTAGCTGTACCAGGCGCCGCTCTTGTCGACTATCCCCTGGGCCACGCCGAGGTCGAGCAGGTCGCCGGTCCTAGAGACGCCCTCGCCGTAGACGATATCGAACTCGGCCGACTTGAACGGCGGCGCCACTTTGTTCTTGACCACCTTGACCTTGACCTGGTTGCCGATGGCATCCTGGCCCTCCTTGATCTGGGTGGTCTTGCGGATGTCGATCCGGATCGAGCTGTAGAACTTGAGGGCGTTGCCGCCGGTGGTGGTCTCGGGGTTACCGAACATGACCCCGATCTTCATCCGGATCTGGTTGATGAAAATCAGCACGGTGTTGGTGCGCGACAGCACGCCGGTGAACTTGCGCATGGCGTGGCTCATCAGCCGGGCCTGGAGGCCTACGTGCTGGTCGCCGACATTGCCGTCGATCTCCGCCTTGGGGACCAGCGCTGCCACCGAGTCGATGACCACCACGTCGATCCCGCCGCTGCGGATCAGAATCTCGGCGATTTCCAGCGCCTGTTCGCCGAAGTCGGGCTGGGAGATGAGCAGGTTGTCGACATCAACGCCCAGCCGCTCGGCATAGGCGGTGTCGAGGGCGTGTTCGGCGTCGATGAAGGCGACGTTGCCGCCCCGGCGCTGGGCCTCGGCGATCACGTGCAGGGCCAAAGTGGTCTTGCCCGAGGCCTCGGGGCCGTAGATCTCCGTGACCCGGCCTCTTGGCAAGCCGCCGACCCCCAGGGCCAGGTCCACCGAGAGGATGCCGGTGGAGATGACCGGGATGTTCTCCCTCTCGGTCGAGCCCAGGCGCATGATCGAACCCTTGCCGAACTGCCGGTGGATCTGGGTGATGGCATTGTCCACGCTTTTCAGGCGGCCTTCATTGTTCTCGGTGGCGCTTGTCATGCATTTCTCCTTTGCAACTTGCAGTTAACGGGCAAGAAGAGCCCGGCGCACCATATCCACGGCGGTTTGGGCGGTCTTCTCCTGAATCTGGTGGCGGGAGCCGGTAACAAGGCAGAGCCGGTCGATGACGGTGTCGCGGGTGGCCAAGGCGAGATACACCGTGCCTACCGGCTTGTCCGGGGTGCCACCGTCGGGTCCGGCGATGCCGGTCGTGGCCACGGCGATGTCGCAGTCGAATAGTCGCAGTGCTCCGTCGGCCATGGCCCGGGCCGTTTCGCCGCTCACAGCGCCGTGGCGGGCCAACAGGGCCGGATCGACCCCCAAAAGCCGCTCCTTGATGTCATTGCCATAGGCGATCACCCCTCCCTTGAACCAGCGGGAGCTGCCCGGCGTTGCGGTCAAGGTGAAGCCGATCAGCCCGCCGGTGCACGATTCGGCGGTCCCGAGCAGAAAGCCCCGCTGCTCCAGCAGACAACCTGTGGCCGCAGCCAGGGTTGCCCCGCCCATCCCGTAGAGATTGTCGCCCAAGGCCTCGCGGATGAAGGCGTCGGCGGCCTGCAAAGACAAACCGGCCGAGCTTGGCTCTGGGCGGGTGGTCAGGCAGATATGGACCTCGCAGCCCACCGGATAATAGCCGATCGCCAGCCCCTGTTCCTCAAGCGGCCGCAGGCGCTGGTTGATCTCGGTCTCGAAAAGGCCGCAGGTGAGGTAGACGGTCTGGCGGGCCGGCCGGGCGTGGTTGTGGTCGAAGTTCTGCAGGCCGGGCAGCACTTTGGTGCGCAGCAGAATTTCCATCTGAGGCGGCACACCGGGAAGGAACCAGATCGGCTTGCCCTGGTGGCGAAGCAGGTAGCCGGCCATGCGGTATTCGGGGTCAAGCACCTCCGCTCCCTCGGGCAGCCACGCCAATCTGGCCAGGAAACCGGCTCCATCGCCACCCCTGCCCAGGCGGGAGGCGATATTGGCGTGCACCCCGGGGTGCACCATGCCGGCCACGCCCAGCGCCTTGATCACGGCCTCGTTGGTCATGTCATCGGTTGTGGCCCCTAGTCCCCCGGTGACGATGACGAAATCGCACCGGGCAACAACAGTCTTGAGGGTATGGCCGATCAGGTCGGGCACGTCGCCGATGGTGTGTATGGCCCGGATTTCATGCCCTAGGAGGAACAACTCCCGTGCCGCCAGGCTGCTGGTGGTGTTGACGATCCGGCCCGAGGTCAGCTCGTCGCCGATGGCGATAATTTCTCCGATCATGGTCCTTCTCTTGACATTCTCCCCTGCCTAACTGCGGGGGATTCCTACGGTGCTCGTTGCAGGCGCATCGCCCGAACGAGTCGCTTGCTTACCAGTTAGCCCTCTTCGAGTTCTTTGAGCGATTTACCGCTTGCATCTTTCCAAAAGAGGTAAGGTCATTGCCCCCCTCCATGAATTACAGCGGCTGCGGCACTCGGACTGTCAAATTCGGTATCCTTGGTGAAGATGAAGAAACCTTGCCTCTTGGCAAGTGTTCCGTCCTGAACAAGTTTGTTGCGAAGTGTGACGACAAACGGATGTTGTGTTTCGGCGGAAGGTCGTTCGGCGACCACGGCCGTAGAATTTTTGCCAAGCGCCCAATTCCGCCTGCAACGTAGCCATATCCGGAACGCGACGATCAAGGCATTGCCCTTTCAAAAGCTTCTTCGCGGAGAAGGAAGGTATTGAGTTCTGCTCTCGGAGCAGCCTGGGCTTTGCCGGTCCAGCTCGAGACTTCGCAGACGCGCAACCGCTTTGCGTCGCCGTACGGCAAAAAAAGTTTGATAGTCGCTGATGGCATAAGCTGGCTAACTGAAATTAGGCAACGATTGTCTTATGATGATCAGTCAAAAGCCCCAAGGGAAGGGCTGGCGCATCCCTTGCCCGTCCAGCGCGGAGGCCGTGCACCAGCCACTCGCCGCCTCGGAAATCGAGTAGCCCAGCTTACCTGGTTTGCCGACTTTCCTCAAGCAGGTCTTCGGCAATGATCCCCATTGGTTGACCGGCCTCGACCGCGATCAGCCGCACCGGGGCCACTCGCCGGATCCATTGGGAGGAGCCGGCAAACAGCACCGGCAGATAGTTTTCGGAAAATCCCTGGAGCAGGCCACTTTTCGCCTGCCGCCGCTCGACCAGCACCTGGAGGGTTCGGCCGATATTGGTCCGGTAGAGGGCCTGCCGTTTGGCCGCATCCAGGGCGCGCAGCCGGCGTACCCGCTCTTCCTTCACCGGTCCGGGCAGGTGCCCCGAAAACGAGGCGGCCAGGGTTCCGGGCCGACGGGAATAGGGGAAGACATGGAGATAGTCCACCGGCAACTCGGCCAGCAGACTGTAGGTGTTGGCGGCCTCCGCATCTGTCTCGCCGGGAAAGCCGCCCAGCACGTCGCAGCCGATGGTGACCCCGGGCAGGCGCTCACGCACCCGGCGAATAAGGGCGGCGAATTCAGCGCGGCCATACCTGCGGTTCATCCTGGTCAGCACCGCGTCATCGCCGCTTTGCAGGGGAATGTGCAGGTGGGGCATCAGGTTGGCGTGCTGGTCCAACATCTCCAGGAGCGCGTCATTCACTTCGGCGGGCTCAATTGAACTGAGGCGGATACGGCAGGCCGGAAAGTCGCGGCACAGCCGGTCCAGTAGGCTGTAGATGGTATAACCTTCGTCCAGGTCGAGCCCGTACTTGCCGACATTGATGCCAGTGATCACCATTTCGCCATACCCTTGGTCGCTGAAAACCGCGGCCTGGTCGAGCACGCTGGCCAGATGCAGACTGCGGCTGGGGCCGCGGGTGTAGGGCACAATGCAGTAGGAGCAGAAGTTGTTGCAGCCGTCCTGGATGCGGAGGCAGGCGCGGGTACGATCGGGAAAGCGGCTGGCTGGCAGCGGGCAAATCTCTTTTTTGGTGCTGACGTTGCCCATGAGCAGGACCAAGTCGGGCGGGTTTTCCACTAGTGCCGCCTCCACCAGGCGGTGCTTGTTGCCGTTGCCGACGACGGTCAGTGGTTGTTCGGTCAGGTCGAGCACCGCGTTCGGATCCATCTGGGCATAGCAGCCGGTGACGACGAGCCGGGCAGTGGGATGTTCGTGCAGGACGCGCCGGATCAGTTGCCGCGACTGTTGCCCGGCCTTGGCGGTAACCGTGCATGTATTGATCACATAGACGTCGGCCTCGGCCCGAAACGGCACCAGCACGCAGCCGCAGGCCTCGAACCCGCTGGCAAAGGCGGCGGACTCGGATTGGTTGACCTTGCACCCCAAAGTGGCGATGGCGATCCGTTTCACACGCTTCGCTCCGTCTCGGTGTTCGCTGCGATCACACCGCTGCCCACAACCAGGTCGTCCTCGTAGAAGACGGCGAATTGGCCGGGAGCGATGGCGCACTGGGGGCTGGCGAAGGTCAACTGCCAGGTGCCGGCGGCCGCGACAATCAATTCGGCCGATGCCGGCTGATGACGGGATCGCAGTTGCACCAGGCCGCGCCAGGGCAGGGTCGGCGGCTGGTGCGTCCAGCGCAGGGAATGGATGGTGCAACGGTCGCTAAACAATTCGTCGTGCTTGCCGACGACCACCCGGTTGCCGAGGCCGTCAAGCCCTACCACATACCAGGGCGTGGCGTCGGGCAGCCCCAATCCCCGCCGTTGGCCGATGGTGTACTGCCATACGCCCCGGTGCTCGCCGAGCTGCCGGCCATCGCGGGTGACCACCGGCCCGGCCTGTTCGCCGATACCCTGGCCGGCCAGAAAGGCGGGTAGGCCAGAGGCCAGAAAGCAGACGTCCTGGCTCTCCTGGCCTGTAAACCGAAAGCCCAGGCCTGCTGCTCGATGGTAAATCCGCTCCTTGGTCCAGCGACCCAAGGGAAAGAGAATGCGCCCCACCTGCCCCGCATCCAGGCGGGCGAGAAAATAGGATTGATCCTTCTGACGGTCAACGCCACGGGCCACGAAGGACTGGCCATCACGCTGGTCGATGCGGGCATAGTGGCCGGTGGCGATCCGGTCCATGCCATGGGTTCGCATGGCCTCGGCCAACAGGCCGAATTTGATGGCGTGATTGCAGTGGATGCATGGGTTGGGCGTCAAGCCGCTTTGATAGGTGGCGGTGAAATATCCGACGACCTGGTCGGTGAAGTGACGGCGCATATCGATCACTGTCAGGGGAATGGTCAGTTGTCCAGCCACCTGTCGGACCTGCGACAGGTGTTCGTCCAGGCCAGGAAGCGGCAGCAGCATAAAAAAACCGTGCACATCATGCCCCTGCTCGTACACGAGCGAGGCGGCCATGGTCGAATCGACGCCGCCGCTCATGGCGACGCCGACCTTCAACTGAACCATGGATGGCTGTCTATTGATGGCGGACAAAGACCAGCGGTGAGGAAAAAAAATCGAAAAACAGGAAGAACATGGCTGTCAGCAACGGAATCAGAATAAGGAGGCCAGAACTTCGCACTTGCGGCAGATTGTCATCTTTTCTTTCCAGTCTTTGGCGATGGCGCCTGCACCCCGAGTGCTACCGTGAAACCAGCAGCAACGTCCAGCCTGGAATTCCCATGCCGAACACTCCTTCTTGTGTACGCACCGTTTAATGGCCCAGCAATCCTTGCGGCTGGGCTGGCCGCTGTTCTGTTGATTGGCGGCCAGAAAATAGAGTTGTCGCTCGACATGGAAGGGGATGGAGCGCCACCCCTGTTCGTAACTTTGGACGGCCTTGAGCGAAACCCCCAGCAGCTCGGCCAGCGCCTTCTGGGTTTTTCCCAACTTCACCCGTAACTGAATAAATCCTTCACGGCCCATTTCCAAGCCCTCGTTACTTTAAGTGATAATTTTTCCGAGTAAATACCACATAGCGAGGAAAGCGGCAATCGATTTTGCTGCGGGAGCCGCGCCTGCGGAATTGGGCCTGGAAAAGCGTGGCCAAATAGTGTAGTTTCGCCCAAAAATGAAGGGAACGATCATACGGTCGCGTCCTTGCCCCGCCCCGGATAGTATCCGTCAACCCGCAACTGAGACACGACAAGGATGGACGAACAGAAGAAGGTGAACGGAACCGGCATGGCCCGGATCATGCGGGCCATGCGCTGCTCGTATGTAGGGTTAACCGCAGCCTATCGCAACGAAGAGGCCTTCCGCCAGGAACTGCTCGTCTGCCTGGCGCTTTTGCCGGTGGCCTGCTGGCTCGGCCACAGCAATGTCGAGCGTGCACTCCTGGCGGGTAGCCTTATCCTGCTGCTGATCGTCGAACTGCTCAACACCGGCATTGAGGTGGTGGTCAACCGGATCGGCCCCGAGCGCCATGAGTTGTCGGGCCTGGCCAAGGACCTTGGTTCGGCGGCCGTCTTCATGGCTATTGTCCAGGTGGTGGTGGTCTGGTGCCTGGTGCTTTTCTGACTTCGACGGTGAGTTCGCCGCCGGCAAAGCCTTAGGACGCCCAGAAACCCGGCTCGGCGGGAATTTCACCGAGAGCGCGGGTCTTGAAGCGGTTGAAGACGGCGAGGGTCGCTTCCTGCCGCGACGCCTTCAGGCGTCCGGGATTTATTCGGCTCTTCGTCGTTTCATGTGGATTTCAGAATATTCTGAATCGGAGCGGCGATGAGGTAGATTATGGTGATGAAGGTTTCGTCGTTCCGAAATCCTCTTGCCCGGCGTTTGGCGGCTTGGAAGATGCCGTTGAGCGCTTCGATCCTGGCGTTGCTGTGGCCGGAATCCCAACGGGCAAGGATGGCTTTGCCGTGTTTGACGATGGTGGCCAATGCCTTGCGAACCGGTTTGAGCAGATCAGCTTCGGCAGCCAATTTCGAGGCGACATTGATGAAAAATAAAAGCGGCATCGAGGCCGGGAAGAAAAAAGCCCTGAGAAGCCCTGTAATCGACTTCTCGGGGCAGTCCACCCCTAGGGCAAGGTTGCGGGCAGAAAAACGATTACAGGAAAAACTAAACGATGTTTAAACGCTATTGCTCTCTGTGTCGAGTTGGGGCTCTGGTGGCGGCTGGCTGCTTCAAGCTGGACAAAAACGAACTTGCGGACGGTTTTGAGGACGCCCGGTGAGTCGAGGCGCCAAAAACGACTTCACTGTCGTTTTTGAAGCGGGAGAAAAACGCAGAAGGGCAAAAACGAACTGAGGGCGTTTTTTGAAGTTGCTCGGGCCGGAGCGATGAAGGGGCCCTTACTCTCTCCGTAGCAGAGCGGGCACCAGGACCGGTTGACGAGGCTGCGGTTCAGCCTGTTTCGTCGTGTCCAAAATCCACCGTCAGGACCATTTTTTCCAGGGGATCGCCTACCGTGGACAAGCGGCGGAGTCGTTTTGCTTCGGCGAAAAAATTGAGTTGCTTCATGGCGCTTGTGTATTTTCACTTTTACAGCATACGTGGCATGCGATCAATTTTAATTATATTTACAAAGAGATAGCACACTATTTGCGCATAAGATAAAAGTATAAATACGTCACCAAGACCTCTTTTTCACCTCGTGAACCGGGTTGGGTTTTTCGAGGTGCCCTATATCTTTTTGGCCATCTACTGCCATGGTGAGCAAGGTGAGCCGGTCTCCATCCACCGGGTCCGCCAACTACGCAACCAAATCCTCAATGAATACCGAACGGAATACATTGAATCTGCCATGCAAGGACTGCCTATACCCCGACAATATCATACATGCAAAAACTTAACCGGACATTGCTGGAAATATTTAGAATAACAAGGCGGGACGAACAAAAAAAGCCTGGGGAGCAGCCATCCGGTCGCTCCCCAGGCTTTGTTAGGGAAATCAATGAGCGGGTCGTTTTATTCGAGGATGAAATCGTCGCGCCGGTTGTGGGCGTAATCGTCTTCGCTGCTGCCGGTGAACAACGGACGCTCCTCGCCATAGCTGACGGTGCGGATACGGCTTGCGTCGATGCCGAACTCGCGTAGGTACTTTTTGGCCGCTACGGCGCGCCGCTCACCCAGAGCGATATTGTATTCGTTGGTGCCCCGATAGTCTGTATTGCCTTCGATCAGCACCCGAGCCGTGGGATTGTTGCGCAAGTAGGTGCCATTGTGCTCCATGACCGGGATCTGGTCGCCCCTGATTTTGGACTGGTCGTAGTCAAAGTAGATCGGCTTGAACTGGGGGGAGCTGCGACCGTGTTCACGTTTGTAGGCATCGCTCTGCGAGTCGGCATCACCGCCTAGGCTGCCGGAGCCGCCTCGGCCAGTGGAGTCGAGCCCTTCGGCGCCGCCATGGCCGCCATTGGTTCCTGGCCCCATTTCCTCGGTAATGCTGCCCATTTGGTTGCCGTTCATGCTATCGGCAGCGCCTGTGCCCCCTCCGGCGTAGGGAGAAACCGGTTTCGGGGCGCAGCCGCCTTGGAAAAGAAGGGCGCTGGCCAGGGTGGCGGCGAGAAAAAAACGGGAAAGTGTACTCATAGATTGGCCTCGAAAAAAGAATGAAGGACAAGGAAGTAACGGTTGTCGATGTATACTTGCAACCGGATGACAACGTCAATAAAAACCTAGCATTTCCGAGATATCGGCCCGCTCGGCCTTACGGTCAGCGCATGGGATCGGCGCCTTTTTCTTGCGGCCTTTGAATGGGGATGATAGAAACTCTCGTCTTGCATCGTCTGAAGCAGCCATGTTCACCAAGCCCCCAAAGCCGGCCAGTCCGGCGACCCATCGCCATGAATCGTGAACTTCTTGAAATATGCGAGTACAGCGGCCACGGATACAAACCTCTGGTCGATTTCGGGGCCTGGCGGGTGGCGGTTCTCAACTACAGCGCCGACCTGCTGCCGGTACGCCTCGACCGGATGCAGCGCCACAACGAGACCGACGAGGTGTTCGTCCTCTTGGCCGGCCGCTGCATCCTGTTTGTCGGTGAAGGACAATACGCGGTCACCGAGATCCATGCCGAGGATCTCCAGCCGGGATGCGTGTATAACGTCAAGCAGGCGGTCTGGCACACCCATACCTTGAGTTCGGACGCCAAAGTGCTGGTGGTGGAGAACCGCGAAACCACCTACGACAACTCTCCCTTTACCCCCCTGACCGAGGCCCAGCAACAGCGCCTGCTCGACCTGACTCGCTTGCTGTGGGATGGGGTTTGAGCGATGAGCGTTCAGGGTGATGTTTTGCTTTCAATAATAAAATCAACAGGTTTTATGGTTGGTTTTCGCTATGCGCCGACTTGTAAAGAGGGGGGGGATCGTGTATAGTTTTTGCCCAATCGTTCATCCGGCGGCCTGGCTGCCTCCCTCGCTGTTTTCCTGAGCTGAAAGGTTACGGTATGCATGCTTCCTTAAGTAAAAAAACCAAGTTCATTTTTATTACCGGCGGAGTCCTTTCCTCCCTGGGCAAGGGCCTGTCGGCCGCCTCCATCGGCGCGCTGCTCGAATCGCGCGGTCTGACCGTGACCTTCCTGAAGCTCGACCCGTATATCAACGTCGATCCCGGCACCATGAACCCCTTTCAGCACGGCGAGGTCTATGTCACCAACGACGGCGCCGAGACCGACCTCGACATGGGGCATTACGAACGCTACACCAACGCGGTCATGGGGCAGAGGAACAACTACACATCGGGCCGCATTTACTATTCGGTGATCATGAAGGAGCGCCGCGGGGAGTATTTGGGCGGCACGGTCCAGGTTATCCCCCACATCACAGACGAGATCAAGGAAGCGATCGTCCAGTTGGACGGTTGTGCCGACGTGGCCATCATCGAGATTGGCGGCACTGTGGGCGACATTGAGGGGCTGCCCTTCATCGAGGCGATCCGCCAGCTTCGCACCGACCTGGGCCGGGAATTCACCCTGTTTATCCACCTGACCTTGGTGCCCTACATCAGGACTGCCGGCGAGGTGAAAACCAAGCCGACCCAGCATTCGGTCAAGGAACTGCTGGCCTCGGGCATCCAGCCCGATATCCTCATGTGCCGGGCCGAGCAGCCGCTCACCGACGACCTGAAGAAGAAAATCGCCTTGTTCTGCAATGTCGACGCCAACGCGGTCATTTCGGCGGTGGATGTGGAGAGCATCTACGAATTGCCGCTGAAGATCAGACAGGAAGGAGTCGATGACCGCATCCTCGAAAAACTGGGCATCTGGACCGGGGCGCCCAATATGGATCCCTGGGAGCGGCTGGTGCGCCGGATCAGGAACCCTAGAAGCACGGTGACCATCGGCATCACCGGTAAGTACGTCGACTTGAAGGAATCCTACAAGAGTCTGCACGAGGCCCTGATCCACGGCGGTATCGTCAACGATGCCAAGGTGGCCCTCCAGTATATCAGCGCCGACAGCCTGGAAGAAGGCACGGCTTTGGAGCAGCTCGCCAACTGCGACGGCATCCTGGTGCCCGGCGGTTTCGGCAGCCGCGGCATGGAAGGCAAGATCCGGGCCGTGGCCTATGCCCGCGAGCACAAGATCCCGTTTTTCGGAATTTGTTTGGGAATGCAGTTGGCTGTGGTCGAATTTGCCCGCACCATTGCCCAAGTTGAGGGTGCGCATTCGGTGGAATTCAACCAGGCTACCCCGCATCCGGTTATCTATCTGATGGCCGAGTGGTTCGATTTCCGTACCGGCAAAATCGAGAAGCGCGATCAGGATTCCGACATGGGCGGCACGTTGCGGCTCGGCGCGTATCCCTGCACCCTCAAACCCGGCACCTTTGCCGCCGCAGCCTACGGCAAGGACGAGATCAGCGAACGTCACCGTCATCGTTACGAATTCAACAACGCCTATCGGGCGCCGTTGGAGGAGGCCGGCCTGATCGTCAGCGGCACCTCTCCAGACGGCAATCTGGTGGAGATCGTCGAGCTGGCTGACCATCCCTGGTTCCTCGGCTGCCAGTTCCACCCCGAGTTCCAATCCAAGCCGATGCAGCCCCACCCCCTGTTCCGGGATTTCATCAAAGCCGCCATGGCCTCCGGCCAAGGTGACCGTTTGTGAAATGACAAACACCGTTCACATCACCCCCACTCCCGCCGGACCCATCGATGTTGGGCCAATGGCTCCTCTGCTGCTGATCGCCGGTCCGTGCGTGCTTGAAGATGCCGAACTCGCAAGGGAAATTGCCGTGGAGATGCGGGCCGTGGCCGCTCGCCTGGGCCTTTCCTACGTGTTCAAGGCCTCGTTCGACAAGGCGAACCGGACCTCGCTCGCTTCGTTCCGGGGACCTGGTCCAGAGAAGGGGCTTCAGATTCTCGGCTGGCTGCGCGAAGAGGCGCGGGTGCCGGTGCTTTCCGACATCCACGAGCCGGCCCATGCGAAAATTGCCGCCGATGTGCTCGATATTCTTCAGATTCCAGCCTTCCTCTGCCGCCAGACCGACCTGTTGGTGGCCGCCGCCCGCACCGGCAAAGTGGTCAACATCAAGAAGGGGCAGTTCGTTTCACCCTGGGACATGGCCAACGCGGTAGACAAGGTACGCAGCGCCGGCAGCGAGCGGATACTGCTCACCGAGCGTGGTTCCAGCTTCGGGTATAACAACCTGGTAGTGGACATGCGCTCCCTGCCGGTCATGCGCTCCCTAGGCTTTCCAGTGGTGTTCGACGCCACCCATTCGGTCCAGCTGCCCGGCGGCGCCGGTTCGTGCTCCGGCGGGCAGCGCGAGTTCATCCCGATCCTGGCAAGAGCGGCGATGGCGGTGGGCATCGACGGTTTGTTTTTAGAGGTCCATCCCGACCCGGACAGGGCACTGTGCGACGGGCCCAACTCCTTGCCCCTGGCCGAGGTGGAACCTCTGCTCAAACAGCTGCTGGCGGTGCGCCAGGCTGTATCCGGAGTCATCAATGGCTGAACAGTATTGCGGCAGACCGGGAGCGCCCTACCCGACCGACTGCGAGCTGACCGAGGCGCTGCGCAACCGGTCCATGCAACGGACCCGGCCGCAGGAACGCGGCGTCGCCTGGCAGGCCGCCCTGCCCAGGGCCCGACAGGTTCAGTTGCTGCTGCTCGATGTCGACGGCGTGCTCACCGACGGTTCCCTGATGTATATCTCCGGCGGCGGCGAAGCCAAGTGCTTCAATTCCCAGGACGGCTTGGGCATCAGGCTGCTCCAGGACAGCGGGGTGGCGGTGGGCATCATCACCGCCCGCACCTCTGAGGCGGTAGAGCGCCGCGCCAGTGATCTGAAAATGGCCCATGTCCTGCAGGGACAGCAGGATAAATTAACCGCCTACGAGTCCATCCTCAAGGCCACCGGCTTAAGGCCGCCGCAGACTGCCTACATGGGGGACGACTTCATGGACCTACCCCTACTCAACCGGGCCGGATTCGCCGTTGCTCCCGCCAATGCGGTGGCCGAGATCCGTCAGCGAGCCCACTACACCACCGAACGCCCCGGCGGCCGCGGAGCGGTACGCGAGGTCTGCGATCTCATCCTCGAGGCCCAAGGCAATCTGGCGCGGATGCAGGCTAAATTCGACCGATGATCAAAAATCCCCGCAATCTCCTTTGGCTTCTGCCGGTACTGCTCTTGGTCACCAGTCCGCTGTGGCGGCCGCCACTGGCTGTCTTTCTCGCTCCTCGCGGCGGCTACAACCCAAAGTTTGCGCAACCCCAGGAGGAGACTCCCATCCAGAATTTCGTCCTTGAGAGGGTAGCCATCACCATGACCACCAATGGCAAGGAGGAGTGGCAGATCGATGCCGAACGCGCGTACACCCAAGGCGACAATCACGAGATCGAGATGGAGGAGGTCAACGCCATGTACATCGGCTCGGAACGGGAGCCGATCAATGTCGAAAGCCGCAAGGGCCTCTATTTCATCGACAAGCGGCATCTGGTGCTCACCGACCAGGTCAAGGTGGTCAAGCCGCTTCGGGACCAGGTCATGCTTTCCGAACGGCTCGAATATGACGAAGCCGACAAGATGCTGGTCAGTCCGGGCAAGGTGACCATCCTGGCGCCGAACATGAAGCTGAACGCCGGCCGGATGGACTACGATTTTTCCACGGAAGGATTCGAGTTCAGCAACCGGGTCAAAGTCAAACTCTAACCGCCGTCCGCAGAGCGGCGCCCCATGTGCGAAGGAATCAGTCATGTTGAAAATAAACGAACATTACCTGAAATTGCAGGCCTCGTATCTCTTTTCCGATATCGCCAAACGGGTGGCGGCCTTTCAGGCTGCCTATCCCGAGCGCGAGGTGATCAAGCTGGGCATCGGCGATGTGACCCAGCCGCTGCCGTCCGCGTGCATTGCCGCCTTTCACTTGGCGGTCGACGAGATGGCGACCGCAGGCGGCTTTCGCGGCTACGGTCCGGAGCAGGGGTACGAGTTTTTACGCCTGGCGATCGCGAAACATGATTTCCAGGCTCGCGGCGCCGACATTCAGGCCGACGAGGTGTTTGTCTCCGATGGCGCCAAGTGCGATACCGGCAATATCCAGGAGCTGTTTGCCGGCGATGCCAAAATCGCCATTCCCGACCCGGTGTACCCGGTCTACCTCGACACCAACGTCATGGCCGGCCGCACTGGCGCCTTCAAGGACGGCCGCTACGGAGGGATCGTCTACCTGGAATCGACTCGGCGCAACAACTACGTGCCCGACCTGCCCAAGGAGCCGGTGGACTTGATCTATCTCTGCTTTCCCAATAACCCCACCGGATCGACCATCACCAAGGAGCAGTTAAAGGTATGGGTCGATTTTGCCCTAGACGCCAAGGCGCTCATTCTCTTCGATGCGGCCTACGAGGCCTTTATCCGCGATCCCGCTCTGCCGCATTCGATTTTCGAGATCGAAGGCGCCCGAGAGGTGGCGATCGAATTCCGCAGTTATTCCAAGAGCGCCGGGTTCACCGGCACCCGCTGCGCCTACACCGTGGTGCCTAAGGAGTGCGTTGCCTTTGATTCGGCCGGTGCCAAGCAAGCCATTCACCCGCTGTGGAACCGGCGGCACTGCACCAAGTTCAACGGCGTTTCCTACCCGGTGCAGCGAGCGGCCGATGCGGTCTATTCGCCCGAAGGAAAAGCCCAATGCACCGCCCTGATCGACGGCTACCTGGCCAACGCCAAGATCATCCGCCAGGCCATGAACGAACTGGGCTACCACACCGTCGGCGGCGACAACGCCCCCTATGTTTGGATCGAGGCCAAGGGTGATTCGTGGGCGCTTTTCGATCTGCTGCTGAATAAGGCCGGAGTGGTCTGCACTCCGGGAGCAGGTTTCGGCAAGTGCGGCCAGGGGTATATCCGCCTGTCGGCGTTCAACTCCGAGGCCAATGTGGGCAAAGCCATGGCCAGAATCCGGGAAGCCCTGGGCTGATAGGCGCTTTACGCGCATTAAATTTTTCAATTGCGGGCGGCAGGATGTCGCCCGAGCCATTTTTTGTCGACGAGCGTATATTTCAAATATTTCTGTCAGTTATCTGCGTGACCCTCGGAGTTTTCTCCCGTTGGTCTAAATGACAAAAAAACAGGAAATCCTTACTTCAGCCGGGCTTGCGTTTCAATGCCTGCGCGTGGGAACGATCAAACTAATAAAAATACCCCCTTCCGGCGCTTCACAAGTAGCAGGCCGGATGGGGGCTTTTTTTGTCCACGGAAAATCAAATCGCCCGCCACGACCAGACAGCCGGAGGGGCCGCTTCAACCCACCCAGTTCTCCCGTTGCACGCTAACCAGATCCTCCGGCCGCATCACCCGGCAGGCCAGCACGCTTTCCCGGAAGGAGCCGTAAAGGGCCTCACGCGGAATCTTGAGCGTACCGTCGTCGTTTAGTTCGACCATGACGATCACATCTCGCCGTTGCCCAGGGTCAGTTCACAGGGAATCTTTCGCATTGGGATCCGCCAGATTTTGTTGATCGACCGTTTGCACGAACCTTACGATCCTTTCAACTTTGACATGCTGATTGGCCGTTGTCATGCCATTCTTGCCTTCAGGCATCTGGATGGCCGATTCCAACCGGGAAGGGGGTGCGTTGAGCGCGGCGAGAATGCCTTCGTCGCGGTTGTAGAGGTCGGGTTTGAACATCACCTTGCCGTCACGGACATTGGTGGTCCAATACATCAGGTAAATCGGCAACGGTTGTTTGAGAATCACCGTGGTGGTCTTGCCCGAAGCCAGGATTTGGTCCATTTTTTCGACCGTGATTGGATTGCCTGGGTCGTTGGCGAGAATCAACCGGGCCAGTTCGAGGGGATTCTGGACCCGGATACAGCCGTGGCTGAAGGCCCTCTGGGTACGACCGAACAATGATTTGCTCGGTGTGTCGTGGAGATAGACATGATATGGGTTAGGAAACAGAAACTTTATAACTCCCAAGGAATTGTCTGTTCCCGGATCCTGCCGCAGGGTATAGGGAAGGTATTTTCCCTGATACTGATGCCAGCGGATGGTTTGGGGATTGACCTCGCTGCCGCTGCTGTCAAAGATGCGCAGTCGCTGTTTGGCAAGGTACTCCGGATCCTTGACGATGCTGGGCACGGTTTCGTTCTTGACGATATCCGGGGTGGGCGTCCAGGTCGGATTAAGCACGATGTAGGTGATCGCCGAGCGGAAAACGGGCGTTTGGTGATATGGCTGACCGACCATGACCTTGGCGTTCCACACCGGCTGGTTGTCGTGGTAATACTGCAGGGCAAAGCCAGCAATGTCGATGATGATGCTGGAACTGGGCATGTCGTGGACCACCCAGCGTGTCCGTTCAAGGTTCACCCGGATCTGGTTGATCCGGTCGGTCACGCTAATGTTCATGGCGCTCACCGTGCTCTTGCCGATCACACCATCGGGTTCGACATGGTGCCGGGCCTGGAAGGCCTTGACCGCTGTCTTCAACTGGTCGTCGTACAGGTTCGATTCACCCCCTTTGGAGTGATACTCGCCGGTCGAAGCCAGGCGGCTCCGGATGGCCGTGACCCGCTGGTCGACCTCGCCCGGCTTGAGGCTCGGTCCCTGCGGAACAGAACGCCATCCTCCCTTGGCAGCGTACTTCTTGTACTGGCTTAAGGCTTCCTTGAGGTTGAGATAGGAAGGATGATGGGGGGACAACTTGTCCAAGGTGACCCGCACAGTCCCGGTGCGGATGGCGCCCAAATAGGCGTCGATGGGCGAGGGCCGGGGTGTGGTGGCGGCGAGGTTCTGTTTTTCCTCGACTTTGGCCGGGTCGACCTTGCCATACCGTTTATGCTGTCCCAACAAAACCATGGCATCGGAAAGCAGGATGTCGTACTCCACCTTCCTGGTCATGGTCCCCTCATGGTCCCGCAGTTCGTTCCAATAATGGGTCAGGGCCTTGAGGTGATAATCGTCAGGGGTCAACCCTTCTTCGGCGCTCGCAACGATGGCGCCCATCAACTGGGCGATGTTGTCCTGGTTGTCCCAAAGAAGATCGAACTGGTTTTTTCTATATAAATCCAGGAGATAGCTTGATGCGTAGACCGGCTCCCTTGCGATGCTGCCCGATACCTCGAAATACAACTGCTCAAGCTGTTGCTGGAGCTGCAACTGTTGTTGTTCCCGCTCGTGATTGACCATATCCGGCTGCTGGCTCTCCAGCTGTGCAGGAGGCGGCGACTGAGGGAGCAGAGAATCGCTTTCGGCTAAGGCGTGGGGAACGAAAAACAGAGACAAGAAGGCCAGGATTCCGGGCAGCGCGAAGCCGGAACAATGCAATCGACAATGATCGGACATGGAACGGTTTTCCTGAGCACAGGCTGACTTCTTCGGATGGAATCAGGTTGAGATTGATTGGGTTTCTGCACTTGCGAACGATACTCTCTCTTACGTAAAATTTACGCTATTGACAAGCTGTTAAACCCGCCATTTAGGAAAAATCGACAGGTTGATCCAAAATTGGCTGGTATGCTATTTTTCGGCTCTTTGGTCTGATATTTCATCCGGCAGCAACCGGCACGGTGCTCGTGAGCCGCTTCTTGTTTGACCGCTCCGGCAAGCCTGTGCTATCTTTTGGGAGAACGTTCACAAGGAGCCTGCCTATGCCCCCCCTGCCTGTCTTTTCCCCTGTTTTGATTTGGTTCCTCGCTGGCATTGTCTTTCTGGCACTGGAACTGGCGCTTCCCGGCCTGGTGGTCTTCTTTTTCGGGGTCGGCGCCTGGTGCGCCGCCCTTGCCTTCGCGCTATATCCTGTTCCGCTTGCCGGCCAGTTCATGGTGTTTCTGGCGGCAAGCCTCCTGTCGCTTTTGCTGTTTCGCTCTACCTTCAAAAAGGTCTTTCTCGGTCGGAAGCTCGACACCGACGCCATGGAAGGTGGCATGTCGCCTGGATCCACCGGCGAAGTGATTGCCGATATCCTGCCGCCTGCGCTGGGCACGGTCAAGTACGCCGGCTCGTTCTGGAAGGCCACGGCGGATGTGCCCTTGGTCAAGGGAACCGTGGTGCGGATTGTCGAAAAAATAAACCTGACCGTCAAGGTCAGCCCGGTACTACCGGAAGGAGACTCCTGATGGATAGCTTATTGATCGGCGTTCTGGTGTTTGCTGTCTTTGTCATTGCCATTCTGATCAAGAGCGCGGTGGTGGTTGATCAGCAGTATGAATATGTAGTCGAACGGCTGGGTAAGTTCCGCAGCACCTTGGAGGCCGGATTTCATATCCTCATCCCTTTTTTCGACAAGGTGGCCTATAAAAGGAGCCTCAAAGAACAATCCATCGATATTCCAGCCCAGACCTGCATCACCGCCGACAACGTAACCATGGAAATAGACGGTTGCCTCTACCTCCAAGTGGTCAACTCGCGGCTTTCCGCCTATGGCATCGACAACTACCATTACGCCGTCGCCCAACTGGCCCAGACCAGCCTGCGCTCGGCCATCGGCAAGATTACCCTAGACAATACCTTCGAGGCCCGCGAGATTTTGAATCGACATGTGGTTGAAGCCCTTGACGAGGCCTCTCAGAACTGGGGAGTCAAGGTGCTGCGCTACGAAATCAAAGATATCCAGCCGCCGCGCAGTGTGCTTGAGGCCATGGAAAAACAGATGAGGGCCGAACGGGAAAAGCGAGCCGAGATCGCCAAGTCGGAAGGCGAGCGGCAGGCACTGATCAACCGGGCCGATGGTGAGCGGGCCGAGGCCATCGCGCTTTCCGAGGGAGAGAAGATGCGGCGGATCAACGAGGCCGAGGGCCATGCCCAAGAGATTCTCAAGGTGGCTGAGGCGACCGCCGAAGGCATCCGGAAGGTGGCCGAGGCCTTGAGTGCGCCCGGAGGCCAGGATGCGGCCAACTTGGAAGTGGCAAAAAAATACCTTGATCAGTTCGGCAAACTAGCCAAAGAAAACAACACCATGATCCTGCCTGCCAACCTGGCCGATGTCTCCTCCATGGTGGCAACGGTCATGACCACCTTGGATCACACGAAAAAAATTGAGCAAACCGCGAGATAAACCGTGCTTGCCATCCGGAAGACAGGGAGGGCGTCAGGCTGTGTCCGGATGGCCAGAAGCTGCGGACTCCATTCTGGTCAAGAACGATGCTGACGATAGAGGAACTGATGCGTCTCATTCTGAAGCGATGGCAACCTTGGAGAAGGTAACCCGGAGGGGAGGACGCAATGCCAATGCATAAGACGTGGCTAGCATTGCTACTGATTGCAATTTGCGGTAACGCGCACTGCGCTCTCCCCCTCCCTCTGTTGCTGGTATTTGCCCTTGAACACCTCCGCCGAGATCAGACAACCATCGGCATTGCAAATCAGGCCAAAGACAATCTGGGCTCATCACGCTTGCCGTCACGCGAGTAGCCCTAGGCGGCCACAGCTCGCAGCAATGTCCGGTCAGCCAGGTTGAGCTCAGGTCATAGAGCGCAATTGTGCCGCCAGCCGGATGCCGGTGCGCCAGACGCTGCTCAATCTGCGGCTGCGCCTGATGTAACCAGTCCAGCGCCCGGTGCAGATCTTCAGCGCGACGCTCTCCCAAGCCCAGCACCGCGGCCACATGGCCGTGCGGCAGGCTGCGCTCAATAACGAATACCTCCTCGGGACTACTGATGGCCACTCCTCCTTTCAGGAGCACCTTCAGTCCTTCGATGACAGAGGGTCTCAAGGCTGAAAGGTTGGCCAGAGTGCGTTTGCGGGTCTTGCCGTCCTCGCGCCAGGATTCTGCCCCTGTCTTAATTCTGCGTGTTGCGTGCACATTTTAGTGCAATGCCGTAGGTTTTATCGTTCAATTTCAGGGTGTTGGTGATTTGGGCGCAGTAAAAATCTCAAAACTTGTGGTTACGCGCTAGTTTAAAATGTGACTGTAGCGCTATGCAACCAGGTTCAAGGTGAAGAGACCAATGAACAAGAAAAGCCTTTTTGATGCCTGATCCCGATGATCCTGCAGCTGGTAGGCCGCCTTTGGGTTCCACAGAGCTGCTGCCGGGGGTTATGATACTGCCCTTCAATGGGGCAAATTATTGATTGCCAACTGGCTCGCCCTGGAAGAACACTCTTTTCGGGGCCTTTTTTTATCTTTGCAGGATGGTGTCCTTGAGGTATTCGGCGTCGTTCTTGACCGGATAGTCGAGGATGTAGTGCAGGCCGCGCGATTCCTTACGCAAGCTGGCGCTCTGCACGATCAAGTCTGCAATGACTGCCAGGTTACGGAGTTCGACCAGGTCCGGGGTGAGCAGGTAGTCGTCGAAATGCTCCTTGATCTCCGCCAGCATGAAGCTCAACCGGGTCTGAATCAGATCCAACCTTTTTTTCCGCCTGACGATGCCCACGTAGTCCCACATCAACTGCCGCAGTTGATCCCAGTTATGTTTGATCAGGATGGATTCGTCCAGAATCGCAGCCCCGCCGGTGCGCCATGGCTCCACCTCGACCCGGGGCAATTTGGCCTTGGTCGCTATTGCCTCCTTGAACCAGAGGGCCGCCCGGTGGGCAAAGACCACAGCTTCGAGCAAAGAGTTGGAAGCCAGCCGATTGGCGCCATGCAATCCGGTGCAGGCGGTTTCCCCCAAGGCCAGCAAGTTGGTGATCGAGCTGCGGCCCCACTCGTCCACCAGTACCCCCCCGCACATGTAATGGGCCGCCGGCACCACCGGGATCGGCTTTTTAGTCAAATCCACCCCGAATTTTTTGCAGATGGCGTAAATGTTGGGGAAGCGCTGCATCAGAAACGGCGCCGGCTTGTGGGTGATGTCGAGGAACACGCAATCCGTACCAGTGGCCTTCATCTCCGCATCAATTCCGCGCGCTACCGCGTCCCGAGTGGCCAGGTCGCCGCGTTCATCGTATTTTTTCATGAATGCCTGGCCCTTCTGATTGATCAGGATGCCGCCTTCTCCCCGAACCGCCTCGGAAATGAGGAAATTTTTGGCTTCCCGGTTGAAGAAGCAGGTAGGATGGAATTGGATGAATTCCATGTTTGCCACCTTGGCTCCGGCCCGGTGGGCCATGGCCACGCCATCACCGGTGGCTATGTCCGGATTGGTGGTGTAGAGGTAGACCTTGCCGCAACCTCCGGTGCAGAGCACGGTCACACCGGCAGGATAGGCCTCGACCTCCCCGGTGGTCCGATCCAGCACATAGGCGCCGAGGCATCGGTCGTCGTTGTGCCGTTGCCGGCCCTGAGCCTTTGATTCGATCAGCAGGTCGATGGCGAGGTGATTCTCCAAGACCTTGATGCTCGGGGTCGCAGCGATCTGTTCGAGCAGCGCCCGCTCGATTTCCTTGCCGGTGAGGTCGGAGGCATGGGCAACCCGCCGGGCTGAATGGCCACCTTCCATCCCCAGGTCGAACCCCTCGCCATTCTTGCCCTTCTGGAAGCGCACGCCCAGATCGACCAATTCCCGCACCCGGTCAGGTCCTTCGCTGGCCACGATCCGAACCACATCCTGGTTGCAGAGGCCGTCGCCCGACCCTAGGGTATCGTCGATATGCGCCTCGATGGAGTCTTCCACCGAGAGCACGGCCGCCACCCCACCCTGCGCCAGGTTGGTTGCGGTGTCAGCCTTGTTTTTTTTGGTGACCAAGGTCACCTGGGCAATTGGAGCCACCTTGAGCGCGAAGGAGAGCCCTGACACGCCGCTACCGATAATCAGCACATCGCTGTATTCCGCCATAGGTTACGAATTCCAGTCCATGTTTCACGTGAAACATGGGTAAATGTGATTGGGGAAAAGAGAAATGTTCTCTGGGCGGCAAGAGTATAGTATACTCGTCGAATGTTTCATCAATAAAGCATTATCGGGGGATATTTCTAGTGGATACACGAATCATTGCGCTGGCGAACCAGAAAGGCGGGGTCGGCAAAACCACCACCGCATTGAATTTGGCCGCTGTCCTGGCTGCAAAGGGCAAAAAGGTGCTGTTGGTCGATTCCGATCCCCAGAGCAATGCCTCCAGCGGTTTGGGAGTGCGGGCAGCCAGCGGCGACAAAAACATCTACAACTGCTATATCGGCGCCAAAGAGATTGCCGATTGCATCCTGCCCGTCAAGCAGAAGAACCTTTCTGTGCTGCCTGGTTCCATCGATCTGGTGGGGGTCGAGATCGAACTGGTCAATCAGGAGAGCCGGGAAAAACGACTGAAGGCGGTTCTGCGACCGGTGAAGGATCTGTTTCACTATATCCTCATCGATTGTCCCCCGTCCTTGGGACTGATCACCATCAACAGTCTGACCGCCGCTGACTCGGTGCTGATCCCGCTGCAATGCGAGTATTTTGCCCTGGAGGGTTTGGCCTTGCTGGTGCAGACCATCCGCAAGGTGAAAAAGAGCCTGAATCGCGAATTGTACATTGAAGGCCTGCTCCTGACCATGTATGACCGCCGCAACCGGTTGACCCACTCTGTGGCCAGAGAGATCCAGAAACACTTCGGCGACCAGGTCTACCGGACGGTGATCCCACGGAATGTGCGATTGAGCGAGAGCCCGAGCCATGGCCAGACTATTCTCGAATACGATGCGGCCAGCAGCGGCGCCAAGGCCTATCAGCAACTGGGCGCGGAATTTCTCAAGAGAGCCAATGGGACGAGGGGATAAGATGGCAAAGAATGTCTTGGGGCGTGGCGTGGGAGCCTTGCTTCCGGAGGAAAGCCTGGAAGAGGGTGATCGATTTTTTATGTGTGATATCGAGAAGATATCTGCAAATCCCCAGCAGCCGCGCAGCCATTTCGATGCGGAAAAAATGCAGCAGTTGGCCGATTCCATCCGTGACAAGGGGGTGATTCAGCCGCTGTTGGTCAGCCGCAGCAACGAGAATCGCTATGTCCTGATTGCTGGCGAACGGCGGTTGCGCGCCGCCAAAATGGCGGGCCGTGACGAGGTGCCGGTGGTGGTGATGGATCAGGCCGGCGACCGGGAAAGCTTGGAGCTGGCGCTGATCGAGAACATCCAGCGCCACGATCTCAACCCCATCGAAGAGGCCCTGGCCTATAGCCGCCTGATGGATGAATTCCACCTCACCCAGGAAGAGGTTGCCCGCAAAGTTGGCCGGCAGCGGTCGACCATCACCAATGTCCTGCGGTTGCTGCAGTTGCCGGAAACGGTGCGGCAGGATGTGGTTTCGGGGGCGATCAGCGAGGGCCATGCCCGGGTGTTGCTGCGGCTCAAGGATCAGCCGGAGCGCCTGCGGGAGGTGCGCGACCGGATCGTCCACCAGGGCTTGTCGGTGCGGGCCGCCGAGCGCTTGTGCGCTGCTCGGCCTGCGGAGCCGGCGACCGGGCAGGCCGAGTCCGCCCAACCCGAGGGGGAGCTGTCGCCATCGTATTGCGCCGCTCTGGTCAACCAACTGACCAACCAACTGCACACCAAGGTGCGGATCGTCCAGCAGGGAGGCCGGGGACGGCTTGAGATCGAGTACTACTCCAGCGACGATCTCAACCGATTGATCGGCCTGCTGGTCAGATAGAAAGGTATGTATTATACGGAAGAGGACATTGCCTCCGCCATTGAGGCCGGAATTTTTACCGAAGAGACGGCATCCGCCTTCCGGGATCATGTCGCCAAAGACAAAAAACGCCAAACACCGGTTGACGGGGAACGCTTCCGGCTGGTCACCGGCTTCAACGACATATTTGTCGCCATAGCCTGCCTGCTCGTTCTCGTCTCGGTGGGATGGATTGGCGCTGCTGCCGCACCCTGGATCGGCGCCATAGCGGTTTCGGCTGCGGCATGGTCCCTTGCCGAGTTTTTTGTTCGACAGAGGCGCATGGCGCTGCCGGCGATTGTCCTGTCCCTGGCCTTTATCGGCAGCATCCCGTTGGGTTGGGCTCTGCTGGCGGAGGGGATCCGCAACGCATCCCTCGTGGCCACCTCCGCCTCGGCCTCCTTTGCCGCATGGCTGCATTGGCGCCGTTTTCGCGTCCCCATTACCATCGCTGCAGGAACTGGCACCGTGCTTGCCTGGGTTATCGCATTGCTCATCATGCGCTACCCGGAGGCCAAAAATTGGCTGATCGCGCTAACCTTCATGGCTGGATTGACCGTCTTCGCTTTGGCATTGCGATGGGACGCAACAGATGTGGCGCGGCTGACCTGGCGTTCGGATGTCGCCTTTTGGCTGCACCTTCTGGCAGCGCCGCTTCTCGTCCATCCTCTGTTCACCTCTTTGGGCGTATTGAGCAGGCAAACAACGAGCATCGGGCAGGTGATCGCGGTTATGACGTTGTACATGGGCCTGGCGCTCATAGCGCTCTGCATTGATCGCAGGGCATTGATGGTTTCGGCATTGGCCTACGTGCTGTATGCCTTCAGCACGCTGCTGAAGCAGCATGGGGTCGTCAGCCTGAATTTGGCTGTTGCCGCATTCGTCATTGGATCAGCCTTGCTGCTGCTCTCAGCCCTTTGGCACGACAGCCGCAGGCATGTGCTCAAGCTGTTGCCCTTGGCCGTGCGAAAGCGCTTTCCGCCGCTTCGATGAAATTTTCGCTCCAGGTTGCCGTCGCATGATGCCGAACCCAGACAACCGGCTCGCCCGCAAACCGTCCTTGACGGGTCATCCCACCCGCGCCCGCCGGGCGCCGCTGATCCTGCTGCTGGTCTTCCTATTTCTCCTGTTGGTCGGGATCGCGGTGGACGAACCGGCACGGGTGCTGGAGCAGTCCCTGTCCGTGTGTCTTTCCTGCATCGGCATCGGCTGAGCATGGAACGGTTGCGCCTTTGGGCCCAGGCCCTGTGGGTTTTCCTCAGCAACGGCTACTGGGCCTTTCCGGTGAGCGGCACCCTGTATCAGGGACCACTGAAGGTGCTCTGCTCTCCCGGCCTCAACTGTTACTCCTGTCCTGCGGCCACCGCCTTCTGCCCGATCGGCAGCCTGCAACAACTGCTTTTGGGGGTGCGGCTTGCGCTCCGGAGTGGACACCTCTACCTGGGCGCCTATGTCCTGGGCTGCATGGGCCTGATGGGCACTGTCTTTGGCCGGCTGATCTGCGGCTGGGCCTGTCCCTTCGGCCTGGTGCAGGAACTGCTGCACCGGATACCGTCACCCAAGGTGGCAGTCCCAGGGCTGTTTGTCTGGGGCAAATATCTGGTACTGCTGGTGCTGGTCGTGATTCTGCCCCTGACCGTGATCGACGATTTCGGCCTGGGGCTTCCCTGGTTCTGCAAATTCCTGTGCCCAGCCGGCACTCTGGAGGCCGGGATTCCCATGATGCTGCTGATGCCGGATCTGCGCTCGGGCGTGGGCGTTTTATATCTGTACAAGCTTAGCCTGCTGGCGCTGGTTCTTCTGTGGGCGATAGCCGCGTGCCGCCCCTTCTGCCGCACCCTGTGTCCGCTGGGCGCTTTTTACGGGCTGTTCAACCGGTTCAGCCTGATTCGGTTGAAATTTAATGCGGATAACTGTACAAAGTGTGGGGCCTGTCACCGGATCTGTCCCGTGGACATCCGGGTCGACCAGTCGCCGAACAGCGGAGAGTGCATCCGTTGCCTGCGCTGCTGCATTGAGGCCTGCCAGTTCGATGCGCTTTCCGTGGAGATAGCGGGGTATGCCTGGCGGACGCGGCCTGCCCCCTCCGATCAACCCCGCGCGCTAAACGGCTGTTCATGAACACGCGAACACTCCTGTCGGCGTACGCCCTCTCTGTCCTGCTGTTGGCCCGGACGGCCATGGCTGGGGAGGTGGTGGCCATTGCCGGCAATGACATCAACATGCGCTCCGGTCCGAGCACAGGGTCCCCGATCCTATGGAAGCTCGACTCAGGCTTTCCGCTCGAATTGATCGCCACCAAGGGTGAATGGCTCCAGGTCAGGGATTTCGAGGGCAGTAGCGGGTGGGTGCACAAAAAGACGACGCAAAAAGGTGCGTTTGCGATTGTCAAGGCCAACAAAGGGACCGACGGACAGATCAATGTCCGCCAAGAACCGGACCTGAACGCCGATGTCGTCGCCAAAGCCAGCTACGGCGTGGTGTTTAAAGTCCTGCAGAAACAGGGTGGCTGGGCCAAAGTCGAGCATGTCCAGGGGGTGACTGGGTGGGTGGACAGCCGCCTGCTCTGGGGTCTGTAGGACAAAAAAACAAGAAAGACTGAAGCCGCTTTTTCGCCCGGCGACGGCTGAACACCCGGCCGTTTGCCGCCGCTGTCCTGTCGCTTTGCGCCGTTTCCGCACTGCTGGGTTGCGAGGCATTTCACCTTATGTACGACGTAACCCGATCATTGCCCATGATTCCCGACAAACAACGCATCAAGCTCAGGTTCGAGCAGGCGGCGGCGACCTACGAGCAGCAGGCGACGGTGCAATCGCGGGTGGCGACGCGGCTGCTCAAGCTGCTGGCAGCGACCGTTGCCGGCTTCCGGCCCGCCGATGTTCTGGAGATCGGTTGCTGTACCGGGCTGCTGACCGAAAAGACTCTGACCCGCTTTCCGGGCATCGACCATTTCACCTTGTGCGACCTAGTCGCCTCCTTTGAACAGCGAGTTTGCCGGCGGATAGACACCCATGTTGAAAAAATCACCTTCCTGGCCGGCGACATCGAAATCCTGCCGCTTCCCGACCGCTACGATCTGGTGATCTCCTCTTCGACACTGCATTGGGTGCATGACCTGCCCATCCTGTGCGACAAGCTGCACCGGCACATCTATCCCGAAGGCGTGTTCGCTTTTTCCCTGTACGGCAAGGAGAACCTGCACGAGATTCGTGAAGTCGCTGGTATGGGGTTGGCCTACCGCAGCCTGGAGCAACTGAAGAACGTGGTCGGAGAGCGGTTCCGGATTCTGGCCGCCGAGGAGGCGCGGGAAACCCTGTGGTACCCGACCCCGATCGCAGTGCTCCAACACCTCAGGGCCACCGGCGTCAACTCGATCGGCCAGCAGGCGTGGACCCGGCGCCAAGTTACGGACTTTGTCGCCCGTTACCAGGAACGATTTGCCGGGGAACAGGGCGTCCGCCTTACCTATCATCCCATGTTCATAGTGGCCCAACCCCGGTGAACATGGGATGGACACCCAAGGAGCAGCCAGTTTGAGGAGAACATGACCATACCGCATCGCACCATCGCTGTGGGCGGCATCGACACCGATGTCGGTAAATCCTATGTCACTGGACTACTGGCCCGCCACCTTGTCCAGCAGGGGCACTCGGTTACGACGCTTAAGCTTGTCCAGACCGGCTGCAGCGAAATGTCGGACGATATCATCCTGCATCGCCGACTGATGGACCAGCCGCTCTCCGAATTCGACCGCAACAAAACCACCTGTCCCTATCTCTTTCCCTTTCCCGCGTCCCCCAGGCTGGCGGCGAGACTGACCGGAACCGCCATCGACATAGGGGTGCTGGACCAGGCGGCGGCCACCTTACAGAACCATTTCGACTGGCTGCTGGTGGAAGGGGCAGGTGGGTTGATGGTGCCGCTCAATGACCAATGGCGGCTCCTTGATTACTATGCCGCCCGCCGGTTTCCGCTGGTGTTGGTCACATCCCCCCGCCTGGGTTCGATCAACCACACCCGCCTCAGTTTGGAAGCTATCAAGGCCCGGGGCATTTGCCTGTTGGGCACGGTCTACAACGTGTTCGGCAATCACCCCAGAGAGATCGTGCAGGATACGCTGGCGGAGATCCGCCAGGCCCTGGCCGATTACGGACTGGCCGAGATCGTGGTGATCGTCCCCGACATCCAGGAAAGCAAGGCGGCCGGCTGGGCGCCTCTGCTGGCATCCTTGGGCTGATTTCTTGCTGTATGCCGCGTCGCGCCCACCGCTTTTTCCTCCATCAGCCGCCCGTTGCGGGCTTCGGTAGAGCGGCCGTGACCTTCCGGTTTCGGACTCGCCTGGCCCTTCCGTCGCCCTGACCAGGCGGTGCGTACGCATTTTTTTTGTTGCTTGCCTCCCCTTGCTGTCCATCATTGCCTCGTCAGGGCCGAGCCAGGCCAATTGCATCCGCCCGTTTGCCGGGCGTTGACCCTAAAAGGCGAAAATTGGGAAAATGTGCTGTGCAAATTGTGCAAATATAAAGGTGAATAATGGGCAAGTAAAAATGAGCCCCTGGTCGGGTTCCGATTCTTTGGTTCGCTGGCGACGGATTAAAATTATCAAAATTACCTAAGGGATACGATAGGAACTTCGATAAATCCACAGGGATTTTCGATGGACAAGGCGAGGGGCAGAAATGGATGTGCAATTGTGCGAATTGTGCTAAATAAGAAAAAAGTTGCGCGGGATTTTGTTCTCTTCTACAAAGTCTATGCAATCCGGTTGCCTGAAAGTTGGCCAGCACAATAGGTGCAAAACAGAGGTGTCAGAAGGATTTTCGCCCGCACGGTCTGGGCGCGGAATCGTAGCATGTGGCCGTTTGTGCAACCTTTGTGAGATTCAACACCCTGAAAAAGGAGGCTTGTATGGCGAAAGTCGGTGTGTATGTCTGTCACTGCGGTACGAACATTGCTGGCGTCATCGACGTGTCGGCGCTCCGCGATTTTGCGGAAACGCTGCCCGATGTCGTGATCGCCCGCAAAGATCTGTTTATGTGCTCGGACTCCGGGCAGGAAATGGTCAAGAAGGACGTCATCGATGGCCTGGTTGACCGGGTGGTGGTGGCCGCCTGTACGCCCCGCACTCATGAGCCGATTTTCCGGGCTGCCATCGAGAAGGCGGGGTTGAACAAGTATTTGTTCGAAATGGCCAATATCCGCGATCAGGGCAGTTGGGTGCATGGCCACGATCACGACGGGGCCACGGAAAAGGCCAAAAAAATCGTGGCGTCGGCCGTGGGCAAGGCCCGCAACCTTGAGCCGCTGGAAGACAAATTCGTGCCGGTCACCGACGCGGCCCTGGTGATCGGCGCCGGCATCGGCGGCATCAGTGCCGCGCTTGAACTGGCCAAAATGGGACACAAGACCTATCTGGTTGAGAAACGCCCCTCCATCGGTGGGACCATGGCCCAATTGGACAAGACCTTTCCCACCAATGACTGCTCGGCCTGCATCCTCACCCCGATGATGGTCGAAGCATACAATCACCCCAACATCGAAACCCTGACCTACTCCGAAGTGGATGATGTCAGCGGATACATCGGCAATTTTACGGTCAAAATCAGACAGAAGCAGACCTATGTCGATTGGTCGCGATGCACCGGCTGCGGTGATTGCGCCAGCAAGTGTCCTGCCAAGGTGTCGGACGAGTTCAACATGGGCTTATCCGACCGGCGCGCCGCCTACATCATGTTTCCTCAGGCCGTGCCCAAGAAGGCGGTGGTCGACATTGAGCACTGTTTAAACTGCGCCGACCGGAAAATCGGCACCCTGCCCAAGATCAACGAAAAGACCGGGCGTCCTATCCTGGCCCCCTGCGAGCGGGCCTGTCAGGCTGAGGCCATTAACCGGTCCGTGGCCTACAACCCGGAAGGCGCGGTCAGGGAGGTGGAAGTCGGCTCGATCGTCGTCGCCACCGGCTACCAGGTCATGGACAAAGGCTGGTTCAAGGAGATGGCCCCGGATTCACCCAACGTGATCACCGCGCTGCAACTGGAACGGATCATCTCCGCCACAGGTCCCACCGAAGGCAAGTTGCTGCGGCCCTCGGACAAGGAGAAGCCGCACACCATCACCTTTGTCTCCTGCATGGGATCGCGGGACGAAAACTTCCACACCTACTGTTCACGCTTCTGCTGCATGTACATGATCAAGCAGGCCCGACTGATCAAGGAGAAATATCCGGACATCGCGATCAACATGCATTTTATCGATGTCCGTTCGGCCGGCAAGGGGTACGACGAGTACTACACCGGCGCCCGCAAGATGGGAATCAACTTTTTCAAAGGCAAGGTCGGCGGCTTGGAAATACTGCCCGACGACCGTCTCCGGGTCTTGGCCTACGACATGGAATCGGCCGTCAACGTCGAATACGAGTCGGATCTGGTGGTCCTGGCCACAGCGGTTGAACTGCCGCAGGATGCCACCACCCTGGCCCAGAAGCTGGGCTTGCAGTTCTGCGGCGCCAACTTTTTCCGCGAACTGCATCCGAAACTGGGACCTGTGGAGACCGCCACCGAAGGGCTGTTTCTGGCCGGCTGCTGTCAGGGGCCCAAGGACATACCGGACACCGTGTCCCAGGCCAAAGGTGCGGCTGCTGCGGCTGCCGTGCCGCTGGCCCAGGGCAAGGTCAGGATCGAGCCGATCATTTCCGAGGTCCACGCCGAGGTGTGCAGCGGTTGCGGCATCTGTATTCCGCTCTGTCCGTACCATGCCATCAGTATGAGCACCTATGCCGACCGACCCAGGGCTCAGATCGAAATGTCGGCCTGCAAGGGCTGTGGTGTCTGCACATCGGCCTGTCCATCGGGGGCTATTGTCCTCCACGGTTACGACGAATCGCAGATCTTCGCCCAGATCGAGGCTCTGACAGCCTAAGGAGAACGCCAACATGCTTATCACTCAAGACAAAATCAATGAAGCCATCTCCACTATCATCGAACACGGTGGTCGTGGCATCCTCAACTGTGTCCAGTGCGGCGCCTGTTCGGCGATCTGCCCCGGGGTCCGCGCTGGCTTCCCCTTGCTCTGCCGCAATCTGATCCGTCATCTGCTCAACGGACAGCTGGAAGAAATCATCGAGGATTCCTCAAGCTGGGCATGCCAGGCTTGTTGCCGCTGCACCGAAGTGTGTCCCCAAGGGGTGAGGCCGCAGGAGGTGGTGTTCGCCTTTCGCCGTTACCAGGCCAATCAACTCGCCTTTTCCACCTCGTCGGTCACCAGCCAGATGAATCTGTTCGAGACCGGCCATGCCGTTTATGTTGATCCGAAAGAGGCGAGAAGGATGGTTGGGTTGCCGGAAAAAACACCGACCTCGGCTTTTGACGAGCGGGCCAAGCAGGAAATCCAGACACTGATCAACAACAGCCCCATGGGCCAGTTGGGTCTTTTCTAAGGAGGGGCCTTTATGGAAAAAATAGGCTTATATCTCGGATGTAACATCCCGCTCAAGGCGCCGGACATTGAACAATCGTTTCGTAAGGTCTTCCCGGCCTTGGGCATCGAACCAGTGGATCTACAGGGAGCTTCCTGCTGTCCGTCTTGGGGCACGGCGCCTTCGTTCGATCTCAACACCTGGTGCGCCATCTCTAGCCGCAACATCGTCATTGCCGAAGACCAGGGCGTGGACATCATGACCGGCTGTAACTCCTGCTTTGGCATCCTGTCGGAGGCCAAACATTTCTTGGAGGACACAGCCCGACGTAAATCGGTCAACGAACAGTTGAAGGCAATCGGTCGGGAATTCAAGGGAACCTCGGACATCTACCATATTTCCCATGTTCTCCACCGTAAGGTCGGAGTCCAGAAGATACGGGAAAAGCTGAAATATTCCCTCGACGGCCTGAAAATCGCGGTCCAGCCCGGCTGTCACTCCCTCTGGCCTACAGAGGTTTTCAAAATCACAGAGGACAATCCTTACCAGCCGACCATCCTCCGCGAACTGTGCGAGGCGACAGGAGCCACGGTCCCCCATTATTCGCGCCTGGAAGGCTGTTGCGGCATGGGCGGACTGCGGTCCACCGACATGGAAAAATCGCTCAAACTTTTTAGGGACAAGCTGATCTCGATGAAGGAGGAGGCCGATGCCGACATGATCGTCACCACCTGCTCTTCCTGTTACCTCCAGTTCGACATGTCCCAGCCGCTCCTCAAGGAGCGAGGATTGATTGATTTCGACCCGATCCCGACCTTCTACTACACCCAGGTGCTCGCCCTGGCCATGGGATTTGATCCCAGCCAGGTGGCCGCGATTTCGCAAATCGACCGTAGAGCGATCATCGGCGAGATGCAAAGCGAAAAACGTCTGATCAAGGAGGTGGCCTGATGTCCTTCACACCCAATATCGTCGGTTTTGCCTGCCAGTGGTGCACCTATGCCGGTGCCGATCTCGCCGGCAACCTGCGCGCCAAATATCCGCCCTCGATCAAGCTGATTAAGGTTCCCTGCTCCGGACGGGTCGAACCGGAATTTATCTTGGAGGCCTTTGCCAACGGCGCCGACGGCGTTCTGGTTGGCGGCTGCCATTTCGGCGACTGTCATTACAAGAGCGGCAACCACAAAACCGCCAACCGGATGAAAGTTCTGGCGCAACTGCTGGAAGATTCCGGTTTTGACCGTAACCGGTTCCGCCTGGAATGGATTTCCGGCGCCGAGGGCTACCGGTTTGCCGAGGTGATCGAGGAGTTCACCAAGGAACTGCAGGAATTGGGTCCCAATCCGCTCAAAGGAGGACATGACCATGGCAGATAAACTGAAAACCGCCTTTCTGCTCGCCGGCGGCTGTGCCGGCTGCGAAATGAGCGTCGTCGATCTTTCCGAGGCCCTGGTTGATGCCTTGGATGCGCTCGAAATCGTCTTCTGGGCCCCGACCGTGGCCGACGTCAAGTACAAGGACCTGGAAGCCATGCCCGATAAAAGCATCGACCTGGCCTTTGTCGACGGCATGATCCGTAACACCGAGAACCTGCACACTGTCAAGGTGTTGCGCCAGAAGTCGAAGGTGCTGGTGGCTTTCGGCGCTTGCGCCAGCCTGGGCGGTATCGCTGCCATGGGAGATCTGCACACCAAAGAGCAACTGTTCGAGAAGGCCTACAAAAGCACTTTTTCCACCGACAACCCCGACGGCGTCTATCCTACCCCGGAATACATGCTCGACGGCAAATACAACCTGACCATCCCCGCCTTTCTCGACAACTGCCTGACCATCGATCAGGCAGTGCCAGTGGAGTATTACATCGGTGGCTGTCCGCCCCATTATTCCTTTGTCGGCCAGTTGGTCGGCGCTATCCTGGCGGGCAACTTGCCGCCGGCAGGCTCCTGGCTGACCAGCGGCAAGGCGGTGTGCGACGTCTGCAAGCGCAACCCGGCGATCACCGGCCATGAACGGCTGCCGGTGGATGTGATCAAACGAACCGTAGACGACCGGCCCGATCCAAATGCATGCTTGCTCCAGCAGGGCTACATGTGCTTTGGTCCGGTGACTCAGGGTGATTGCGGCGGCTCCTGCCTCAATGTCAACATTCCTTGTCGGGGTTGCGGCGGTCCGATTCCAGGCATCAAGGATTTCGGCGCCCGCTGCGTCTCCATGCTCGCCTCAAGTCTGGAGAACGAGGAGGTCGCGGCTCAGTTCATCGAGAAATACAACAACATGGCCAAATTGGTCTACCGGTATAGTCACACGGCCTCGAAGTTCAACCATCGCATAGCCGAACGCAAGGAGTACTAGTACGTCAGGATGTCGAGACGAACAACCGGGGAGGTCTGTTTATGGGTATCTTTGAAGCGCTAAAGAATAAACTCGGTTTTGGCCCGGTTGGCGCCAAGGTTCCGGTTACGACTGCAAGGAGCATCTCTATGAAGAAAATCGAAATCAATCCGATGACCCGTCTTGAGGGACATGGCAAGATCGCCATCTTCCTCGACGATAACGGCAATGTCGACGATGCCTTTTTCCAGACCGTCGAATTCCGGGGATATGAAAAGTTCCTCCAGGGTATGCCCATGGAGGAGGTGCCCCGGACAGTGTCAACGGTCTGCGGCGTCTGTCGTGGTGTCCATTTCACCGCTGCAATGAAGGCTTCGGACGGCGTCTTCGGCGTCACCCCGACGTCGGCCGGCCGTAAGCTGCGCGAACTCTATTTCAGCTCCCACTATGTCGAAGACCATACAGTCATCCTCTATGCCCTCGCTTTTCCCGATTTCGTGGTGGGGCCGGAGGCCAATCCGGCCGAGCGTAACGTGGTCGGCCTGATCAATGCGGTGGGGGCTGCAACCGGCAAGGAAGTCCTACGGCGCCGCAGCCTGGCGGTCAAGATCTTCGAGCTGCTGGGCGGTAAGCCCAGCCATCCGGTGGCAGCTCTCCCCGGCGGCTGGTCCAAACAACTGACTGAAGAGGAGCGCAAGCAGATTGAGGCCTGGTCAGAAGAATTGGTGGGGCTGGGCGAACTGACCCTCAAGGTGTTTGACGACGTGGTGCTGAAAAACGACAAGTACATGCAACTGGTCACCGGAGACATGTACAAGGTCGAGGTCGGCTATATGGGTTCGGTAAACGATCAGGGCCAGGTCGCCTACTACGACGGCACTCAGAAAGTGATCGACAGTGCGGGAAAAGTGGTCGGTACTTTTAAGGGCAAAGAGTACCTCGATTTCATCTCTGAGCGGGTTCTGCCTTGGAGCTATCTTAAGTTCCCGTATCAGAAGAAGCTCGGCGCCTGGAAGGGCATCGTCGAAGGACCGGGCACCAATATCTATGCCGTTGGTCCGCTGGCCAGGATGAACATTGCTCAAGGTATGGACACGCCCAAGGCGCAGGCGCATTTTGAAAGATTCCACGCCACCTTCGGCGCCAGGCCGGTGCATCACATCCTCGCCTATCACTGGGCCCGGGCTATCGAGTTGCTCAATGCCGCCGAGAAATGCTTGGCACTTTCCCGCGATCCGGAGATCACCAGCAAGGATATCTGGAACAAGCCGACCTCGTGTCCGGGCGAGGGAGTGGGCATCATTGAGGCATCGCGCGGCACCTTGATCCACCATTACGTGACCGATAGCAAGGGTATCGTCACCGACGCCAACCTGATTGTGTCCACCACGCACAACAACGCCCCGATCAACCTGGCGGTGAAGAAGGCGGCCAAGCATTTCATCAAGAACGGTGAAGTCTCCCAAGGTATGCTCAACTACGTCGAGATGGCCTTCCGGCCCTACGATCTTTGCCTGGCTTGCGCTACCCACACTGTGAATGGCGGCCAGTCGCCGCTGGAGGTCGAGATTTTTGATAGTAACGGTGGGCTGTACAAAACCTTGAAAAATTTTTAAGGTGGTGAACGGAGAGTTTGGTCACCATTAGGCCCGTGGTTCATCACGGAGGACTGGTGGCGGCCTGACTTATCCCCCTCTGTTTCACTCCCCGGGGCCGGAAGGGGTTTTTGCCTCTTCCGGCCCTTTCCTTTGGCAACAGGGCTGACATGAAGACAAAATGCGTGGTGATCGGTATCGGTAATCCGTATCTTCAGGACGATCGCGCCGGTGTGGTGGTGGCCGAACAGTTGGAACGGGATGGGTTGGCTTGTCAGATCGAAGTGGTCCATACCGTCGGTCTTGAGGTGATGGACAAGGTTCAGGGCTTCGAACGGGCGATCATAGTCGATGCCTGCAAGTTGGGCAATGCGCCGGGTTCCATCCTTGAAGTGACCATGGACGACATCTTCACCACCCATGCCCTGGTCAACTCGCACGCCATTACCTTGGGCACCACCCTGAAAACAGGCTATGTCTGTTTTCCCGAGGAGATGCCCTCCGAGATCCGCATCCTGCTGATCGAGGTCAAGGAAATTAAGGAATTCACCCAGCAGATGTCGCCCGAGGTCGAACGGGCGGTGGCCGAGGTGGTCGAGCGGATCAAGGGCATGGTGGGGGCGATGGCGACCTGAACAGCCCTGGCCGCCGGACCGTAGTCCTTTGCCAGCTGTCTCTCTCAGAGGCTGGCGAGCACTTCCGCGGACGACAGCACCTGGGCGAACAGGCCGTTGAGCGCGGCGCAGTACGCCGCCTGCACATCCTCGGCGGCTACCTCCCTGCCGCCGAAAGCAAGGGGACGGGCCGCGCAGGCATCGTGCGCCACCAGGCACAAAAATCCGAGATCCGCTGCTGCGCGCACCGTGGTGTCAATGCACATCTGGGTCATCATGCCCACGATCAGCAGCCGGGTGATGGCTTCCCGCCGCAAATGCTCCAGCAGCAGCGTCTGCCGGAAGCAACTCGGATACTGTTTCTGGAAAACCAGCTCGCCGGCCTGTGGCTGGACCGACGGGTGAAAGTCCGCACCGGGGGTGCCGGGCAGGAAAAATGTAGCCCCCTGGCGGGCGGCGAGGTGCTGGACGTGGATGACCGGCAGCGATTTGTCCCGGAAGGCTGCAAGCAGCGCCGCCGCCTCGGCCGCAGCTCTGGGAGCGCCCGGCACTTCCATGGCGCCGCCGGGAAAGTAGTCGTTTTGAATGTCGATGAGCACAAGAGCCAGAGACATGGCGTGACCTCGCAGGGGTTGGGGTTGAATTATATCGCCAACGCGGAATTCGTGGCAAAACCTATGATCCCGGGGCGCTGGTCTGACGGCAGATGCGCCACAATGAACCGGCTCCTTGTCGTTTCGAGTGGAATTCATCCGGATTTCTGGAGCCACAAACAGAGCGATGGTAATGCCGCTGGACGGAACAATCTGAGCAGATCGGCAGGTATCTCTCTGTTTTTGTGAGAAGCAAAATGTCGGGCGACCGAAAAGACCTTATTGCTTACGGTCACCGCCAATTCTTGTCAACTTGCTGTTTTGCTATTACTTTTTTGTGTGGGGTTTGATCCTTATATAGATCAAATCCTACGCAAAACGACGAAGAGCCCGAAATCTTCAAGGTTCCCCTTCTTATCCAGCATCAGTGCTGATTCAGGCACGGCATAGAAAATATCCTGCTCGGAAAATTTACCGCTTGCCAGATCCAGTCGTGCATCAATCTTTTCGCGCTCAATATTGAGGTTGCTGTCCTCAATATCTAATTCCTTGCAGGTAAAGCCCATTCCTCTCCAAAAAATTGATTTTTTTCCTCTTGTGCTCAAATTCGTGCTTCGACATAATACCCCTCAGCAAATTGAACCGGCCAAAGATGAACAATCAATTCAGAGGGTTTGCATGCGTTCTGATTTTTACCTGCGACGGACACTTCGTGCTGTCCGTAAACCATTGGCAGACCGGACACTCAAAACATGGCTTGAAGCCGCTGTTTCCCTTTGAATGGAGAACAAAAGACGAATCAGCCAGAAACGGCTTGCCGTATGCCGCAAAATCACAGCAGTTCTGTTCGATCAGCGCGTTGCCCCTGTCCAGCGTCCTGATGGCATTGACCGCAATGATAGGAATACTGACATGCTTTTTTATATAGCAGGCCGTGTACACGGCGTCGTGGTGCTCAAAGCCTTCAACCAGCCGCAATTTCCTGTCCTGCGGTATGCCGGTAGATACATGCAACAGGTCAACGCCTGCTCTCTCAAGCTCCTGCGCGGTCTTAACGTCTGTATCCAGATCTTCGCCCCAGCCCATACGGTAGGAAATGAGAAAGGATTCTCCGGCTATGCCCCGGATTCCTTCAATGATTTCCCTTGCCAGGAAAAGCCTTTCCGTGAGGTTGCCGCCATATTCATCCTGTCGATTATTGGCATACGAGGATGCCATTTCATTCAGGAAAAACGTGTGCGCTCCATGCAGCTCCACGCCGTCCAGGCCAGCTTTCATACAGTTTTCCGCAGCATGGATATACTCATTTCTTATTGTAACCAGATCGTTTTTCGAGAGCTTGTTGACATCCTCCGCATGCACATCGTAAAAACTGAAGCCTGCCAGGCTGAGCTGCGCAATAAACTTGGTTCCGCTTGTATGGCAGGCTTCCGCAATTCTGTTCAGATTGCTGATATGCTTCTCCGCATAAGCGCCCGCCCCGCCGGGTATCGGACGTTCCGGCGATACTGATAGGGCCTGGCTTATCATCAGACCAATCCCCTTGTCTGCCCTCCCCAGATAGTCCTGCAACAATTTTTCGCCCATGACGCCTTCGTTGCATGGAAAACCAAAGCGAACCATAGGCGCCATGACAATTCGGTTGGCAAAATTGGTATTTTTCACCTGAATAGGGCTAAAAATATCTGGCATGATAGGATACTCCTGAAATTTCTGATTTAAGCGGCTGGTTATTTAAAAAATGATTGGATTAATGGCAAATAAAGAAAAAAGATTCAGTCAGTTCATTGCAAATGATGGTTGAAAAAGAGCGAAAATGTCGCGCTTTTCTTTGCTATCAGATATTGTTTCAGCAACAAATACATGTAAAATTGATTCTACTCCCTGTAGTAATAATGACGACTTTCTATAACAGCACGCAGTATGGTTCTTGCTTGAGCGCGGCAATGGGCTGAAATGCTGTTTACACAACCAGAGGCAACTTCGACTTGTCTTTTTTTGCAAAAAAATGGAAGGAGATCATAGAAATAAAGCTTTGTAAGGCAAAGAATCTGGCAAAGCTCTTCCTTACTATAATGAAATTCGTCAAGATGCAGATCAATCACTCGTTTTAACAGCACCGGATTTTCTGGCGCTATGTCCAGGTTGGCAGGTTCTTGCTTTTTGCACCCAAATTTGTTCATCAAAATCCAAAGATGTGTATTTTGATTTTTGGAAAGAAATGTCAGACTGGAATGAGCTCCAGGGAATATGGCGGCAGAGGAATGAGGCGCATGTTTATTGGAACCTTCAGTGAAGAAGCCTTGCGCCATCCAGCTCCGTCCAAAACCATGATGATTCTGCCGCCAGGATGCCGTGATGACACCATATCAAGAAAGATTTGCACGCAGACACTGTTGTGATCAGCTCATCAAAGCGCCATCGCCCACCGAAACAGCAGCGTAGGCGTCTTGTGCAACCATGACCAAACTTAACGGTCGAATCGGGCGAGGACGCCAGCATCGTCGCGTTTCAGAAATCCGGCCAAAACTCGCTTCCTCTTGAAACATCACCCGGAGTCGACCTTTCCTTGTCCACTGGTTGTCGATCTGACAGAGGAGTTCCTGGAATTTTTTTTCCATTCCGCCTGCGCCTCGACATCAGCCTTCCGGCGCCTCTTGTCAGGCGCAAGCTTCCGCCAGTTGTGGCGATGCAGCAGATTATAGACAGAGGATAACGGAACTTCTCGACCCAGGTAGACATTAAGCGCCCGCTTGATTTCTCCCGCAACCAGAATGCCGTCCTGGACAGCTTTATTAAGGAAAGGGGCAAGGAAGGCCACTTCCTCCTCTTTGCTCATGTTCTCGCGTCGACGCCCATCTCGCTGTCGCCCTGCCAATGGGGCCCTTTGCATCCGGAACGGATGAAACTGTTCCGTAATTGACAGGCCCATCCTTTGGATATCCCCGTGGCTGCGGCCACCTGTTCCATGGAAAAGCCAAATTCCAAAGGCAAAAGAACCGATTGCGCCTGCCGAAGCTCTTGCACGGTTCGAGCTTTTGCCACCGCCTCCCGCGCATTGGACAATACTTCTCTTCCTCGTGCTGGTCGTGCCATATGCCCGCCTCGTTAATGTGGACATATTGTATCATGTTTGACGTGGAATTGGAATTATGGCCCAATACCTTGTCCGCCGGATTGCCGATCTTGATACAGTGGACATATACCTCCAGCAACGAGTGCTTCGACCACAATGAATTGATTTACCCTTCAGGAAAAGATGAAAATATCTTGCCCCTCAGTACGCGGGTCTTGCGGACCTTGCAATCGTGGGATAGGGTATCCCACATGATTTTTCCTGTAATCACAATGAGGTGAGACGATGGCTGAACAACCGAAACGCAACTGGAAGATATGGGCGCTCATCGCGGTGCTGGTGGTCGCGGCGGGGGGAGGATATTTCGCCAACGAGATGTACAAGGAAAAAAAGATGGCCGCCGATATTGAGCGAAAGATAGCCGCCGATATTGAGCGAAAAAAGATAATCGCCGATATTGAGCAAACCCTGGCTAATTTGCCAGGCGGTTTCGCTCTGACGGCGGAGAACATCAAGGTGGACGACTCGCTCAACTCCGTGGTGCTGACAAAAATAACCGGCTCCGGCACAGTCGCTGGCGAGACGATAACCGTGTCCGTGGATTCGGCCGAGGGCAAGGGGCTCAACCTACGTGCGTTCAAGGAAAAGGGCGTGACCAGTCTGGCCGATTCCCTGGCCCTGCGCAATATGAAGATAGCGGGTCAGGACCTGGAGCTTTCCGTGGGTCTGTATCAGCTTGAAAAGGTGCAGGGCGATTTCGTCGCCATTGCCGAGCAGAGCGCCAAGTTGTGGGCCATCGCCAAAGCCGGGACAGCCGCCGACGCGGCGAAAGACAGCGAGGGCTCGAAAAAGGTCTTCGATGACCTGTTGGCCGCCATGCTCAACGGAGGGTGGGATGCGCTGGCGAGCTTCCGTATCGGCAAGGCCCGGGTGGAAAAGTACGCCGTGACCATCAAGGGCTCTGCCGCCCATCCGGAACTGCCCGGGATCGCGCTGCGCATGGATTCTTCCGAGGCCACGGACTACTCCGCCACACATTACGGTCCCGCGTTCGCGCGCGGCCTGGCCATGGAGATGAACGGCAAGCCGCTGGTGAGCCTGGAAGAAATGAGCCTGAAAAACATGGACATGCCAGAGCTCAAAGAGCTGATGAAGATGAGTGCCGAACCTAAACCTTCGTTCAAAAACCTGAAAATGTCCTTGCAGGACCTGCGGCTGAAAAAGCTGAACATCACCATGCCCATCAAGGAAGGGCAGGGAGCCCTCACTCCGGACGACGTCAACGTCAGCATGGACGACTTCAATTTCAGTTTCAGCCTGGACAAGGGTTCGGGCGCTCTGGGCTTGAAAGTCGACCGGCTTGACATGCCCACGCTCCTGCTGACCAAGGGCAACCTCATGGCTCTCCTGTTCCTGGGGATGGACCATCTGCCGAAGCGCACCCTGCTGAGCAACGATCTGGACATTTTCGTTACAGACAAGGGAAATGAAGTGTTCGACCTGCTGATAAAGAAGGAGAATTTTTCAATCAAAGATATGGGCGCGATCGCGTTTTCAGGCGATCTGTTGGATATCGACGCGGGCGGCGGCGGCATAGAACCGCAGGTGCGCAAACTGGATCTTGCCGTGACGGACAACGGTTTCGTGAAAATCGGCCTTGCCGTAAATGCTATGAACAAGGGCGGCAGCGACGATGTTGAAGCCCAGCGTGCAAGCCTGGTCAGCCAGCTTGAAGCCGCGCGCGACATGCTCCCAAACCAGACGCTCAAAGACGTGAACATCGCCCTGACGGAATTCATCAAGCAGCCCGGCGGCGCCATTCGCGTGGCGATGGCCCCGGAAAACCCCGTTTCGGCGCGTGCCGTGCAGCAACTGATCATGACCGACACGGCCAAGCTGGGCATCTCGTCCTCGTTCACACCAAAAAAATAGGCGCCGTCTTCTGATGCAATAAGGCGGGGGCTTGTCCCCCGCTTTTTGTTGACATTCTCTCAATGCCCGCGCTGTTTGCCGACTATATTGTTTCGGTTCCGGCAGTGGCCGCAGCAGGTGCGCTCAGAACATTTTCTCTTAGAAATCGAAACGATAATCTCAAACGATCCAATATGGTTTGCACGAATGCACAACCGCTATGTGATCGGCGCCAGGCAGGGGTGGCCGGCATGCATATCGAATGGTTGCTCATCGCCGGAGATGACAACCGGCAGCCGCTGCGTTACCTTGGGTTGCCGCAAAGAGGAGGAATTCTATGGCCCAAACAGCGTCCCGCCGGATAGCCGATCTTGAGGAGCCTGTCGCGCAACTGCGCCGCTTTGCCGGTGAGCGCGACTGGGAAGCCTTTCACACCCTGAAAAACCATGCCCCGGGCCTGATCGTCGAGGCGGCCGAACTGCTGGAGCGCTTCCAGTGGCTGACTCCGGAGCAAAGCCGCAACCTGCCGCCCGTAGCCAGAAACGAAGTGGCCCGGGAGATCGCCGATGGCCTCATTTACCTGACCTGCCTGGCCGACCAACTGGGCATTGATCCGTTGGCGGCGGTGGCGGAGAAGATGGCGCTCAACGCGCAAAAATATACTGTTTCCGGGCAACGATGAGCCAATCCCCGTCCACAGACCTTCATGACGCGCTGGCCTTTTTTCTGCCGGATCAGGCCGTTGCCGCCTTTGAGCCATTGGGCCAGGGCAACATCAACGATACCTGGAAGGTAAGGCTGGCAGGCGGACGGCAACTGGTCCTGCAACGACTGTATCCCCATGTGTTTCCTGACCTGGCAGCGGTTATGGCCAACATGCGGCTGGTGACCGCCCATCTTGGCCGCGCTGCCGCATCTGACGGCCTGGCCTTTTTCCGGCTGGTTGTCGCTGCCGATGGCCGGGACCATTGGATCGACGCTGCCGGTTGCTGCTGGCGGTTGTTGACCTACCTCGACCACACCCGCACCCAGGCCAGTTTGACGACCCCGGCCCAGACCGAGGCGGTTGGCGGCCTGCTGGGCGCCTTTCATCTGTTGACCGCCGATCTCGATCCTGATCTCCTGGCTGATCCGCTGCCCGATTTCCACCATACGCCCCGGTATCTGGCGCGTTATGACGCGGTTTGTAAACAGAAAAACTTGCGCGGCAATCGGCGGGAATCGCTGTGTCGCGAGATGATCGAGCACCTGCGGCCGACCGCCACTTTGCTTGAAGAGGCAAGGGACCGGCTCAGCCGCCGGGTGATCCACGGCGATCCCAAGGCGGCCAATTTCCTGTTCGCCGCCGGGGAGGACCGGGCGGTGAGCCTGATCGATTTCGATACGGTCAAGCCGGGGCTTGTACTCCACGATCTGGGCGACTGCCTCCGCTCCTGCTGCAACCGAGAGGGCGAGCATCGGGCCGATCCCGAGGCCACGGTTTTTGATCCGGACCTGTTCCAAGGGCTGATGGCCGGCTATCTGCGCCGGGCAGCCCATCTGCTGACCCCGGCGGACCGCGGCTTGCTGGTGGCGGCCGCCGCCCTGATCAGCTTCGAGCTGGGCTTGCGTTTTTTCACCGACCACCTGGAAGGCAACCCATATTTCAAGATCAGCCGGCCCGGTGAAAACCTGCACCGAGCCCTGGTCCAGTTGCACCTCAACCGCTCGATCCGCAGCCAGCAGGGTGAACTCGAACACCGGCTGGCCGCTTTGCCGGCCTGATCGGCGGGAACGACCGGAAGGCGCGCCAGAGCGGCCTTGCAATTGTCCACACCGGGCAGGCTATAGCTGGGCGCATGCGATTGACGCGCTCCCGGACGCCAGGCAGACAGCCTCAGGTTCGGGAATGTTTTGGCCAATCACTTTTTTAAAGCGAGGATACCCATGATCATCAGCCAAGGCCGCACCGCGGCCATCACCTGCACCCTGACCCAGGACAATGGCGAGACCGTGGAATCCAGCGCGGATGGGGAGCCGCTCGTCTACGTCCATGGCGAGGAGCGGCTCATGTTCGGCCTGGAGCAGGCCTTGGAAGGAAAAAAAGCGGGAGACTCCTTTGCGGTGAGCATCCCGCCGGAGGACGGCTACGGGGCCGCGATCGAGGAAGCCCTGATCGAGGCGCCTCTGGAGCGCGTGCCCGAGGATGCCCGACAGCCGGGCCTGATGGGCCCCCAAGGCCAGGAACTGCAGGAAGTGGTGGCCGCCGTCGGCGAGACGACCGCGACCGTCGACTTCAACCATCCGCTCGCAGGCCAAGCGCTCCACTTCGAGGACGCCATTCTCCGAGTCGAATAATTCCATCTTATATTCCACCTCCTTATGCCTGCCATGACCGTCGCTGCTTCCCCCTTTACCCTGCAAGGCCGTTCGAGTGAATGCAATGCCCGATACGGCGAGTTGACCACCCTCCACGGGGTTGTGGCAACGCCGGTGTTCATGCCGGTGGGCACCCAGGCTTCGGTCAAGGCGATGACCCCGGCGAACCTGGTCGAGATCGGCGCCCAGATCATTTTGGGCAACACCTACCACCTCTACATCCGGCCCGGTCACGAACTGATCCGCTCCTTCGGCGGGCTGCACCGGTTCATGCACTGGCAGCGTCCGATTCTCACCGATTCCGGCGGGTTCCAGATCTTCAGCCTGCAGGAGCTGGCCAAGATCACCGAAGAAGGGGCGGCATTCCGCTCCCATCTCGACGGCTCCCGGCTGTTCCTCAGCCCCGAGGATGCGGTCCAGGTCCAGGAGGCCCTCGGCTCGGACATCATGATGGCGCTGGACACCTGCATCCCCTATCCAGCCAATCGCGACGAGGCGATCGCCGCCACCGCCCTGACCACCCGCTGGGCCAGGCGCTGCCGGGCCGCCCAGAGCGAAACCGGCCAGCACCTGTTCGGCATCGTCCAGGGAGGGATGTTCCCGGAGCTGCGGGTGGAAGCGATCGAGCAACTGGTGGAGATCGGCTTTGACGGCTATGCCCTGGGCGGCTTGTCGGTGGGGGAACCCAAGGAGCTGATGTACGAGTTGCTGGCCGCAAGCGCCGATCGGCTGCCGGCAGATCACGCCCGCTACCTCATGGGGGTGGGCACGCCTGAGGACCTGGTCGAAGGGGTGTACCACGGCATCGACATGTTCGATTGCGTCATGCCGACGCGCAATGCCCGTAATGGAATGCTCTTTACTTCGCAGGGCAGACTTGTTATAAAAAACGCCTGTTTTCAGCAGGACCAGCGACCGTTGGACGAAACCTGCGGCTGCTACACCTGCCGCCATTTTTCGCGCGCCTATTTGCGCCACCTGTTTCAAAGCCGCGAGATCCTGGCGTACCAGCTGAACAGCATCCACAACCTGCACTACTACTGCACGTTGATGGCCGAGATGCGGGAGGCGATCCGGCGAGATCGGTTTCTCGCTTTCCGGCACGTCTTTTATCAGCAACGGGCCGAACCATTGGCCGAATATTAAGTTGAACCGGAGGAAAGTCCATGAGTGGAGTTGCCTGGGCCGCCGACGCAGCGGGGGTTGGAGGAGGGATGGCGAGCATTGCCCAATTCGTGCCGCTGATTCTCATTTTTGTCGTCTTTTATTTCCTGCTCATCCGTCCGCAGCAGAAAAAGGCCAAGGAACACCAGAATTATCTGGCCAACCTCAAAAAGGGCGACCGGATCATCACTGGCGGCGGCATCCACGGGGTGATCGCCGGCCTGACTGACACGGTCGTTACCCTGGAAATCGCCGAGAACGTGAGAATCAAGGTCAGTCGTGGCGCCATCGCCGGTTCGGTCGCCGAGACCGAGAAGCAGGCTCCGGCCAAAGGCGGCGGCTGAAGCCTCAAGGGGTGCAACTGATTTTCATCGTGTATGAAAACAACTTGAGATTGTGGGCCGTCCCCGGTTGGTGATCGCTTTTTTGGGTCGGATCGCTCCGGCCAGGCAGTTTTTTGACGGCTTATCGCAGGCTGCGGCACTGGGTTTTTGGAGCCGCGGCCTTTTTTGTCGGGGGCAGATTCGATGCGCCATCTGGTGTATAGCGGCCGAACCGAGGACCACCCGGTGCTGGTCACTGACGAGGGCGGCGTGCGGAGCCTGCGCTTCGGCACCGAGGAGCGCCAGACCAGCATCGACCTCCGCCGGCCCTGGGAGCTGCAGCTTGCTTATACCCAGTGGATGGCCACCGCGCTGCTGCTCCATCCCCGGCCGGAATCCTTTCTCGTCATCGGTTTAGGAGGCGGAGCCCTGCCGCATTTCCTGCTCCACCATCACCCTGGCGCCCGGATCGACATCGTGGAGAAGGAACGGCTGGTGATCGATCTGGCCCATGACTTCTTCTTGCTGCCGCGCCAACGGGAAGGCCTGCGGTTCATCCACCAGGACGTGTGGAACTTTTGCCGCTTGGCCTCGCCTTGCCGCTACCATGTCGCGTTCCTCGACATCTTTGGGCCGGGATGCATGGCTCCGGCTCTGTTCGACCCCGACCTGTACCGGAAGCTTATCGCTTGCCTCCATCCCGATGGGGTGATGGCCGTGAACGTGTGGAGCGGCGAGCTGTTGTTGTATGAGCAGACCATACGCGCGGCCTGGGAGGGATGCGAAGGCCGGCTGCTGCGGATGCAGATCAAAAAACGGAGCAACGTCATCCTGCTGGGCTTTGCCGGCGACATTTCACGGGCAAGGCTCAGAAGCGCCCGGAAGCACAGTGCCGATTTCCAGCAACGCTACGGCATCGATTTTGCTCCTTTCCTCACGCGCTTGCGTCGCACCAATCACTCATCCCTGTTGGAACGGCTGCTCTTCTTCGGCTGATCAGCCCCACA
>WRFD01000002.1 GCA_009778955.1 Desulfobulbus sp.
CGATGACAATGCCGACGGGCTGCTGGCGGTCATCCACCATCCGGGTCACATTGACCTGGAGCGACAGGGTTTCCCCCCGGCGGATGGTTACCCGCAGGTGGCGCTCGATGGTCGATTTGCCGCTGGTCAGCAGTTCATTGATGAAACTCTCGACGATCAGCACATGCTGCTTGGGCAGGGCAAAATGGAAATCGCGGCCCAGGAAGGAGGCAGGTTCGATGGCCAACAACTCCTCGGCAAAGCGGTTGATGGTGGTGATCCGGTTGTTTTCGTCCAGGGCGATGACCCCGGCGGCCACATTTTCGAGGATGGTTTCCAGGTAGCGGCGGCGCTGTTCCGACACCTCGTTGCTGTCGCGGAGCGCCTCGTGGGTCCGGGCCAGTTGCCGGTTCGACGCAAGAATTTTCGTGGTCATGGAGTTGAAGGAATCGACCAGCATGCCCATCTCGTCGTCCGCCTCCTTTTCGACGATGAAATCCATGTCGCCGTCGGCGACCCGCCGGGTGGCCTCGGCCAGTTTCTTGATGGGGCCGGTGAGGCCGCGGGCGATGTAAAACCCGAACCAGATCGCCCCGAAGAGCACCAGCAGAGAGATGATCAGCAGCATGATGATCAGGCTGAATTTGATTGGCGCCTTGAGCATGACCAACTGTTGGTAGCCGGTGATCCCTTCGGAAATGGACTGCATGGCCTCAAGCCGGGCTGCGGAGATCAGGACCGAGGTGACCAGGAACCAGGTCTGCGGAGTCTCCAGGTTGACCTCCACCGGCACGATCGCCTCGATCAGCTCGCCCAGGGCGGTTTTCTGGGTGACCACTTCCGTGCGGTCGAGAGTGGCGGTCAGGCGCAGGGCCTCCGAGGGTGGAGGGGGAGGTGCTATGGCCTGGAGGCGCGGCCCGGCCACCGAGATGAGCAGATTTCGTTCGCTGTCGAGCAGGAGGATGGAATCCGGAGCGCCCGGCAGATCTATGGCAAGCGTCTTTGTAAAAAACCGCTCCAGGGCCTTCATGTCGGACAGGTCCAAGGTGCCGCTTTCCAGAATCGAGGCGAGATTCCGGCTGGTGTATTCGGCCTGCTCGCTGCTGTCGTGGAGGGTTGTCTGCGCCAGTTTGAGCGAGGATTGCAGCGAATCTTCCACCTGGGCGTTGAACCAGTAGTCCATGGAGGTGGAGACGAAACGCAGGGCCACCCAAAAGAGGATGGCGGTGGGAATAAACGACAGCGAAATGAAGCAGATCACCAGCCGGGTGCGCAACCGGGAACCGAGGATATTTTGGTTGCGCTCGAAGATCAGTTCCACCAGGTTGCGCAGCACCAGGTAGAGCATGAGCAGCAACAGCAGACCGTTGATGTTGATCAGGGCAAAGATCAGGATGGTGCTGGAAATGGGCAGATTGAAATCGCCGCTGAGCAGGCCGCGCTGGACATAGCCCAGCACCGGAATCAGCAGGAGGCAGGAAGCGATGGTGAACCGCACCAACCGCTGCTTCTTTTTTCTCTGTTCCGGGGTGAGCATCGGCGGCCGGAACGAAAGGTCAGTACCTGAATTCGATAGTCCGCCAATCGGTTTCGAAATCCCAAAGGGCGGCGATGGGAAGCAGGCGGTGAATGCCGAAAGGCAGCGATCCTTTTTTCAAGGTCACCTTGAAATGAATGGCATAGGGCGCATCGGGCACCAACTGGGTGAGCGCGATCACCTTGACGCCGTTGAGTTCGGCCATGAGCTGCCTGGCATGATCCAGATCGGCGGTGGTCACGATCTTGCCATCCTGGCCGGAGAGAGTGACCTTATAGGTACTGCTGGCCGCGTCGTAGGAAAGGGTGTGAGTGACCGCCGATTCGACCAAAGTGGTGTTGAACCATTTGCCGTCGGTCTTGATCAATTCCATATGGAAGGTGAACACAACCGGGATGCCGTCGCGGACATCGTTGAGCATTTCTGGGGTGAAACCGTTCTTCACCGTGGCAAAGAGCAGAAGATCGGATTCGGAGGTCGTAATGATGATGTCTTTAATTTCAGGTGGTTCTCCTGCTATGGCCCGTGGCAGTCCGGGATGGAATGCCAGCAGAAATCCGCAGAGGAAGAGCAGCCGGATGTCGAAAAATTTCATTTTTGGGGATACGTGTCTCAGTGCCTGTGCTCGGGAGAAAATCAAGTGAAAATATACCCAGAGCATATACCTGATCGGCAGATATTTGTCCATGACAAGCGCCGTTCCGGTCGGCGGGAAGTGGCGGCCGTGCGCCTTGTCCGCCGGCCGGAACGATGTCTTCGGCCCCGCTGTAGGCGGTGGGCCAAGAGAAAAAAGGGGGAGAATGAGCATGGCTACCACTCAACCCTGAGGACGTTGTCCAGGGGTCGCACCCGGACGAGTTTAATGCGGATGATATCGCCGGGATCAATCGGAAAAGCCGGATTGGGCGGCAGGTCGACATCGAACAGGCAGTCGCAGAGGAGCAGGTTGACCCGCTGCGGGCCGACGCCGACCACCAGGCTGTTGACCCGTTGTCCCTCTTTGGGCGCGAGGTAGCGAAGAATCCAGTAGCGATGCCGTTGCTGACGGATGGCATTGGCCCGGGCGAGTTTTTGCTGGATAATGCCGGTGAAGGCTTTGCATTCCTCGCTGGAAAAAAGGATGCCGCGGCCGTGGAGCATGTGGCTCAACTGGTGTTGCATGGCCAGGTCGAGGAAGCGACGGATCGGCGAGGTGATGGTGGTGTAGCTGTTCAGGCCGAGGCCGCTGTGCGGCTTGGGATGCGAGGTCAGCTCGCCTCGGGCAAGATAGCGCCGCTGGTGGGCGATGTCGGCAAGGCTGTTCTGGACGCCGGCGATGATGCGCTTGCGCGGCGGAGGCTGGGAGCGGAACAGTCCGGGCGCTTCCCTCGCCGTCAGGTAAGAGGCGGTAAGGCTGTTGGCCAGGATCATGAATTCGGAAATCAGATTGCGGGCCGGCGTGTCCACTGGTGAGAGATAGACCTGGATATGGCTGCGGTCGCGGATATCGATGTTGACGTCAGGCAGGGAGAGCAACAGGGCGCCGTGATCAACCCGCTGCTGCCGCAGCTGCTGCCGGACCACATTGAGAGCCATCAGCTCGGGATCCTGGTCCATCAGGCCGTCCGCCTCGCGGTAGCTCAACTGGCGTTTGACTTCGATAACCGCCGGCACGATGGTGGAATGGACCAGGCTGCCATCTGGATTTAAGGTGACGAGAAAGCTGAGGGTCGGACGCACCCTGCCCAGGATCAGGCTGCACAAGTCGAGCGACAGCTGCTTGGGCAGCATGGGAATGTGCCCCTCGGGGAAATAGATCGAGGTCGAACGTTCCTTGGCCTCGGCAAAAAGTGGGCTCTTGACCGGCACGTAGTGGCTGACGTCGGTGATATGAATGCCGATTTCCACCTGGCCGTTTTCCTTGCGGACAATGTGAATGGCATCGTCAAAATCGCGAGTGGAAGTGCCATCGATGGTCAGGGCGGGCAGGTCGCGCAGATCCTTGCGTTTGGGATCGGCGAACAGTTCTTTGGCCGTTGCTTCCCGCAGGGTTTCGGTGACCTGGAGGCAGGGATCGGGAAATTCGACTGGCTGGTCGGAACGGAGCAGGGCCAGATTTTCGTCCTGGTCCCAGATCCCGGCCTTGACCAGCAGTTCGTGGCCGGCATGGGGCGCTGTCAGGCCGGCCTTTTTCAGGCTCTGGCGAATGAATTCGTCCTCGGGAACCTCGCTGCCGAACAGGACCGATTGGACAAGCCATTGCAGGCATCGTTTTCGATCCGGCCAATCGGAGTCATCGATGGCGCTGCCCCGCATGATTGCCAGGAATCCTCGCGCCGCCTGGTCTAGCAGCAGCGCCTTTTCCTGTTCCCGCTGCCGTTGCAGCCGCAGGTGAGCGACCTGTTCCGGGGTGTGGGCGACGATCTTGCTGTTTTTGTATTTGAAAAACAGTGGATCGAAAAAAACAGCCCGCAAAAAGGCGGCCCGATGGTCGTCGTCCACCGCGCCGCCGAAATGCAATTCGGAAAGAAATTCGGAGGAAAATTCGCTGCCGGTCTCCTCTTGGACGATTTCCCACAGCGGTTCCAGGTCGATGTTCTCGGCCAGGGCGAAACGGTCGTCGCTGCGCTTCCGCAGCAGGGCGGCAGTCGCCTCCCGGCTGGTCTCGCTGGGATAGATCTGGTGCGATACGCTCAGGATTCTGGCCTCCGGCAGATTGATTTCGCGTCCGTTCTGGCTGATCAGATGAATTTTCTTCTCGGCTACGCTGGAAACCAGGCCGCAGAAAAACCTGCCGCCATCGATGAATTCTATGAGGCTGCCAGGGGTGATCATCGTAACACGTTGCGAAGTTGGGAGGTCATGGTAAGCTACAGTGGATAGCAGGATTCCCTCTCTTTGTCATGCTTTTCTTTTCCGATCCGGCCACGGCCGTCAAAAGGAGCGTCATTGAACAGTGCACCGCACCGCTCGGGGGTGGTGGCCATCATCGGTCTCCCCAATGTTGGCAAGTCGACTTTGCTCAACCAACTGCTCCGGCAAAAGATCGCCATTGTCACGCCGAAACCGCAAACCACCCGCAATCGCATCATGGGGATTGTCACCGGCAGCGGCTATCAGATCATTCTGCTGGACACACCTGGCCTGCACTCGGCCCGGGAAGAAATGAACCGGCAGATGGTGCGGGTGGCGCTGGAGAGTCTTTCGGATGCGGATGCGGTTTTGTTCCTGGCGGACAGCACCGAAGTGCCTGTGGCCAAACAGGAGCAGTGGGCCGAGGAACTCCGGGGCTACCTCGACCGGGTCGCCTGTCCGGTGGTGCTGGCTTTGAACAAAATGGACCTATTGCCCTCGGAGCGGTTGCTGCCGGTGATCGATTGGTACCGTGGCTTGCACGCCTTTGTCGCCATTGTCCCCATCTCGGCGCTCCACGGCACACGGGTCGACGCCCTGTTGGCGGAATTGGTGGGCCTTTTGCCTGAAGGACCGCAATATTATCCGGACGATACCCCCACCGATGTCAGCGAACGGTTCATCGCGGCCGAAACCATCAGGGAAAAGATCTTTTTGCGGACCCGCGACGAGATTCCGTATTCGACCGCCGTGGTCATCGATACCTTCGAGGAAGGCAATCCGGTGGTCATCCGAGCCACGATTCTGGTGGAGCGGGATTCTCAGAAGGGTATTCTGGTGGGGCAGAAGGGGGCAATGCTGGCGGCGATCCGCAAAAGCGCAGCCGCCGACATCGAACGGTTGCTCGACTGCCGCGTGCGGCTCCACTTGTGGGTCAAGGTGAGCAGGAACTGGACCGGAAACGTCAACATGCTCCGCGAACTGGGCCTGGCCTGATCCGGGCCAGTCTCATTGACGCGCCTTGCAATCGAAACCGTAATTTTAAGTCATCCCTCGGCACGTATCTTAGCCTTCCGGCAGCTGCGTTACGCTCGGCAGATTAGGCGGTGGACGGTCTGGTGAACGTGTTGCTGGATGCCACGCATCACTACGCGATGGCTCCCATCTGGGACCGCCTTTACGGTTGGCATACGGCGTTTTTTCCTTCAATATCGCTTGCAGCAACAGCGCCAAACTCTTTTCAGCCGCAGAAATCAGCGGCTTGAATAACGGGCCAATCTATCAGTTGCCAATACGGACAGCCTCAGGCTGAAGTGACCAGGCCAGCCGCAGGAGCAGATAAAACATGGGAAATTTTGTGTGGGGAAAACTTCTTGAAAGAAGTTTTCCCCACACCCTTTTCAAGAACTTTTTATTTTCAAGAATGTAAAAATACTATGCACTTGGTCAGAGTGAACACAAAACGCCTGAAAAAAGAATTTATTGACTTGTATTACCGCGTTTATGCCCGGCATCAGGCTAATAGGGACAACTTCAACCACGTTGCGGCCAATTTCTTGTATAAAAAAGATTCCTTCAGCCGGGACTGCCAATTGGAGCCCGTGCTGATTTTTGATGCCGGACATTTTGTCGCCAGAGCTGTTTTGCTGCGTCATCCACGAATGGACGCGCTCCAGTTGAGTTGTTTTGAAGCCTTGCCTGGAAAACCGGGCGCGATTGATCTGCTTTTGGAGAGGGCTTCGCGTCTGGCGGGAGAATGGGGCGTAGAGAAGGTGATAATCGGGATGAATGGCCATCTCACCTATGGAGTCGGTTTTTTGCAGGATCATCAGAATCTGCCGGCAGCATTTTCCGGGGCCTACAGTCCGGAGTATTACCCGGAGTACTTTTCAGAGCGCGGCTTTATCGAACATACCCTGACGACATATTACGCCGATCCCGCAATCTTTGACCTGCCGAAAAAGCTGATTGAACGCGCCTATTCCGGCATATCCTACCGCCTGATCCACTTGAATGACCTGAAGCGGGAGATGGCGACCTTAGGGGATTTGTTCAACAAAACACTAAAGGATACGCGTTTTTATTTTCATAAGAACATCCGTGAATCTTACGAGATGATCCGGGCAATACGGCCTTTGCTGAAAAACAACAATATCATCTACGCCATGAAAGATGGAAAAGAAATCGGATTCGTCATATGGCATCCGAACTTCAACGAGGTCATACCGGACAACAGCCGCATCAACCCATTCTTGTTTTTTCTGCGTTGCAAGTTCTTTGGCGGGCGGATCAGAGAATTCATGATAAATACTATCGGCGTCCTCTCTGAATATAAGAACACAGGCGTTGCATTGGGGTTGATACATGAGGTTTTCAAGCAGGTCAACGGAGTTTACTTGGGCGGAGAAACCAGTTTCGTGTGGGACGATAACTTCAAGTCCACTCGCTTCTGCCGGACTTTGTGCCGTCATGCCCTGCGGCATTATGTGGTCTATGAATGGAGGCTCGACGGCAATGTGGCAGGGCGCGCATGAGGCCGCTTGAATTCACTGCGGCTGCCGACCTGCCGGAAAGCTGGGATCAGGGTCTGGCCGGCAACATTTACCTGAGACGTTTCTTTTTACGCTTCATGGAAGGGCGAAGCGACGTGCACGAGAGCCGCTACTACATGTTGACGGATAATTACGGCGCTCCGGACACCCGATTCGTGCTGTTCACCCGAAAAAAATTCGTGATTACCCAGTTCACCAGGCTTTCTTTGCAGGCGCTTTCCCGTTTTGTTTATGTGCCTTTGTCCGTGGGGCGGCCTGGGGTACATCTGGGCACGGGCCGCAGCGAACTCTTTTTTGCCTTTGTTCGCGAACTCAAGGGTATGCGCCTGGTGTTCAACCTGCCCGGCGATATCAGGGCGCCAGGTTTCGTGCAGATGATGACTTGCCCGAGTTGCGTGATGGATTTGCGCTGGAGCGATTTCGACGGCTATATGGCTGACTTGCGCAGCCACTATCGCAATCGCTGTAAAAAAGCCCTTAAAAGATCCTCCGGACTGAGGATTTATAGGCTGATGGACAACAGCCACTTTGGCGATGATTTATACTCCCTGTATCTGCAAACGCTGAAGCGGGCCGATTATGTCATTGAAACGCTGAGCCTGGAGTTTTTTCGTGGGGATTTTTTTGATATTTTTGTCATGGAAGACGACTCCGGCAGGCCGGTGGCCTTTTATCAGTTATTGCAAAATGGAGATGAGCTGATTTTTGAATTCACCGGCTCTGACGCGGATTTGGCTTCCCGCCATGACGCCTATACCCGCATGCTGTTGGAAATTATCCGCTACGGCATCGAAAACGGCTTTAAGCGCATCGATTTCGGCCAGACCGCGGAAGAGGCAAAACTCCGAGTGGGCTGCCGTTACAAGTACATCTATATACTGGCCAGTCATTCCAATCCGGTAGTAAACTTTATGCTCAAGATTTTTGCTCCGTTACTGCGCTACAAGCCTATGCCCGAAGATAGCTTCAGTGTTTTCAAAACCACACCTGTGCACCTGAAGGACGGCAATTCATGAATATTTTGCTGGTGCGGCCAAAGCCGCACAAAGAAAGCATCAATCTGCACAGTATGATGATTTGTGAACCCCTGGAGTTGGAATACATTGCGGCCCGGGTCGAACAGTTGGGACATCACGCCGATATTGTGGATCTTATTCTGGAAAAAAGGGCGTTGGAATATTTTTTGGCGCAAAAAAAATATACCCTTGTGGGTTTTGCGTCCTATCTGACGCATGTGGCTGTAGTCAAAGATTTGTCTGGTCGAGTACATGCTTTTGATCCGAGTATGGTCACCATGATAGGCGGGGTGCATGCCGAGGTGAACCCCGGCGATTTTTACGATCCGCGCATTGATTTGGTCATACAGGGAAACGCCATGACCAGCATGGAGCACCTTCTGGTCTTGTTGGAGGGGGCAGACCCTTCCGATTTCGAGGGGCGGGCCAGAGTTCTTGACCACATCCGTTCAACCATTCCTGGAGTATGGCGGAAAGGCAAGGAGCGCCCGCCTTTAGAGATGGAATTCCCATTTTCCTTCCCTGATCGCGGCAAAACAAGGAAATATCGAAAAAATTATAGTTATAGCTATTTAAGCCGCTGCGCCAGCATCAAAACCTCTTTCGGCTGCCCCTTTAACTGCAATTTCTGTTATTGCATTTGCATCACCCAAAAAAATTATTTTGAACGGGATCTGCGCGAGGTTATCGAAGAATTCAAAACTATTGAGGAGCCCAATGTATATGTGGTGGACGATGTTTTTTTGTTGCGTCGGGAGCGTGTGCTGGAATTTTGCCGTCTGATGGAGGAGGCGGACATCAATAAAACCTTTATCGTCTTTGGCCGTGCCGATTTTGTGGCGGAAAACCCGGACGTGATGCAGCGCTTGCGCGATGTTGGTCTGCATGCGGTCTTTGTAGGCATCGAGGCGTTCAGTGAAAAAGACCTGATCAGTATTGGCAAGAACAGTTCAGTAACCATAAACGTCAGGGCCATAGAGATCATTGAGAACTTGGGCATGCACTGTTATTGCGGCCTCATTGCCATGCCGGATTGGGACCGCGACGATTTTGACAACGTCATCAATTTTTTGAAACGGTTCAAAAGGCCCATTATCAACATACAGCCACTGACGCCACTGCCAGGTACAGCCTGTTTTGAGCAATACAAAAATCAGCTTGTCATACCCAGGGAGCGCCATGAACTTTGGGATCTGGCCCATCTGATGATCAAGCCGCTTGCGATGTCCCCTGCCGAATTTTACAGGAATATCATGCGGGTGTACTATAAGACCTCCCTCGGGCCGGGCATGCACCTGCATATTTTACGTAAACATGGCCTTGGAGCCTATTTTCGCATCTTGCGCGGGATAATCGCCATAAGCGGGCAATATGTAAAAATGATCCGTGAATCGCGCCCATGAAAAAGAAAGTACTGTTCATACAGCCCACCATCTATGATGATCGGGGCCATCTCATTAAAAAGCGCAAGCTGTACTTTGTGGGGCTGGCGTATCCTTTGCTGGCAGCCCTTACTCCGCAGGATTGGGAGTGCGAAATTTGCCTGGAAACCATAGAAGACATACCATTTAACTCCGATGCCAGTTTAATCGCCTGCGGCGGCATGGGCCACGCCGCCAACCGGAGCAGAGAAATCGCCGCGGAATTCAAAAGACAAGGCAAGGCCGTCATAGCAGGTGGCCCCATGTTCAGCTTGGCCCCGGAAATCTCTGGCTCGCTTTTTGACAGCGTGCTTATCGGAGACGCCGAAGAGGTCTGGGCGAAACTCATTTGCGATTTTGAAAATATAAACCTGAAACGGTTTTATGAAAAAAAGCTGGTCAGCCTATCCACTCCGTTGCCGCGTTATGACCTGATTCTGCCCAAGCGCATCGGCGATTTCCTTCCGGTGCAGGCTGGGCGCGGCTGTCCGCACCGCTGCAAATTCTGCTCAATAGCCTGCATGTACCGGGGTGCATACCTCAAGCGCGATATTGCCGAGGTCATGCGTGATATACGCCACGTCAAAAGTTTGGGCTTCAATCGTTTTTTATTGTTGGACGACAATATTGCGGCCGATCCTGGCTACCTGAAAAAATTGTGCAGAGAGATTGCCGGCTTGGGCATGGAATGGATGTCGCAATGCGCATTGGATATCGCCGACAACCAGGAATTGCTGGAACTGATGGCGCAAAGCGGTTGCAGCACCTTGAGCTTCGGACTGGAGAGCGTCAGCCAGAGCAACCTGGAAGAGATCGGCAAAGGCTGGTGTCATCCTGCAAAGTATCTGGAACAGCTTGCCAAGGTCAGAGAAAGCGGTATTGAGATCGCCAGTGAGATGATGGTGGGCCTGGACGGTGATACGCCGGAAACTCTTGCTGATACGGTGGAATTTACTGAACAATCCTGCATCATTACGCCAAAATTCTACATAATGACCCCAATACCGGGTACGGATTTTTACAACGAGATGCGCGCTGCCGGACGGCTCACCGAGGAAGATGTTTGTAAGTACACCCCCACCAGGGCGGTGATACGTCATCCAACCATGACAATGGAAGAAATCACCGCCATGTTCTGGGAAATATATAACCAAGTCTATTCGTTACGGCGCATAGTCCAGCGCTGCCTGCTGCATAGGCGTTTTTTGCGCAGACCAGCCAGGTATGTGTTTTATCTGATGGTGAATCTTTATTACCGTTACCAAATCAAACGGAAGATTGGCCCCATTATTATGTAAGCCATATGACCGCCTGGTTTAGCATCTGCCGAAAAAACGCCTGGTTTTACGGCAATATGCGGCGTACTCCTCGCCATGGCGCTGGAATAAAAATTTTTCTTCCCTGAAAATTTGTCTCAGAATCAGGAACACCGAAATGCCCAGGTTAACTGCCATGGCCGCATTGGCGAAGACCAGCAGCAGACCCAGGTACAAAGTAAGCAGGGATAGGTAAAGCGGGTTGCGGCTGTACCTGAAGATGCCGCCGGTGATCAGTCTTCCCGGCGTATTTGCGTCGATGCCAATGCGGAATGAATCTTTGAGCGAAGCGATGCACAGTCCGTATCCTGCCGTGCCCGCAAGACACAGTGGAATTCCGGCCCATGACATGGCGGGGCTCCGCCAGAGCTCCTGCCCCATGAAGGGGGGAAAGGGCCAGGAAAAGGAGCAAGCCAGAACCGCATATGCAAAGACAAGGTAATAAGTGCCGAACGCGGTATACTCCGGTCCGCGCACAAAGGCATTGATGCCCCGGTAGCGCAGCATCAAAGCTTGGGCAAAAATCATGAACAGAAGAGCCAGCAGTAGCCCGGATGCAATAACGTGAGGGTAGCTAATGCCATCTCCTCCTTATGCAGAAAAATGCAAAATATCTTAAATAGTTATAAAAAAATAACATATTATGGGAATCTTGAAATTTGGTTCATGCGAGTCCAACAGTACTTAGTCGTTCCTGAAGAAACCCTATTTCAGAAGACAGGAGCCGGCAAAGCGGCAGCTGGCTTGCGGCAATCAAAGCGGCGCCAGGCCGCCAAAAGCAAGCTGGTAAAAAAAAAGAAACAACTTTTCCCTTAATTTTTTGAGGATCAGGCGGATATTGTGCCTCTGGATAAGGAGAAAACCGCTCCTTTGAGCGGTATTGCACTGTTGGGCGATTCAAACAGGATGTAGCCACGGCAAAAAGAGTTATAACCACAAGCTCAAAGATCAAATATCAGTCGGAACAGTACAACCGTTAAACAAAAAATGGGCTATTTCAACAGCCTGGTAGAGACAAAAAAAAATCCGAGTAAAATTCAAGGCAATGATGACATCGCGCCATTGTCCACCTGTTATTTCTGCTGCTGTCCTGCAGAACGGGCGAGCCCTTTCAAGGTGGTGAAGGCGGCCTGCAATTGGTTGTCCTGCTCCATTCTCTTGGCGATCTGATGGATATCTTCCATCTGCCGGAGCTCTTCCTCGTCACCACCATCGCCCGTCTTATCCGCGGCCTCAGATGGCTTCTTGCCGCTCTTGTCGTTTTCCAGGTGGTGAGGCAGATCCTTTTCTCTGATGGTCTTGGCCGGAGGTGACTGGAGGGCGGCCGTGTCGCCTTGGGAGGTCAGTGGTATCACGATATCGGGCTTGATGCCTGTGGCCTGGATTGACTCGCCATTGGGCGTGTAGTACTTGGCGGTGGTCAGCCGGAGTCCGGCGCCTTCGGGCAGAGGCAGGATGGTCTGGACCGAGCCCTTGCCGAAGGTGATGGTGCCCATAATGACCGCCCGCTTATGATCCCGGAGCGCGCCGGCCACGATCTCCGAGCCGCTAGCCGAGCCGCCGTTGACCAGCGCGACCATGGGGAAATCGCTGTAGCCGTCGCCAGGATGCGCCTCGAACACCATTTGTTCTTCTTTGTTGCGCCCCTTGGTGGAGACGATGACGCCTTTGTCGAGAAAGAGATCAGCCACTTTGACCGCCTGGTCGAGCAGGCCGCCGGGGTTGTTGCGCAGATCAAGGACCACTCCGAGGATGCGGTGTTTCTTTTTAAGATTTTTCAGGGCGTTGCGCAGATCCTTGGTGGTGGTGGCCTGGAAGTTGGAGACCCGGATATAGGAAAAGCCGGGTTCCAGCTCCGTGTACCTGACCGAGACCAGAGGGATCGCCTCGCGGATCAGGGTGAGATCCTTGGGTTCCTTCCATTCCTGTCGGTGAACGGTGATGGTGACCGGTGTGCCTTTAACGCCGCGCAACTTCTTTATGGCCTCCATCAGGGTCATGGTCTTGGTGAGTTCGTTATTGATGCGGACGATCTGGTCGCCGGATTTGATGCCCTGGCGGTCGGCCGGAGTGCCTTCGATGGGGGCCACGGCGGTGAGCACGCCGTCGCGGATGGAGATTTCGATGCCGATGCCGGTAAAGCTGCCCGAGGTCTCCTCTTCCAGATCCTTGAAATCCTCGGGCGTCATGTACGCCGAATGCGGATCGAGCGAGCCGAGCATGCCGTTGATCGCGCCGGTGATCACCTTGTTGGAATCGATCTCATCCACATAATACTGTTGGATGAGGGTCAGGACGTTGGCAAAGGTTTCCAGGTCGCGGTAGATGTCGCGATCCTGCTTACTGTCGTCGGCGTGGGCGGGAGTCCAGATGCAGCATAAACCGACGAGCAGGAGGGTGAGAAGGCGTTTCATGGGGGTAAGAGCGAACCGGGTGGCGGAAATAAAGTCAGAGGTTGGAAAGCGGGGCGCCTATGGACAGAGTGAAACCGTAATGGGATGGAAATTGCCAGGAAATTCTAAAATTGTTCAATCTAACGAGAAATACCGAGGGTGGCAACGGTTATTGTGTCCTCTCTGGAAAAACGATGGCCGCAGTCGCTTGCTCAGCGAGCGGGCAGAGCGCCGGGCCGAATCCAGTCGAGGGGATTCTCCGGTTGGGTGCCGCGGCGGATTTCAAAATAGGCCCCCTGGCCGAAAGGGGTGAGCGTCTCTCCGGTGGCTCCGATGATCTGCCCCTGTCTGACCTCGTCGCCATCCTGGACCATGAGATCGTCGAGTCGGGCAGTAATGCTATAATAATCCTGGTCGTGCTCGATGATGACGACCTTGCCGTAGCCGCTCATGTATCCGGAAAAAATGATCAGGCCGCCATAGACGGCAAACACTTCCGTCGTGGTCGACGGCAGGATGGTGATGCCTTGGGAGAAGGTCGTGTCCTCGCTATCCTTGGGCGGCTCATGGAAACGGCGGACCACTTTGCCCCAGAGCGGCGGCGGCAGGTTGCCCTTTTGGGCGCCGAAGCCGATGGTGGCGAATCCGGGGGTCTGACTCTGCTTGTTTAAGGTGGCGAGGAGGGCGTTCTCCGCCTTTTTCATCTCCCGCAGCGCCTGTTCGTACAACCCTTTCTCGGTCTGGATGCGCTTGAGCATGCTGTTTTTTTCGGCAGCGGTCTGCAGCAGTTCTTCCTGTTCGGCGGCAGCTTCGGCCAGCAGGTGTTCCTGGATCGATTGCTCCAGTTCCTGGGCTCGCTTAGCCCGGTCAAGCTCGGCAATGCGGGAGCGGTACTCGGCAAACAGCGCCTGGTCGTAGGTGGCCAGCGAGTGATAGGCGTCGTTGGCCACCATGATTGCCGGGATGGTGGCGTTGGAGAAGACGACGTTGAGAAAGCCGGTTGTGCCGTTGAGATAGAACGACCGGAGCCGTTTGATCAGATGTTCGCGCAACGCATCGGTTTTTTGAGTCACAGCCGCCAGTTCCTGCTCCTTGGCGGCGATGACCCGCGCCTGTTCCCGAACTCGGTCCTGCAGGGCTGCAACCTGGGTTTTTCGTTGGTTGATTTTGTTGTCCAGCGTTGCCAGTTCCTTGAGCAGGGAATGCTCTTCGCTGCCGGTTTGCTCGATTTTTTCCTGATGTCTGGAAATTTCCTCCCTGAGTTTGCCGATGGAGATGATGCTTGTTTGCGGCGAGGCGTCCTGTTGGCCCGAAGATTCCTGGGGCTGGATGGCGGCGGCAATTTTGATCGCCGTCGGCGGATTTTTCTTCGCTTCGGCGGCATGCAGGCCGTGGGCGGCCAGGCTGACGACGGCTAGAAGGAGCGGGAGGGCTATGCGGAGCGGCATGGCGGGCGGCATCAGAGATGGAGGAATCGTCTGATCGCCGAAAAACTGCCGGCAATGCACAACAAGGTGGACAGACCGATGATGGCGACCACCACCGGCCATTTGAAAAAGGCAAAGGCCGGCAACGAAATGGCATTCGGTCCCGCGAACTGGAGGGATATCCAGTTGTAGAGAACCAGCAGGGCGCCCAGGCCGCCGCAGGCCCCGATTCCTCCCTGGAGCGCCCCTTCCAGCAGGAAGGGGGTGCGGATGTAATTGTTGGTGGCGCCGACCAGGCGGAGCAGTTCCAGTTCCTGTTGCCGGGCGAACAGGGTGAGGCGGATGGTGTGGGCGACCATGAAGGTGGTGGTCATGATGAGCAGTGATCCGGAGAGCAGGGTGATGACCCGCATCAGCTGGATGAAGGCATAGAAACGCTCAATCCATTCCTTGCCGTACTGAACCTTGAGCACGCCGGGCAAGGTCTGAAGGTAGTCGGAAAATCGTTTGATCCGGGAAAGGCTGTCCAAGGTCCGGACCGGGTACACCTCAATTGAGGCCGGCAGGAAATCGGTGGGTACGCCGGTCAGCACATCGCTGCCCGGGCCCAGAATGTGCTCGAATCGCTTGAATGCCTGCTCGCGGCTGATGAACTCAATGCGCTCGACCTGGTCGAATTTGAGGATTTTGCGCCGATATTCCTCTTGGAGCGGGGACGGGGGCGCCTCGTCCAGATACACCACCAGCCGCAGGTCATCGCCCAGTTGTTCGCCGATATGCAGCGCGTTGACGTAGACGAGATAGAAAAAGGAAAAGATGAGCACCGACAGGGAAACCGTGAACAGGGTCATGCCCTGCGATTTCCAGGTGAGCAGCATGTTGCGGCAGGCGTGGCGGATGACGACGGCCCAGAATCTCACGGTTCGATCTCCTCGAGCGCAGGCGCGAGCTCGCCCAGATCGTCGTAGCTTCCTTCGGTCTTGCTCTGGGACAGAATGCGCCCGAAACGAAGTTCGATGACCCGGTGCGGGGTGTCGTGGAACAGCGCCCGGTCATGGGTGGCAATGAGCAGGGTCGCCCCTCTGCGGTGGAGCTGTTCGAAAAGAGCCATGACCCGCGCGGTGGTTTCCGCATCGAGATTGCCGGTCGGTTCGTCGGCCAGGATGATTTCAGGATTGTTGGCCACGGCGCGGGCAATGGACACCCGCTGTTGTTCGCCTCGCGAGAGCTCGCCGGCTCGGGTGTTGTATTTCTTAGTCAGGTCGAGCTGCTCGAGAAGCTCCTGGATTCTTTTTTCGATGAGGGACTGGGGGCAGTACACCACCTCAAGGGCAATGGCGATGTTGTCGGCCACGGTTCGCTCGGGCAGCAGTTTGAAATCCTGATGGGCCATGCCGACCTTGCGCCGCAGCAGGTGAATGTCGCGTTCCGACAGTTTAATCACATCCATGCCCGCGACATCGACCATGCCTTTGGTCGGTTTTTCCATCCGGCTGATCAGGCGGAGCAGAGTGGTCTTACCGGCGCCGCTCATGCCGATGAGAAAGACGACCTCTCCCTTGGCGATGGTCAGGGAAACATCGGAAATGGCTTGAACATTGGGGGGATAGACCTTGCTCACCTTGATGAGGTCGATCATGGCGGGTGGGGGGGAGTTTTCCGGGTTCATTGATGGGCGCCGCAGAAAAGGGATAGGGAAGGGCAGGGCAAGCCGTGGGCAGACACCGGGACATCTGGTCCCGTACCCAGCCTGTCCACTGTATATCGTAAAATATTCATCTTTTCAAGTCCCTAGCTTTTAAATGCCGGAGACAGTGGCAAATGAGGTAGACAAGCTCCCGGGCCAGGCAAGGGAAAAGATATTTACGTCCTTCAAGCCGTTTGGTTATAGTGGCGGCACTGTTGGCGCACCCGCGGCGCAAGGCGCAGCCGAGGTGGCGAAGGGAAGAGTGAGCATTGAGGAGAAAACCTGCCATGCGGTATAATGCTGTCCTGTTCGATCTGGATGGAACCCTGCTCGACACCTTGGATGATTTGGCGTCCGCGGCCAATCAGGTGCTGACCGACCAGGGAGCGCCCCCGCACCCGGTTGACGCCTATCGGCATTTTGTCGGCGACGGCCTTCACACCCTGGTGGAGCGCATGCTTCCGGCCGACCGGCGCGATGCCGAAACGGTTTCGGCCGCGTTGGCGGCGTTTCAGGAAACCTATGCCCGGGTCTGGCGCCACCGGTCAGCTCCCTATCCCGGCATCGCCGATCTCCTCGACCGCTTGGCAGCCGGGGGCGTACGGATGAGCGTCCTGTCTAACAAGCCCGACGCCTTCACCCGCCTTTGCGTACAGCGGCTTTTGACCTGCTGGCATTTCGATCCCTTGCTCGGGCAACGGGAGGGTGTGCCAAAAAAGCCCGATCCGGCCGGCGCCTTGGAAATCGCCCGCCTGCTTCAACTCGATCCTTCGCGAATTCTCTATGTCGGCGACAGCGGCGTCGATATGCGCACCGCCCAAGCCGCCGGCATGGATGCGGCAGGCGCGCTCTGGGGATTTCGCGACCAGGCCGAATTGGTCCGGACCGGAGCGAAGCACCTCGTTGCCCGGCCCGAAGACCTGCTGCCGCTCATCTTTTCGCCGTAACCGCCTTCTTCAGGGAATACCACCGTGTTCACTCTCAATCCCGCCCTGCTTAGCTCTCTGGCCCACCCCTGCATCGGGGCCTTGATCGGCTACCTCGCCAGCAAGATAGCCATCCGCATGCTGTTTCGGCCGTTACAGCCCTGGCATATCTTCGGCATCCGCATGCCGATGACCCCCGGCGTCATCCCTTCCCGGCAGCGCCATCTGGCGGTCAGCATCGGGGAGCTGGTGAGCCGTCATCTCCTGACCAGCAAGGATATCGCGGCCGCCTTTGCCAAGAAACCCTTCCAAGGACATCTTGCCCTGCTGGCGGAACGTAAGGTCCGCGAACTCTTTGCCCGTGACTTTGGTCCGCTGCCGGAACTCACCCCCCATCGTTTCCGCTCCTATTTCCAGGTGGGCGTCAAGACCCTGAAATATCAGGTGGGCGAGGGCATCAACAACTATCTGGCCAGCCGTGAGTTCGAGGAAAAATTTACCGCCGCCGTTGCCGACCGGCTGAACGATCTCGGGCGGCAGGAAATCGATACGCTGCTTGGCGCCGGAACCAGGCAGGAAATCTATCTGCACATCGACACGCTCATCCGGTCCATCCTGTTCAGCGAACGGTTCGTGGCCTGGCTGGCCGGGCGTCTGGCCGAAAATTTGCGGCAGGCCGCCGCTCGTGGGGCGACCATCAATGATCTTGTTCCGCCTCAGTTGTCGGCCTTGGTTCGATCCCTGCTGCGGAAACATGCCGGCTCCCTGTTGCAACGCATGGGGACGCAGCTGGCCGATCCGGCACTGCGGGACCAGGTAATCAAGGGCATCCTGGACGGGATCAATCATTTCTTTGATGGCCTCGGCCCAGTGGGGGCCATGGCCAAAGGTTTTTTGGAGGCCGATGCCCTTGAGCGGAAAATCGGCGTCTATCTGGAGGAAAAGGAAGAGGGGTTGGTGGCCTGGCTCGGCAATCCCGAGATCAGGGAGCGGATGGTGGCGGTGCTGGAGGAGTCCATTGATGTCCTTTTACGCAAGCGGCTCGATGCGCTCCTGGCGGATGTGGATGCGCAGCGGCTGGACAGCCTTTGCCGGGAATGCGTCAGTCAGATCATGGCCGCATGCCGAAGCGAGCGCGCCATGATCGGCCTGCGGGTCTTGCTCCATCTCGGACTTGAGCATGTGCTCGATGGCGGTCGACGAACCCTGGCAGATTGCGCCGCCCCATTCTTCCCCGGTCAGGAGGAACGCCAGCTACGGGAGACGATTGTGCGGCAAGGCCTAGCCCTGTTGCGATCGGGCGCCGGCGAGCGGATGATCCACGCCACGGCGCATTCCATGATCGACGCCCTGCTTGCCCGGCCGATCGGCCGGCTCTACGATATCGTGCCCCATGGCGTCCGCCAGGGGCTGATCGAATACCTCGTGCTCACCACCAACCGGATGCTGCTTCAGGAAGCGCCTGGAATGGTCGAGTCCTTGAATCTCAAGCGGATTGTGACCGACAGGGTCGATTCGTTCAACCTGCTTCAGCTCGAACAGCGGCTGTTCTCGATCATAAAAAAACAATGCAGCTCCATCAATCTGTTCGGAGCCTTGCTCGGTTTTCTCATCGGACTGGCCAATTTGGCGCTGGCCAAGTTGATGTGAATCCGGCCGCCGTACCGGCGGGCCAAAGAGAAGAGAAAAAAAAGCCCTGCCAGACAGCAGGGCTTTTTTGGTGTTATGCGATCGAGGTAAGGGTTATGGCGCCATCACGTGCAGCTCGATCCGCCGGTTTTGTTGCCTTCCCTCCGCTGTGGCGTTGTCGCCGATTGGATTCTCGGCTCCGTAGCCCTTGACTTGCAGGCGACTGGCGGCAATGCCTGTACTGATCAGATAGGCGCTTACCGCCTGGGCCCTCTGGGTGCTTAATCGCTGGTTGCGCCTGGCGTCGCCGACGTTGTCGGTGTAGCCGGCGATTTCGACCCTGGTTTGAGACGCCAGCGCCAGCGCCGTCGCAATCCGGTCGAGTTTCTTCAGGGAATCCGGGGTGAGAGTGGCGGTCCCCGACGAGAAGACAATACCTTCAAGGACAATGGCCTTGCCCTGCGGGCAGCCCAAGGTGTTGCTCGGTGCACCGGCAGGGGAGCCGGGGCAGAGGTCGGCGGAGTCGGGCACGCCATCCTTGTCGGCGTCGGCTTCGGCAGCCTGTTTGTCGACAGGTGGAGCCTGGGCGTTCGTTGTGGGGCGTGACTGGTCCTTGACGACCTCCAGTTGTTTCTGCAGGTCGCTGACCACTGTCTGGGAGGCGGTCAGCTCCTGCTGTAAGCCGTCTCTTTCGGTTTGCAGGATCTGCGCTTGCTTGTTGGCCGCCTTCCATTCATCGCTTTTGGCTTCGGCCGCTATCGTCGCTTCGTTCAGTTGGTCGCGCAGGGTAAGGATCTGCTGGTTGAGGGCGGGAATGAGATCCTGCTGCGCCTGCAGCAGATTCTTGTCGGTCAGTTCCTTGATCCGGTTCTGCGCCTCGCCGAGGTCGCCCTCCAGTTGCTTCGCCTTGTCGCCGACCGCGTTCAGCGATTCATTGCATCCCTTGGCGTCGGCTTCGATCTCGTTTGCCTTCTTTTCTGCGGCTGCCTGGGCGGTTAGGGCGGCGGTCGCCTTGGCCTCGACCGCAGCTATCTGTTCCTTGATGCCGTCCAGTTCCTTGGCCTTGGTCTCGGCGAGCGTCAAGGCATTGCTCTTTTCATCAAGGGCCTTTTTCAGATCGGCGACGGTCTGGGTCAGCGCTTGGGCGGCGGCCAATTGACCGGCCAGATCCGATTTTTCCTGCTCCAGCCGCTTGATGGAGGCGTCGTTGGTCTCGGTCTGCTTGGCCGCCTCACCCAATCGCGCCTGCAGCGCGGTCAGGGTTTCCGCCTGCTGGGCAGCCTGCTCCAGAGCGGTGGCCTTCTCCGTCAGGGCCTTGTTCATCTCTTCGTTCTTCGCCTGCAACGCGGGCATGTCCTTCAGCTTGTCCTCGGCCTGGGCCAGTGCGGCGGCCTGGGCCTCAAAGGCGTTCTTCATGGCCAGTAGATGGTCGTAATCGGCCTGCAGCGCCTCCAGTTGGCTGGCAAGCCCGAGTTTTTCATTGCGCAGCGAGGTGGTTGCGGCGGTCAGTTCATCGATCTTGGCCTGGACCCCTCCCAATGTCGCTGCCTTTTCCTTGAACTGGGTCTGCAGGGTTTCCTTGCTCTCCAAGGCTGCCGCCAGGTTTTGCTCGGCTTCGGCCAGGGCGGCCTGCATCTTGGCCTGGGCCGCTTCGATTTCCGTGGACCCCTTGCGGCTGTTTTCGACCTCGGCGGCACACCGCTCCAGTTCCTTGGCAGCTTGGGCCTTGTCTCTGCCAAGGGCGGCGATCTGTTGGTTGAGCTGCTCGATCTGCTCGGCGGCTTCCTTGTGTATCCGGTCAAATTCCTGGCTGCGCTCATCAAGCAGGCGTTGCACCGTGGCCGCGGCCTGAGGTTGGGCGGCTGCCTCCTCCCTGAGCGACTGGATAGTCAGGATCGCCTTGTCCATAGCCTCCTTTTTCTCGGTAAGCGCCTGCTCCGTTGCCTTCTTCTGCTCGCCGAGCGCATTGGCCTGCTGCTGTTCCTTTTCTGCTCCCAGCCGGATCAAGGCTTCGACCTTGCGTTCGGCCTGTTCCAAATCTCTTTTGGTGGCGGTCAGTTGCTCCAGGGTTTCGGCCACCTGCACCTTTAATTGATTGACGGCGCCGGCTTGGTTCTGGAGCTGTTGCCGGGCCTCGACAAGCGCGGCTTCCTTTTCCTTGACGGTTTGTTCGCTCTGTGCGCCAGCGGTCTGTATGGTGGCGATCTTCTGTTGCAACTGCTCCAATTCGGCCTTGGTGCGCTTCAGTTCAGTCGCATTTTTTTCCAAGGTAGAGGCCTGGTTCTGGAGCTGTTGCCGAGCCTCGGCAAGCGCGGCTTCCTTTTCTTTGACGGCTTGCTCGCCCTGCGCGCCAGCGGTCTGCATGGCGGCGATCTTCTGTTGCGACTGCTCCAATTCGGCTTTGGCCCGCTTCAGTTCAGCCGCGTTTTTTTCCTGGGCGGCAGTCATGGCCGCCAGCCGGTCTTCCCGGTCCTTGAGGATTTTGTTGGTAGTCTCGGCGGCCAGCACCTGCTGTTGGTTCAATTCCTGGCGGAGTTGTTCGAGCTGCGTCTTGGACCTGTTCAGTTCAGCGGTGGCCTGTTCTTTTTCGGCGGTCAGCGTCTCGATTCGCTTGGCCTTTTCCTCAAGCTGTTTGTCCGGGATCTCGTCGGCAGCGCCGGCCGCTTCAGTCCGCAGGGCGTGCTTCCTGGCAGCGATGGTGTCCCGGGCGTCGAGCAGTTGCTTGATCTGCTGATCTTTCCGTGCTAATTCGTCTTGCAGTTTCTGAAGTTTTCCATCGGTCGGCGCCTGCGCCGTCAATTGGCTCGGTGTGGGCGCGGATGCCTTCCGCTGCGTGGCGGGAGAGGGCGCCGTGGCCGTGGCGTCCGCGGCATGCTGCTTGCCGGCTTGAACCTGGGGCGCGGAAACCTGGCCCCGATCTTTGGGGATTTCGGTTTCCCTGATAATCTTGCTGTTGAAGTTGGCGAGCGCAATGTAGGCGGCGAGGCCGGCGATGGAGAGAAGGATCAGTCTGATTTTCATGGCTGGTATAGTTGTGAGGTTGAGGTCACGTAAAGAAGACGTCAGGTGTCGTCATGCACGGGTTTGAGCCACAAAGTGGTCAAGGGCGGCAAGGTCAGCGACAGGCACTGGTCGAAGGTGTGGCAAGCTTCGGGCAAAGTGGTGCACATCGGTCCATTGCCGACTCCGCTGCCGCCATAAATTACATGGTCTGAGTTGATCAACTCCCGGTAGGTTCCGGCCCTGGGGACGCCGATGCGATATTGCTGGCGCACCACCGGGGTGAAATTGCAGACCACGACGATGAAGTCTTCGGGATTCTTGCCAAAGCGGAGAAAGGAAAAGACGGAATTGTCGGAGTCGTTGGCGTCGATCCAGCGGAAGCCGTTCCAGTTGAAATCGATCTGGTGCAAGGCCGCCTCGAAGCGGTAGACCAGATTGAGATCGCGCACCAGGTGTTGGACGCCTCGGTGGCTCGGCGCCTCCAAGGCCATCCACTCCAGGCCGGTGTCGTGGTTCCACTCCTGCCACTGGCCGAATTCGCCGCCCATGAACAGCAGCTTTTTACCGGAATAGCCCCACATAAAACTGAAATAGGCGCGAAGATTGGCGAATTTTTGCCATTCGTCGCCGCTCATCTTGTTGAGGAGCGAGCCCTTGCCGTGCACGGCCTCGTCATGGCTAAGCGGCAGGACGAAATTTTCGTGGAAGGCGTACAGCATGCCAAAGGTCATCTGGTTGTGGTGAAACCTGCGGAACAGAGCATCCTTACCCATATAGCTCAGGGAGTCGTGCATCCAGCCCATGTTCCATTTGAGGCTGAAGCCGAGGCCGCCGACGTAGGTGGGCCGGCTGACCATGGGCCAGGAGGTCGATTCCTCGGCAATGGTGAGCACGCCGGGAAAGACGCCGTGCAGGGCTTCGTTGACCTTGCGCAGAAAACTGATGGCGGCCAGGTTTTCCCTGCCGCCGTGCTCGTTGGCAATCCATTGCCCTTCCTGGCGTGAATAATCGAGGTACAGCATGGAGGCCACCGCGTCGACCCGGAGACCGTCGATGTGATATTTGTCGATCCAGAACAGGGCGTTGGAAATGAGAAAGGAGCGAACTTCGTTCCGGCTGTAATTGAAGATCATGGTGCCCCAGTCCTGATGCTCACCCTGCAAGGGGTTGGCATGGGCATACAACTGGGTGCCGTCGAAATTATTCAGGCCGGCGCCATCCTTGGGAAAATGGGCCGGAACCCAATCCAGCAGCACGCCGACGCCGGCCGCATGGCACTCGTCGACAAAGAACATGAAGTCCTCAGGGCTGCCGAAGCGGGAGGTCGGGGCATAGAAGCCGAGCACTTGGTAGCCCCAGGAGCCGTCGAAGGGATATTCGGTGATGGGCAGCAGCTCGATGTGGGTGTAGCCCAGCTCCTTGACATAGGGGATCAGTTCGGCGGCCAGCTCGCGATAGGTGAGGAAGCGCTGGCCCCAGCGGTCGTCCGGTTTCCGGCGCCAGGAGCCGAGATGGACCTCGTAGATTGAGATCGGGCTATCCAGGGCCTGATGGCGCGCGCGGTTGGCAACCCATTCCTGGTCCCGCCAGGCGTAGCGGTCGAGGTTGACAACCACCGAGCCGGTACGCGGTCGTTCCTCCATGGCGAAGCCGAGGGGATCGGCCTTGTCGAGCCGTTCACCGGTCTGGGCGGTGATTCGGTATTTGTAGACCGTATGTTCGCCCAGGCCGGGGATGAAAAGTGTCCAGATGCCGGCATCGGACGAATGCATGGGATGCAGGCCGGAGTTCCAGCCGTTGAAATCGCCGATCACTTCGACTTGGCGGGCATTGGGGGCCCACACTGCGAAAACGACCCCTTCGTCCTCTCCATGGCGCACAAAATGCGCACCCAGTTTCTGGTAGGCGCGTTCGTGCGTTCCTTCACTGTGCAGATAGCGGTCGAAATGGCTGAGCCATTCCGTCGGTACAGCTTTTCCGGCCGGGATGTCGTATTCCATGTCTCGTACGCGCCTCGTTTCGGATGCAAAATTGCAAAAAACTTGTTCAATTTACCGCATTGACCGATGAATGTCATGGAGAATTGTCGTCATCCTCCCGGCAAATCGCTGCCGCCGGCGCCCGGTCAGGCCAGGCAGTGGCGGAGAATGGCCGCAACCCGTTCCGGGGTGGAGTCGGCAAGCCTCCAGACTCGGGCCAGTCCACGGGTATTGTCGGCAATGCGGGGAATGTCTGCCGCCGGAATGCCGAGATCATTCAAGGTGAGCGGCGCGTTCACACTTGCCAGCCAGTCTGCGATCCGGGCGATGGTCTGCTCCGTTGCCAGCTGCGGATCGGCTTCGCCGAGGGCGAACAACCGTCGGCCGAGGCTGGCGATCCGCTTTCCCAAGGCTGTTTGCTGGGCGCGGAGCCAGCCGAGCAGGATCACCGCCATGCCGGCGCCATGGGGGACGTCGTAGAGGGCGCTCAAGGAATGCTCGATGAGATGCATGGGAAAGCCGACCCGGCCGAGGCCGGCGGCGGTTAAGCCGTTGAGGGCCAGGCAGGCGGTCCACATCAGGTTGGCGCGGCCGTGATAATCGAGTGGATCTTGCAGGCAGCGGTCGCAGGCGGCCATGCTGTTTTCGATCAGCCCTTCCATCAGTCGGTCCTGCACAGAGGTGTCGGGGTCGGCGGTGGTCAGATAGAATTCCAGCAGATGGCTGATGGCGTCGATCGCGCCGAAGGCGGTTTGGTCGGGCGGCACGGTGCATGTGGTTTGGGGGTCGAGGATCGAGGTTTTGGGGTGGAGCAGGCGATGGCCGAACCCGAATTTTTCTCCGGTGGCCTCGTTGGTCAGCACCATGCCCGAATTCATCTCCGAACCTGAGCCGGCAAGGGTGAGCACTGTGGTCACCGGCAGGACGGTTTTGAGGCTTTTTTTGCCGGTGAAGAATTTCCACACATCGTGCTCGGCCGGGACGCCGGCGGCAATGGCCTTGGCCGTGTCGATGACCGAGCCGCCGCCCGCAGCCACAATCACCTCCACGTGCTGGGTCCTGGCCGTATCGATGCCTTGGCGCGCATGGGCCACCAGGGGATTGGCGCGCACGTCTCCGTGCTCGGCCACCTCAAGGCCCGCTGTCCTCAACGAGGCGAGAATCTGTTCGTACAGGCCGCTCTGCTTCAAGCTGGAGCGGCCGTAGACCAGCAGCGCCCGTTTGCCCCAGGCCCTGGTTTCCGGGCCGATGGTCTTGATGGTGCCTTGGCCGAACAGGATCTTGGTCGGATTATGAAAGACGAAATTGTGCATGATGTCCTGCAAACGAAAAAAAAGCGGCTTTCTGCCGCCAAAGCGGCCCGACGGCCGCTACCAGAAATGCCAGGAATCAGTGGCGTAGACAAACAGAGCCAGAGAAATATTGGTGACTGCGTGCGCCGCGATGCAGGCGATCAGATCCTGCCGGCGAATGAGGAGCCAGGCCATCAGGAGGCCGTAGGCCACGGCGGCCGGCCATTCGGGCGGCATATGGCCGGCGGCGAAGGCCAGGGTCGAAAGAATGACTGCCGGCCATGACCAGCTGCCCGGCGGCGCCTCGTCGATGCAACGCTGATCCAGGGCGACACGGAGCGGGTCCGGCTGTCCCGACCGCCGCGCCTGGTCCCATTGCAGCGCCAGACGGAAGGCGAATCCCCGCATCATCAGCTCCTCGAACAGGGGAACCATCAGCCCGGCGCTGAGCAGGCGCAGGAGGAAGCTCTGCACGGACCAGGGATTGGCCCCTTTCGGATGGGCAAAGGGAGCCAGCAGCGCGAGCCACAGCAGCAGGCCGGCCAGCCCGGCAACCGCGCCGGTGGCGATCGATCCCCACACCGGTCTGGGGCCAGTGAGGGGGCAGTACCAGCGCCAGGCCCAGACGAGCAGCAAGGGGACGACGATAAGGCGGCATAGATAGTTCAAGTGCAGCGCCAGGACGTCGGCCGGGATCGAGGCAATCCCCACATAGGCCAGGTACGGCAGGGCGTAGGGAAGAAGGAGCTGACGGTTGGTGATCATGGCGTGCCGGCAGGCTCAGTCATGGTCGGCTGGTTCCAGGTTCCGGGACGCCTGTTCCGCCTTGTCCCGCTTGCGGGTACGGATGAAATCGACCACCGCCCATGTCAGGAGGACGCCGCTGGCGATTTGGTTGAACAACTGGTGTTTGAGCATCTCCGGATCGGTGGTGAACCAACCGTCGTACAGGCACCAGAGGCCGAGTCCGGCGAGGAGGACAGGAAAGACATAGGGGCTGATCTGGGGAGGGGCAGGGGGCTTTGGGTCCGTCATAATGATGCGTGGGATGAGCAAGGGTTGGTGGGTGTGCCAGGTGCAAGCGCACGACTTAGACGAACGAAATCTTCCAGGGACAGAGTCTCCGCCCGGATTGAGGGGATTAGGCCGCACGCTTCGATGCAGCGGGCCAGAGAGGCCTTGTCGGGCCTCAGCCCGGCGCCGGCCAGACCGTTGAGCAGGGTTTTGCGCCGCTGACCAAAGGCGGCATGAACGATCCGGGCCATCAGGGCGTTATCGAAATCACCCAAGGCCTGCACCCGCGCCGGCCGGGGTTGGAAGGCGATGCGGATCACCAGGGAATCGACCTTGGGCCGGGGGTGGAATTCCGCCGGGTCAACCGTCAGCAGCGGCCGCACCTCGGCGCAGGCGGCAAACAGCACCGTGGGGACGCCGTACTCCTTGGTGCCCGGCCGGGCCATCAGCCTCATGGCCATTTCCTTTTGCAGCATCACCACGGCGAAATCCATCAGTTCGACGTGGTTGATCAGGCGGAAGAGAAAAGGGCTGGAGATCGAGTAGGGCAGGTTGGCGACGATTTTCAGCTTTTGCCCCGGTGCGGCCAGGGAAGCCAGGTCGATCTGGAGCACATCGGCGTGGATCAACTCGACGTTGGCGGGCAGATCCTGTTGTTCCCGATGCAGGCGGACAATGCCCGCGTCGGCTTCCAGGCCGACGACATGGGCGCAGGCCGCCGCCAGCGGACGGGTGAGGGCGCCCAGGCCGACCCCGACTTCAATCACCCGGTCGTCAGGATGCAGCTCGGCTAGATCGACGATCCGTTTCGGGGTGCGCTCGTGCACCAGAAAATTCTGCCCCAGTTTTTTGTGGGGGGCTAGGCCCTGGCGCGCAAGGAGATGCTGGGCGGATCCGGCAGTCATGGCGCCTCAGTTGAGCGGTGAACGGGAATAGGCGTCGGCATCGGCCTCTGCCAGATGGCCGCCGAGGAACCGGTAGTAGCCGGCCAGGCCGATCATGGCGGCATTGTCGGTACACAGCGCCGGCGCCGGCATAAACATCTCAAACCCGCCCTCGGCGCAGCGTTCGGCCAGCACAGTCCGTAGCCGGGGATTGGCCGCCACCCCGCCGCCCATCACCACCCGGCGATGGCCAGTCCGCTCGGCCGCGGCCAGAGTTTTGTCGGCCAGGACATCGATCACCGCTTCCTGAAACGAGGCGCAGACATCAGCTACATCCGGGCCGGCATCCTGGCGGCGACAGCTGTCGATATGAGCGGCCACCGAGGTCTTGAGGCCGCTGAAGCTGAAATCGAGGCTGTCCGGTCCCAGTCGGGCACGGGGAAAGGAGATGGCCATGGGGTCGCCCTCGGCGGCCAAACGGCTGATCACCGGCCCGCCGGGATACCCGAGGCCCAACAGCTTGGCCACCTTGTCGAAGGCTTCGCCGGCGGCGTCATCCCGGGTCCGTCCCAGGCGGGTGAAGGTCAGGGGATCGTCGACCGCGAACAGCGAAGTGTTGCCGCCGGAAACGATCAGGGCGGTGTAGGGAAAGGCCGGCTGCGGGTCTTCGAGCAGGCAGGACAGCAGATGGCCGGCCATGTGGTCGACCCCGACGCAGGGCAGGTTGCGTACCAGGGCCAATGCCTTGGCAAAGGTGAAGCCGACTAGGAGCGAACCGACCAGCCCTGGCCCCTGGGTGGCGGCGATCAGGTCGATATCGTCCAGATCGACACTGGCCTGTGCCAGGGCCTCGTCGACCACCGGCCGGATCATTTCAATATGACGGCGCGAGGCCAGCTCCGGCACGATGCCGCCAAAGCGGGCGTGGATCTCGTTCTGGCTGCTGACCACCGAGGAGCGAATCCGTCTCTCCGGTTCAAGAACAGCAGCCGCCGTGTCGTCGCAGGAACTTTCAATGGCAAGGATAAGCATGGCCGCCGGTTGCAATCGCCTCGTATCGATGTTATCTGTACGTCAGGGTTGTCCACGCGCTCTGGGCAGGGCAACCAGTCCCTCCCAGGCGCTACAGGTCAATGATACACAACAATACACCCATCGTCTCACAAAGAAACGGACTTGTCGATCTTTTCGCCCGTTCTATTTCCTACCTGCGTTTAAGCCTCACCGACCGCTGCAACCTTCGCTGCCGGTACTGCGTCACCGAAGAGGAAGCCAACGGCGGCCTGACCAAGTTTGCCCACGACGAGCTGCTCTCGTACGACGAGCTGCTGCGGGTAGCCCGGGTGGCGGTGGCCATGGGCATCACCAAGGTTCGGCTCACCGGCGGTGAGCCTCTGGTGCGCCGCAACGTCATGCAGTTCATCCGCGACCTGACCCGGATCAAGGGGTTGAACGACGTCCGCATCACCACCAACGGCGTGCTGCTGGAACAATACGGTCGGGAATTGTACGAAGCCGGCGTGACCAAGGTGAACATCAGCCTCGATTCCTTCAAACCCGAGCGGGTGGCCGCGATTACAGGGGTTGACTGTTTCGACCAGGTCTGGCGCGGGATGGAAACAGCGCTGGCACTCGGTTTTTCTCCGGTCAAGCTTAACATGGTGGCCATGCGCCATGTTAACGACGACGAGTTGGCCGATTTCGCCCTGCTGTCGCGGCGGCTGCCGGTGCAGGTGCGGTTCATCGAGTTCATGCCCATTGGCGAATCCAGCCGCTGGAACGCCGATACCTATATCGGCATCGACGAAATCATGGCCCGCATCGCTACTCTGGGCGAGTTGATCCCCATGGAGAAGGGGCGCAACGACGGCCCGGCCAAGGTGTATCGCCTTGGGGCGGATGCGGTGGGGTCACTCGGCTTCATCAGTCCGATCAGCCACCATTTCTGTAGTCGGTGCAACCGGTTGCGTCTGACCTCGGCCGGCGGGCTCCGCTCCTGCCTGCTCCACGATGACGAAATCAACCTGCGCTCGGTGCTGCGCGACGGATCGGATGATGAGGCGCTGCGCCAGGCCTTGCTGGCCGCTATCCGCAACAAGCCCGAGGGCCATCATCTCGACAGGCGGCTACGCCGCTCCGGCAGTGACTGCCACGGTCGGATGTCGCGGATCGGCGGCTGATTGTCTGGCCGCCGCTCTTTATTCCGTTTTACCCTGCCGGATTCGTTCCAATTCGTTCCAGCGGTCATAGAGCAGCTCAGTCTGGCTCTGCACCTCCTCCTGCTCCTGCCAATAGCGCTGCAACTGGCCTGGATTGGTCACTATTTCCGGCGCGACCATCAGTGCTTCTAACTCGCCCAACCGTGCTTCGGCGGCAAGGATTCTTTCCTCCATCTGGTCATATTCGCGCTGATCCATGTACGAGAGCTTGCCTGGCTTAGGCTTGGCAACCGATTTTTCCTTCGCCTGCAGCGGGCTGCCGGCGGCTTCTCCCCGTTCCCGCTCCTCAAGCATGGCCAGCCATTGATCGTAATCGGCGAAATACTCGGCCCGGCCGGCGCCGTCGAAACCGAGCACTAGGTTGCAGACCCGGTCGAGGAGGAAACGGTCATGGGTGACCAGCACCAGGGCTCCGGGAAATTCGCACAGACTCTCTTCTAGGACATTGAGCGAGGGGATGTCGAGGTCGTTGGTCGGTTCGTCCAGCAACAGGACATCCGCAGGCTGAAGCATCAGCCGGGCGATGAGGATGCGGGCCTGTTCACCGCCCGAGAGCCGGTAGACAGGGATTTCCAGTTGGTCGGTCCGGAAGAGGAAGCGCTTGGCCCAGGTGGCCACATGCAGTGATTGCCCCTGATAGAACACGCTGTCACCTTCCGGCGCCAGAGCCCGGCGCAGGGTGGCGTCGGGGTCGAGCGCCTGGCGCCGTTGATCGAAGCTGACGATGCGCAGGCTGTCGGCCAGGGCGATGGCGCCGGCATCTGGCAAAAGGCCGCTGCAGCGCGTGGCCGAGGCCAGGATTTGCATCAGGGTCGACTTGCCGCTGCCGTTGCGGCCCAGCAAGCCCAGGCGCCGGCCGGGGGTGAGATCAATGTCCAGGTCGATGAACAGTGTCTGGCCGTTGAAGCCCTTCTCCAGGCCGGTGGCGGTCAGCAGTTTTTTGGTTTTGCGACCGGTGGCGTCGAAGGCTATGCCCACCTGGCCCAGAGAACGGTTCCGGTCCCGGATTTCGCCAAGTTCGTCTTGGAGGCGGCCGGCCTCCTCGATCCGGTAGCGGGCCTTGGTGGTGCGGGCCTTGGGGCCGCGGCGCAGCCATTCGGTCTCGCGGCGGACCCTGTTGGCTAGCCGTTCCTCCAGGCCCTGCCGCTGGAGCAGATAATCGGTCTTTTTTTCGAGGAAATCGGCGTAGCCGCCCCGCACCTGGTACGAGCCTTCGGGATAGATCGGGGCCAGTTCGATCACCCGATTGACCGTGTTTTCCAAAAAGCGCCGGTCATGGCTGACCATGAGCACGGCGGCGGGGCTGTCGGGCAGGGCTGCGCCGAGCAAGCGTTCGAGCCAGAGGATGCCTTCGATGTCCAGATGGTTGGTCGGCTCGTCCATGATCAGGACATCGGGCCGGCAGACCAGTGCCCGGCAGACGGCCAAGCGCTTGCGCCAGCCGCCGGAAAGCAGGCGGACCGGCTGCTGCGGGTCGGGAAATCGGGTCCGGCTCAACAGGGCGTTCACCCGGTTGTATCGCTCGGCTTCGTCGAGGTCGAGGTAAGCGCAGGCGGCATACAGGTTGTCGGCGCAGCCGGCTTCCTCGACCAGGATGTCCTCTTGGGGCAGATAGCCGATGCGGAGCAGCTTCTGAGCAAAAACAGTACCGCTGTCGGCCGGCTCCAAGCCGCACAAAATTTTGAGCAGGGTCGATTTGCCCGAGCCGTTGGGGCCGATCAGGCCTACAATATCACCGGCATTGATGACCAGGGTGATCCCGGAAAACAATTCTTGGGCGCCGAAGGCCTTGGTCAATCCCTGACAACTGAGGAGGGCGCACATGGAGGCGGTGATCGTGGCTTACTCGATTTGACCGCGCCTCAGCCGAGGCGGCCGTTGAGGTTGATGTCGTCGGCGCGTGGGTAGGAACCGAGCAGCTCGAAATAGGCGCAGATCTGCCTAAGGATGTTGCATGCCTCGTAAATGACCGGATCTTCGATGTGGCCGATCATGTCGAGGAAGAAGAGATAGCTCCACTGCTTGTCCTTGGTCGGCCGGGACTCGATCTTGGCCAGGTCGATATTCTTGGCCGAGAGGATGGTCAGAATCTCGTTGAGCGCCCCGGGGCGATTGATCAAGCCGATGAGGAGCGAGGTCTTGTCGCGACCGCTCTTCACTGGCGATTTGCGGCCGATGACCAGAAAGCGGGTGGTGTTGCCCTGATAGTCCTCGATGCCCGGAACCACTACCTGGAGGCTGTAAGTGTTAATGGCCAGCGAGCTGGCAATGGCGCCGATGTTGGGGTTGTTGGCGGCCATCTGGGCGGCGGTGCCGGTGGAAAAGACATCCAGGGTGGGAATCTTGGGCAGGTTTTTCCGCAGCCAGTTGCGGCACTGAGCCAGCGGCTGGGAGTGGGAGGCCACGGTCTGGATGTCCTCGATGTTGCCGGAACGGTTGACTAGGTTGTGGGTAATGGACAACTGGATTTCGCCGCAAATCTGGACCTTGTACCTGAGAAAGGCGTCCAGGGAATAGGTGACCGCGCCTTCGATGGAATTCTCCACCGGGATGATGCCATACCTGACCCGCTCCTTTTCCACCTCCTCAAACACCTCGGCGATCGACTCCATGGGCAGGTATTCGGCGGTCTGCCCGAAGTACTTGACCCCGGCCAGATGGGAAAAAGTTGCCTCTGGGCCGAGATAGGCGACCGAGGCCTTGCGCTGCGACAGGCGGCAGGTGGTGATGATTTCGTGGAAGATCGAACGGAGCGCCTTGTAGGGGAAGGCATCGTTGTTGTTGTTCCGCAACCGTTCGTAGATTTCCAGCTCGCGTTGGGGGTCCCATTTGGCCCGGCTGGTTTCGTTCTTGAGAAGGCCGATGGTTTTGGCGCATTCAAGACGCTCTTTAAGAAGCTCCAGAATGGTGTCGTCGATCTGGTCGATGCGCTGGCGCACCTGGGGTATGCTCGGTTTCTGATCCATGATTTATATGTGGGAAAAATGCTGGTGGCAACCAGGATTGGGCGTAATGCGCGGTTCAAAGACCTGGTTAAGATAGACAATATAGCATTGTTCATTTGTCTTGAAAACAATTTCAGTGGCCCATCTCATTTTCGGATACCCGGGAAAATTGACCAGGTTTGGACAGGGAGGCGGCTGCTTTTGGGGACAGGCTCCTTGGTGGAGGATGTGCTGTCGAAGTGCTTTGAGCAGGAGGCTTTGGGGACTTTACATGCCAAGCTGGCTGGCTGTGCGGGTGAAAAAGAGGCGCCAGGACTCTGAAACGTTGACAATGGTGGCGCCGATGGTCTTGCCTCTCCAGTCAGTCCGCTCCCAGCGCGGCTTGATGCGGAGGACCGGCAGACCGGGGTTGTCGCTGGAAAACACGGTCAGGTCCTCGGCGTCGCGGTAGAACGGTTCGGGCAGGTTGCGCAGGCAGATACCCGCGGGAGAGATGTTGTCGATCTCGGCCGTGGCGCACAGGCAACCGTCGGTTACCCGCACCGGGGTGGTTTTGATGGGGATGCGTAGATGACAGCGATTGTCAACCGGGGCCGGGACAGATGCGGAGAGTTTGTCATCGGCCGGCCGGTCGATCCGGTGATGCAGCAGACCGGTGGACTGCCGCCATCGTCGCTGCATCGCCCGCATCACTTGGGTTATCCGGGGTTCGTCCAGCACAGGAATGCCGTTGTCTGAGGGAAGCGTCATAGTGCCTTCCGGGGATAGAGAAATGTCTTTGCGGTTTTTTGTTGGGCTGGAGGATTCGTTTCTATAATAAGGAAGAAAACGGCGAAGAGCCAGAAAAGAAAGCTGTGGCAAGCAAAATCAGTACTGTCCGGTTAAGGGCTTGCATGTATGATATTGGGTATTGGCAGTCCCTGCATGGTCGATTCAGTGCATCCCGCTCTGGATTCATTGAGGATTTTGCGCAATTGGCGGATCCGTCGAATGGAGACCGGCTCGCCGTGCTGTTCTTGGCAATAGATGGCCAAAAGGATGGAGGTGATCAAGCCGGCAAGCATCTGGATCATGAGACCATGGCGGCTTAGTGGCGGTCAGCAACAGCCACCGCGCCACATCTCGACTCTACCGATTTTTTTTGCACCGGAAACCCATGCAAATCTCTAACCGGACATTATTGAAGCAAAATGGATAAAACTACCGAGGGATAGGTTCCGGGCGAATACAACGGCGCCTGGTTTTGCGGCGCTACGATTTTATTGAAAAACAAGAGGATAGACCCGTGCTGGCCGCGTGTGGGACCATATTGGCGGACAAGGGACTGGCCGGGACCACAGGGGGATGAACAACATGGAGAACGTGATCGTACTGGCAACCGGCAATCAAAATAAATATGTGGAGATGCGGCAAGTGCTCGGCAATCTTCCGGTCGCGCTTCGCGGGCTTGCCGATTTCGCCCCTGTGCCCGAGGCCATTGAGGATGGCGCCACCTTTGGGGAGAATGCCCTTAAAAAAGCGCATCATTACGCGAAATTGTTCGATGCGCCCTCATTGGCCGACGATTCCGGCCTGGTGGTCGATGCTCTGGACGGCAGGCCGGGAGTCCATTCGGCGAGGTATGCGGGGGCGGCGGCCACGGACCAGGACAACTGCGAGCGGCTGCTCTGGGAAATGGCCGATGTCGACCACCGGGCCGCCCATTTTGTCTGCGTGCTCACCCTGGCAGGGCCAAACGGCACAAGCCTGTCCTGGGAGGGGCGGTGCGACGGGGTGATCCTTGCCAAGCAGCGTGGTGAGCACGGATTCGGCTACGATCCCCTGTTTCTCATCCCACAGTTGAACAAGACCCTGGCTGAGATCCCTTTGGCGGAAAAGGAGGCCTACAGCCACCGAGGCAGGGCCCTGGCGCAATTCATCAGCGAATTTGACCGGGTGCAGGAATGGCTGCGACAACAGGCAAGGGCGAACCTGGCTCGCTGATGCCTGTGGGATGGCGGCATGCTGGCCACTGCCGCCAGATGGTCATTTCGCAGACCGCGCAGTTGAAGGTCACGGCATAGCGGCCGGTTTTATCGGCGAGGACCAAGGGTGTGGCCGAAGCCTCTTTTTCCTGTTCGCCCGGTCGCAGACAAATCCCCAGTTGAAAGCGCAGGCAGTACTTGGTGGTCATCAGGGCGCAATCAGCCGCATCGGCGGCCCGCAACGGATGGCGTTCCACCTGGCGGACGCCATGGCGGCGGTAAAAGGCGGCGGCGTGGCAATTGCTGATGTTGTCCCGGTAGTCCACCTCGGCAGCGGGCCAGAGAACCGTGTCGGCAATGTGTCGGTGGGCAGGCGGGATGTACGCTTGCAGCCGCGCCTTGAGGTGGGCGGCGAAGCCTTGCCGCCGCAATTCGTTGAAAGAGGCGGCGGGCACAAAGAGATCCGGCCGGAGGTCGACCCTTACCGCAGCGACCGAAAAGATGGTCTCGCCGCTTTTGCTCAACTGGCGGCGGGCCACGGACTCGATCATGCCGGCCGCGCGAGCCTGTTCCTTGGACAACGCCAGGGCCACGGCGGACCCGATCCCGTCCTCATCAATAAGGCTCAGGCGCAGGCCCTCGGTCCATTCCTCCACATGCATCCGCACCGCAATGGTCCTGCAGAGGGTGCTGCGCGACAGTCTCTTGTCGAATTCGCTGTCGCGATTCCGGTATATTTCTGTATCCACGGACAGACGCAGTCGGTCGGTGCCGTCCTTGGGATAGACTATGTTCCCCTCGGCTCGGTTCACCTTGATGCCGACTAGCACACCTTCCGGGTCGAAAAAGCAAAGGCCGTCACCATTGTGGACCGGTTCTTCCCCGGAAAGGGTGAACGAGACCACATCCCTCGCCAGCACACGCCCTATCTTCTTGCCGGTCGACTTGGGCGTGCGGAGGGTTGCCGCCCGGTTTCTTGGCCTGACAAGGAAATAATCGGTGGCGCCCCGGTGAAACGACCGTTCCGGGTCCGGCACGAATCCAAACCCGCATTGGCCGGAAGAGGAATGGGCCAGGTCGGGGCGCTTTTGCAAAAGCGCATCCAAGGCCAGCCGGTAGGCGGCGGTGACGTTCTTGACGTAGTTCTCATCCTTGAGCCGGCCTTCGATCTTAAATGAACAAATACCCGCGTCGACCAGCGCGGCCAGATGGGCGGACAGATCCAGGTCCTTTAAGCTGAGCAGGTGGCTGTTTTTAGCCACAATCCGGCCTTCCTGGTCCAGGAGGTCGAACCGGTGGCGGCAGAACTGGGCGCACTGGCCCCGATTGGCGCTTCTGCCCGCCACCACCTCACTGAAGTAGCATTGGCCGCTATAGCACACACACAATGCCCCGTGGACGAAAAATTCCAGAGGAATGGTGGTGGCGGCGCGAATTTCCCTGATCCCGGCCAGGCTCAATTCCCTGGCTAACACCACCTGGGCAAAACCCACCTGCTCGAGAAAACGAACTTTCTCCACGGTGCGATTGTTCATCTGGGTGGAAGCGTGGAGGGGGATGGGCGGCAGACCTGCCTCCAACAGGCCGACATCCTGGATGATCAGCCCGTCAGCGCCGAGCGTGTGCAACTGATGGCATAGGGCCATCGCCTGGTCGAACTCGTTGTCTTTAAGCAGGGTGTTCACGGTCACGTAGACCCTGGCGTGAAACCGGTGGGCATATACCGCCAGGCGCTCGATATCGGCGAGGCTGTTGGCCGCCGCTGCCCTGGCGCCGAAGAGTGGGCCGCCGATGTAGACGGCGTCGGCGCCGTGATTGATGGCCGCGAGCCCGCAGGCGAGATCTTTTGCAGGGGCGAGCAGTTCGACGGGCGATGGATGCATGGAATAAAAAAAAACGGTCTGGTGAAGGTGTTGGGATGCAGACCAGCGTTTTTGGACGCATGCACTCGGGTTCCGGTCAAGAGAGCTGTCTGGGCTGTCTGCATCCTGACTCTCTCAGATTGATACGCCGTTTTCTGGAAAAATCAATCCATTTGCCAATCTGATTGCCATCGAACCTCAGCCAGCTTCAGCCGCCGCTGGTAACTTCTGACAAACGCAGTCCTTTCTGAAACTGTATCTTGTTTTTTGGCCATACCTTGCTCCTCAGTGATGAGTGTGGGGAGCACAATATACCAGAGCTGGTCTGACAAATAGCGTCTGGTCAACTGAAAAAACGATAGCCGAGATTTAGTGGCAATCAGATTTGCCAAAGAAAATAGCCATCCTATCCCGACATGCACCTTTTTCCACCAGTTCCCGCCCGCAGGCATAGGGCCGCAAAATGGTTTTTCATCCACCTGGACACTGTCCTTGACAGGCCCGGAAGGATCGTGCAGCGGCAAAGGGGAGCGGCAGCCAACGGCACAGCTTGACCACAAAAAAATCGACAGGCAGTATTATAGTGGAATATCAGTTAACTCTGCAGTATAGTTCAACCGTTTTGGAATGAACCGCCACTGGAACCAGGGTGTTTTAGCCCATGGGACAACGCTGGAGAGAGAACAAGGAGTTGGACAATGAAAAGGACAGTGACAGGGATGCTGTTCGCAGTGGTATGGATGATCGCAGGGGCCGTTGCGCCGGCGCAGGCGATTGATCTGTACGGATTCGCCAGTTATTGGAGCAGGGGCGATCTCGAAGGGAAGGGCGGCCTCGGTGTCGGGCTCGGCGTGCCCTTGTCCGAGCACATCCTGCTGGATGGCCGGATGTATTTCATCGGCAAGAGTTCCCTGTCCCACGATGACGAACTCACCATGGTGCCTTTGGATTTCGGCCTACAGTTGCACCTGTCTCCCGGCGCCGACCTGAACCCCTATGCGCTGGGGGGGGTCTCCTTCATCTATGCCGACGCCGACCGTAGCGATGTCGATTCGAGCTTCGGCGTCTATCTCGGCGCTGGCCTCGAATGGGCGCCGGTCTCCTTCCTTAGGCTGTTCGGGGAAGGAATCTATCGCTTTCAAAAACTGGATGGCAGCCGGGGCAGCGATATCGATGTCGGCGGCCTGACCGGCAATGTGGGGGTGAGGATCTACTTCTAGCACTTCTTTGTTGATAGGCTAATATGGCCTAAGCGGAAGATGTTTTCGGGATATCCTCAGTCGGCAATAAGGACCTCTTGCGGTCGATCGGCCAAAGCGAGTATGCTCATCTGACCGCCGCTGGGCGACAGCCTGGCGGCCGGCCGCCAATTTGCCATCACCTTTTCTTGCCGCCTTGCCTATGCAACCCGCTCTTTTCGACACCTGGACAGACCGCTACGACAGCTGGTTCTCCACCCCGGTCGGTCGGCTGGTCAAGCGCTACGAGACTGACCTGCTGCTGGCGCTCCTTGATCCCCGGCCTGGCGAGCGGCTGCTCGACGCGGGCTGCGGCAACGGCATCTTCACCGTCGATATCCTGGCCAGGGGCGCCCTGGTGACCGGTATCGATCTGTCGGTCTCCATGCTGACCGGGGCAATCGGCCGCCTGGTAGACGGCTGTTTTGCCGCCCTCTGCGCCGATATATGCGCCTTGCCTTTTGCCGACCATAGTTTCGACAAGGTCTTTTCCATGACCGCGATCGATTTTATCGCCGACGGCGGCAAGGCGATGGCCGAGCTGGATCGGGTCGTCCGTCCGGGCGGCCGCGTGGTGGTCACCACTCTCAACAGCCTCGGGCCGTGGGCCGAGCAGCGCCGGCGGAAGGGGGCGGCTGGGCACGATCTCTTCGCCAAGATCCATTTCCGTTCGCCCAAGGCAATGCGCGCAATAGCGCCCGGCGCCCGGGTCGAGGCCGTGACCGCCATTCACTTCCGCAAGGACGAATCCCCCGAGGCCATCCCTGAAATCGAACGGCGCGGCCGCGAACAGGGCCTGGATACCGGCGCCTTTGTCGCGGTCCTCTGGGATAAGGCGTAAACCAATTATCCGTGGGGCCTTAGCTCGCATCCTCAGACAAGAACATATTGACGAGCCACCCGTTTTCTTATAGGAACTGGCAAAGCGCCTGATGTTGCGCAGGGGCCGGGCGCGATGGCGGCCAGCCGGGACCATACCCTGGCTGTTGCCCCGCAAACCCCCTGTCAGCCGAGAACCTCATCCGGGATCGTGTCATGTACGATGTCTTCAGCCTGCCCGCCATCCGTTTCCCCGAGGGCTTCGTCTGGGGCAGCGCTACCGCCGGACACCAGATCGAGGGTGACAACATCCACTCCCAGGCGTGGCATAACGAGCAGCAGCCGGAGTTCTACCGGGACGATCCCAAGCGGGTAGTCCGCGCCCCGTCCGGCAAGGCTTGCGACCACTTTCGGCTGTACCGGGAAGATGTGGAGTTGATCGCCTCGCTCGGCCACCAGGCCTACCGCATGTCCATCGAATGGAGCCGGATCGAGCCGGTTGAAGGGCGGTGGGACCACGAGGCCCTGGCGCATTATCTCGACCTGCTGGAGCGGTTGACCCAGAAGGGCATCCAGGTCTTCCTTACCCTGCATCACTTCACCCATCCGCTCTGGTTCGAACAACTGGGCGGCTTCGGCAAGACTGACAACCGCCGCTTCTTCGAGCGCTATCTCACCTTTCTCCTCCCCAAAATCAGTCCCATGGTCAGCGGCTGGAACGTTATCAACGAGTTCAACCTGTGGGGTGGACCGACAGCCGCCGGCCCGTCCATCGCGCCATTGAAGTTCAACATGCTGCGGACGCACGCCTTGGGCTACCACCTGATCAAACGGTATTCGCTGGCCCCGGTGAGCAGCGCCCATGCCTTTATCCACTGGTTTCCCCGCCGGTTTCACGACGATCTGGACCGGCGGATGACCGACTTTGCCGATTTCACCACCAACGAGTTTTTTTTCCATGCCTTGCGCACCGGCGAGCTGGTCTACCCTGGGGTGGACGCCGAGTATGACCCCGAGGTCAAGGGCAGCCTGGATTTCTGGTCGGTCAACTACTACACCCGCCACATGGTTGACGCCCGCCTGGCCTCTCTGGACGGTCCCCGCTTTGCCCACAAGCTGCTGCCAATGATTCCGATGCGGTTTTACCTGGAGGAGATGTATCCGGAAGGGCTGACCGCCAATCTGGAGCGGCTACGCGACTACCCGGTGTACATCACCGAGAACGGCTGCTGCGCCGACGACGACCGCTTTCGCCTCGTCTATCTGGCGCTGCATCTCTCCGCGCTGCACGAGGCCCTGGAGCGCGGGGTGGATGTGCGCGGCTATTTCTATTGGTCGCTGATGGACAACTATGAGTGGACCACCTTCATCCCCCGTTTCGGCCTGGTGGCCGTGGATTTCCAGACCTTCCGGCGCACCCCCAAAACCTGCGCCCTGTTCTATCGGGAAATCATCCGGGACAACAGCTTCAGCGGCGAGACGGTGCGGCGTCATCTGGACGCCCTGCCCACCTTGCCCGGCCGCGCCGCCTGATTGTCGTGCCGGTCCCTGTCCTTGTCCGATTGCTCTGGCACACACGGCCCGGCCCTGTCTGCGACAAGCGCTGCCCGCAGCTAATTCTTTCCTCATTCGCGGCCCTGTCCGCGCCCTGTCCCAACCCCATGAGTCAACACGATGAACTCGAACAATTTCTTTATTGAATTTCTGCGACTGGCCAAGCTGTACTGGTGCTCTGAGCACAAGCTGAGGGTCCGGGGCCTGGTCATCTTTCTGGCGATCCTCACCGTGCTGCAAATGGTCATGGCGGTGTTGATGACCCAATGGAGCGCCGCCCTGTTCAATGCCTTGGAGCAGCACTCCATGAGGGGCCTGCTGGTCCAGATCGGCCTGCTGGTCCTCCTGTTTTTCGCCGACATGGCGCTGACCGGCACCCACCTGGTCACCAAGCGGAATCTGCAGATCTCCTGGCGCGGCTGGCTGACCGAGTATGTTTTCTCCCGCTGGATGGATGCGGGCCGTCATTACTTGATCACCCCCTTGCCGGGCGAACATGACAACCCGGACGGCCGCATCGCCGAGGATTGCCGGGTGACCACCGAATCGGCGGTCATCCTGGGCCATTCGCTGCTGTACAGCATCATGTTGCTAGTCGGCTTCACCGACGTGCTCTGGTCCCGCTCAGGGGTGGTGACGCTCGATCTGGGCTTTACCCAAATCACCATTTACGGGCATCTGGTCTGGATTGCGATCATCTACTCGGCGCTGGTCTCCTGGTTCGGTTGGCTGCTGGGAAGACCTCTGACCGGCGCCACCAACGCCCGCCAGTCGGCGGAGGCCAACTTTCGCGCCAGTCTGCTGGATGCGCAGGAGAACAGCCAGGCCATCGCCCTGATCCATGCCGAGGAGTGCGAGCGGAGCCATTTCCGCGGCCTGTTCCTTAAAATCCAGGAGATCTGGAACTCCCAGACCAAGGCCTGGCGGAACATAACCATGTTCGGCGCGGGTTACGCCACCTTTTCCATGGCCTTCCCGCTCCTGATTGCCGCCCCTCGCTACATCGCTGGCAAAATTACCCTGGGCTCCCTGGTGCAATCCGCCCAGGCCTTTCAGCACATGACCTCGGCCCTGTCATGGCCGGCCAACAACCTGGGCGGGATCGCCGAGTGGCGCGCCTCAGTGGAACGCATCCTGAGCCTGTTGAAGTCGCTTGAGCATGTGGACCAGGAGGTGGCCAAAACCGAGCATCGTATCCAATTGGTCTGTTCGGATCGGCCGATGCTCGCCTTCCGTCAGGTCAGAATCGGCAAATACGAGGGCACGACCTTGACGCAGGAAATCTCCATGGAAATCGGCCAGGGCGAGCATGTCCTTATCACCGGCAGCGCCATCACCAGTGCCCAACTGTTCCGCGCCATCGCCGGAGTACGGCCTTGGGGCAGCGGCGTGATCGAACTGCCCAGCCAGGGCCGGCTGTTCTTCATGCCGCCCCAGCCGTACCTGCCCACCGGCACCCTGCGCTACGCCATCGGCTATCCCGCCTCCCGTCGGGTTTTCACCCAAGAGCAGATCGAGCAGGCTCTGCGCCTGGTGGGGCTTGAGCGCCTGATCAGGCAGCTCGACCGGCGGGAACATTGGGCCAATATCCTCACCCCAGAGGAACAACAGCGCCTGGGCATGGTGCGCCTGCTGCTCAACCGGCCCGAGTGGGTTTTTCTCCAGGAATCCTTCGATTCCCTAGAGCCAGAGGACGAGAAGCTGATGCTGGATTTGATCCGCGAACAGTTACCCGATGCCACTCTGCTGGCGATCTCCCATTCGGACGACGGCAACGCCTTTTACACCCGGCATCTGGCTTTGTAGAAACGATATATTTTTCTCACAACAGGAGGTTCCATGACAAGTGCAAGGGTGAACGAATATGGCGGCAAACTGCGAGGGGTCAATCTCGGCGGTTGGCTGGTGTTGGAGAAGTGGATCACTCCCAGCCTGTTTACGGGACTTCGGGCCACCGACGAGACCTCCTACTGTGTCGAGCTAGGCGAGGCCGAGGCCACGCGGCGCCTGCATCGCCACTGGGACACCTTCATCACCCGCGACGACTTTGCCTGGCTGGCCCTGGTGGGCGTCAACACGGTGAGGCTGCCGGTCGGCCACTGGCTGTTCGGCAAGGATTACCCCTATCACCGTGCCTATGGCGAGACGCGCTATCCTTTTGTGGAGGGAGGAGTCGAGATCGTCGACCGGGTCTTTCAGTGGGCCGAGGAGTTCGGCCTGCGGGTGCTGCTGGATCTCCATGCCGCGCCGGGCTGCCAGAACGGCTTTGACAACGGCGGCATTCTGGGCGTGTGCGAGTGGCACACCAAGGAGGAGTACATCCAGCACTCGCTGGAGATATTGGAGAAGCTGGCGCGGCGCTACGGCAGCCAGCCGGCGCTGCACGGCATCCAGGCGCTCAACGAGCCGAGTTGGGACATCCCCACCGAGGTGCTCAAACGCTACACCACCGAGGCCTATCACCGCATCCGACGCCACTGCCCAGCCGAGCGGACAACCGTGGTGTTCCATGACGGTTTCCGCGATTTCCGCGAGTATGCCGGCTTTCTCCAGGCCCCGGAATTCCGGAACGTGGCCATCGACATCCACCGTTACCAGTGCTTCGTGCGCAGCGACCTCGACATGGACATCTTTGGCCACATCCGCATGAGCGCCGTGAATCTGCGTGAAGAGGTCGAGACCATAGTCCGCGAGTCGGGATATCAGGTCTATTGCGGGGAATGGAGCCTGGGGCTGGATATGAAGGTGGTGTCGCTCTGGGCGGAGGGGCCCTTTAACCATGCCCTGGAATCCATGGACGAATTCCAAATGGCGACCGCCCTGCGCGGCTTTGCCGCAGCCCAGCTCCTGGCTTTCGAGCAAGGCGCCGGCTGGTTTTTCTGGACCTACCGCACCGAGACCACTCCGGAATGGAGCTATCGCGACTGCGTGGGCCAGGGCATCATTCCCGACCTGGGCCGGCCGGATCAGATGGCGGGCGTCCGCACCATTTTAGGGCGGGCCACCCAGAAGGCGTCGTGAATCGGAGAGGCAAAGCGATCATGATCAGAGTCATGAGCTTCAATATCCGCTACGGCCTGGCCCCTGACGGAGAAAACCACTGGCACAACCGAAAGCGGCTGGCGCTCACCCGCATCCAGGCCTTTGGCCCCGACCTGGTGGGCCTTCAGGAGTGCCGCGATGACGAACAACAGGCCGCATTTATCCGCCAAGGCCTGCCAGGCTACCATTTTTACGGCATCCATCGAGGGGGGGGCGGAGATACGGCCTTGGAAATGGCCCCCCTGCTGTTTCGGCAGGCCACGTTCACCCTGCTCGACGCCGGCTGCTTCTGGCTGAGCGAAACCCCGGAGGTTCCGGGCAGTATGAGCTGGGGCAGCGCTTATGCGCGCACAGTGAGCTGGGCCAAACTCTCCTGCAGGGCCACCGGCCGGGTGCTGACCTACGCCAACACCCATTTCGACTACGAACCCGAGGCCGTGGTCAACCATGCCCGCTGTCTGCGGCATTGGCTCGACCAGGTCGGCAAGGAGATGCCGCTGATTCTGACCGGCGACTTCAATGCCGACAAGGCCGGCGAATCGTACCTGCTGCTGACCGGCGGCGGCCTGGGCGATGCCTTCCGGCTGGCGCATCCGCATGGACAGGACGAGATCACCTACCATGCCTACGACGACCTGGAAGATAAGGAGCGAGCGGCCATCGACTGGATTCTGGTTTCCAACCATTTCCGTGTGAAGGAGGTTCAGGTCGACCGCAGCCGCGAAGGCCGGCTCTTCCCCTCGGATCATTATCCCATCACCGCCCTGCTCGACTGGCGGGAATAGGCGCGCGGCAGGCGGAGGGAGGGCAGCTCATGCCATTTCTCAATCAAAACTTCCACCATGGTTTCCGTCGTTGCGAACACAGCGATGAGAAATATAGCAAATATTTCAGTTTGTTATTGTTACAGCTATGGAAACTCCTCCCTACGGTCGAAATGACAAAAAGTCAAGCGGTCGAAATGGCACCTTCGCTCAGTGCAGGCTTCGCCAGGGATCATGTTCGGTGGTGAATGACCTTATTAACCCGAACTTTGATCTAGTATTTGACGCAATTCGGCGTCATATTGATTTTTTTTACAATGACAGCCTGTGCCTACTGGGTACAAGCGGGATTGATTCCGAGCAGTTGGAAGGATTTGTCTTGTAGAGCGGTAGGCCGGGTGGTCAGCACGATCTTGACTGCGGGATTGAGCCGGGTGTGGGTGATGTTTTTTTGCATCAGTAACGGCTAGCAGATCTTGGCGAAAGATGGCTTGGAACTTGTTGCTGTTTCGTAAAATTCAACACCTTGTCAGATTTATCCCACGCGCCGTAAAACCCTGCCGTTCAGGGCGAGGATATAAGGCGCTTTCCGTTAAGATTGTTGCTTTTTTCTGCAATTTTGCGTACAATGTTGCATATAATCTTAAAGCATTAACTGTCTTGATATGCGCGCCTATACCTTTAAGCTGTATCGTTCAAAGCGAAACAAACACCTGCACCGGAAAATCAATATCGCCGGGATGATCTATAACCATCTCATCGCCTTGCATCGGCGGTACTACAGATTGTTTGGCAAGGGCATCAGTGCAAATAGAGTAAAGCTTCATATCACCCGGCTCAAGAAGACCAAGCGTTTCGCCTTCTGGAGCAAGCTCGGTTCCCAGGCGATGCAAGATGTTGCCGAGCGCGTCGACCGGGCCTGCAAGCTCTTCTTCCGCAACATGAAACACGAGGTTAAAACTCCACAGGATAACTGCGTCTTCGTTTTGCCCAAATTCGGTTTTTTCAATGATTAGGACGCCAAGGAGACCGTAGTGTTCGGTTTATAAACAACAGCATCAGCCAGCCAGGCTGACAATCGCCCTCTGCAGACACAACAGAGCGGGTCCGACAAAAGGGGGCACGGATTCAGGTTCTGGTTAATAAGCCGCCATCTATTCAATCAACCGTTTTTCCGCAAAATTCGCTGGAGAAGATGTCAAGGAGCAGCGGTGATCTCATTACAAACGGCAACAAGATAAAATGGAACAGAGCAGCTTGCAATCTATCATAGTGTTAATATTGATTCTAACTGGACAGTATTATCTGATCATTGGAATTTTTGCATTTAAGCAAGATGTTAAATCAAGAATCAGACAAGATTACATGCTTTCAAAATTTTGTCTATATATATGGAGTACATCATATGCAATCATGACGGTATCAAGCACACATGATTGTATGTTTGTATTTTGGTCAATAGGTTACACCGGAAGCTGTTTTTTCTTTGCAACATGGTTAGTATTTTTGGCACATCTAACCGAATTAAAATATTTTTATAACAAAAAAAATATTATTTTTTTATACATAATTACTTTGGTGGTTTGTGTTTTAGGGATAACCTCTGGAGAGGTTTCTTTTGTAAAAACAGAATATGGAAGTCAATTTTTATATAATGACAGTCTTATTTTTAAAATTTCGTTTATATATAATACAATGCTTATTGTATTTTTTTATATTATACAACTTTTGTGGTTATTTGGATCAAAATTTAGACGCCATAAAAAACAAGCTGTTATTTTTACAATTCTTACTATTGTGATAACTCCTTTCGGTCTTGTGTTTGACTTCGTGATGCCGACATTTTCTGATTTTACATTTTCACCGTTAACAACGGTGTTTATTTTAATAATTGCTATTCGATTTTCTATATTGTTAGAGAAAAATAAATCATTAAATATAACTGCTGAAAATGCTTCTGATATAATATTTAAATTGATAGAAATTCCCATATTTTTCCTTAGCAATAGGGATAGTATAGTTCTTGCGAATAATTCAACAATTGATCTGCTGGGAAAAATTTCAAGAAATATAAAAAATAAAAATATTTATGATATTTTGTGTACAAACAATAATAATATAGACAGGAATCTTTTTTCTAATTGCTTTAGTCATAATTTGATAAATTTGAATATTTCTGGTGAAAATAAAATTTATGACGTGTCGCTTGATATTAAAAAAGATGATTACGGGGATGTTTTTAGTAAAATTGTTATTTTTAGAGATATAACAGATATACATAATGCTCTTGATCGTGCTATGGAGGCTAGTAGGGCAAAGGGTGATTTTCTGTCCAGAATGAGTCATGAGATGAGGACTCCATTGAATGCAATCATTGGAATGGCTAAAATTGGAATAGATAGTAATGATAATGATAAGATGTATTATTGCCTGGGGAAGATTAATGCCTCTTCCCGGCATTTGCTTGCATTGATTAATGACATACTTGATATGTCAAAAATTGAATCTGGAAAAATTGAAATAAATGTAGAAAAATTCAAGTTAAATAATAAAATTGAAGAGATAATAAATGTTGTTTCTGTGAAATCTGAAGAGAAAGATATCGATTTCATGGTGGATATTGATTCATCCATCCCGGATGAACTTATTGGGGATTCGTTGAGGCTGTCACAGGTGATAACAAATCTCTTGTCAAATGCCGTTAAATTTACCCCGGAAAAGGGCGCCATTCATCTCGACATCAAGCTTGATACTCGTATCAATGAACATGAAAGCATCATATATGTTGAAGTTTCCGACACCGGTATAGGTATACAGTCTGACCGCATGGAAAAGCTTTTTCACGCTTTTGAGCAGGTGGACGGCAGTATAGCCCGCCGCTTTGGAGGAACGGGTCTTGGGCTGGCTATTTCCAAAAAAATCGTGGAGATGATGGGTGGGCAAATTGGAGTCAGCAGCGAATTTGAAAAAGGCAGTCGCTTCTTTTTTACAATACCGGTGAAACACGAGCACCCGATTGACCAGCACCCACTCCCTGATCCCTTGATCTACAAAGATATACGTGTCCTGGTTGTGGATGATTCATCGGAGGTGCGCGACTATTTTTCTCGTTTCATGGGCAAATTGGGAGTGAGTTGCGATTTATTTGATAACGGGAGCGCTGCTGTTGAAAGTATTAAAAAATCAACATTACAAGATAAATTCAATATTGTATTCGTTGATCATTTAGTTAATAAGTTGGGCGGAATAGAAATAATTCGGGAAATAAAGAACATCTCAGAAAGCGTCATCGGTGTCGTTATGGTTCCTATTCTAAAATGGAGCTTAATGGAAAAAGAATCCGCTCAATCAGGAGTGGATAAATTTATTCAAAAACCATTGATAAGCGCGTCAATCGTTAAACTTATTAATAACATTATTAATATAGATGAGCATTATAAAAATATTGAGCACGATAACCAAGGTTCGCTGAAAGATATTTTTAAATATAACCATGTTTTATTGGTTGAAGATATTGAATTGAACAGAGAAATAGTCCAAGCGCTCCTTGAAGAAACCGGGGTTGCTATGGATTTTGCAGAAGATGGGCGGAAAGCACTGCATGTCTTCATGGAGCATCCCGCCAAGTACGACCTGATTCTCATGGATATGCAAATGCCTGTGATGGACGGTCTGGAAGCCACCAGAGAAATACGCTCGCTGAATTTGCCGAGAGCCAAGACGATTCCTATTGTGGCCATGACCGCCAATGCTTTTAAGGAAGACGTGGATGCCTGCCTTAAATCCGGCATGAATGATCACATTGGAAAACCGATAGATTTTGCCCTGTTAATTGAAAAAATGACCAAGTATCTTGCCTTGACTCACCCTGGTGAAGAATAAAAGGGCTCTTTTCACCAATCCGGGCAGGGGATGCAGATGAGGCGTCAGCTATCAGTATCCCGAAGGCTTCGTGGTTGATCTGATCCTTGGACGCAGAGATGCCGGGGCCGCCGAATCAATATCTTTGTGCCAAGTGGTTGCCGGTTGGGGTTGCCAACTGCACCTGCATGGTTTTTTAACGAATCCGGGCTTTGAGAGCGCATCACGTGGCGGCCACGGCTGTGCCGGTCGTCCCGGATGTTTGTCCATGATTTCTTTGACCCGTGAGGTGCATAGCCATGAAAGCAACGTCTTCCCCCGCTCCCGCTTCCTTCACCTTGACCGATCTGCCGACTGACCGGCTCCATCTCGTCTGGAGCGACGAGTTCGAGGGGCCTGCCGGCGCGCCGCCTGATCCTGCGAAATGGGAATGCGAACAAGGAGGCCACGGTTGGGGCAACGGCGAGTTGCAGTACTACACCGACAGCACCGAGAACGCGGCCCAAGATGGCAAAAGCTGCCTGTTGATCACGGCCCGGGCCGTGGCAGAGACCGAGCAGCGCCAGCGCGAATGCTGGTACGGCCCGAGCCGCTTCACCTCGGCCCGGCTACTGACGCGCGGGCGCTTCGCCTTCACCTATGGGCGGGTGGAGGCGCGCATCAAGCTCCCCTACGGGCAGGGTATCTGGCCGGCCTTCTGGATGCTGGGCGAGAACTTCAGCGAGGTGGGCTGGCCCGCTTGCGGCGAAATCGATATCATGGAACACATCGGCAGGGAGCCCGGCACTGTGCACGGCACCGTACACGGGCCCGGATACTGCGGCGGCGAAGGGATCGGCGGAGGGCTGACCTTGGCTGACGGCGCGTTGGTGCGGGACGATTTCCACGTTTTTGTGGTGGATTGGCAGCCGGACCGCATCCGGTGGTTCATGGACAACCAGATGTTTTTCGAACTGGGCCGGGAGCACATTCCCCAGGGGACGGCCTGGGCTTTCGATCATCCCTTCTTCCTGTTGATGAATGTGGCCGTGGGCGGGTACTGGCCGGGCAACCCCGACGAGACCACCGTCTTCCCCCAGACCATGACCATTGATTTTGTCCGGATTTATCAGGCCAGGTGATGCGACCGGGCGGCAGCCAGCGGCCGGATGAAGAGTCCGCCGGCAAATGGCTGTCCTGTGTTTTGGTTTTTTTGCCCCAGCGGCATTGAGTATTGTTGGATAAGGTTGAACAACAGCGTCAAGGAGAAAGGATATGAAGGTTTACTACGAGCAGGAACTTCGCGAGGGATCGATCTTTGCAGTGGCAAGGAAAATGATGACTGCGGCGCGGACCGCCCCGAAGGCCAAGGGGGTGGACAATCTGGTTATCGCCCTGCTGAAGAGGGGCGGCATCGTCGAGGTGTCCGACACCCTCAAGACAATGGCGCGGCGGGATAAGCTGCCCGATTTTTTCCTGCGGGACGCGGTCAACATCCTCTCGGCCCAGGCACTAGTCGTGTTTGGCACCAAAATCTTGCCGGTGGGGCTGGACCACTGCGGTATGTGTGGCTTTGCCGATTGCGCGGAGAAGAACAAGCACCCGAATCATCCCTGCGTGTTCAATACCGGCGATCTCGGGATCGCCATGGGTTCCGCCGCCAGCGTGGCCATGGACCACAGGGTCGACAACCGCATCATGTATACGGTCGGGCGGGCGGTGTTGGAAATGGGGATCCTCGGCGAGGAGGTCAGGATCGTGTACGGCATGCCCCTGAGCGCCAGCGGCAAGAATCCGTTCATGGACAGGGACAATGACGCCCTGGTCAAGCTTGCCGGGCAGTGATCGCCCCGGCCCGGGCGCGGCCATTGTGCGCTGCCGGGACCCGCTGGATTAAGCCGGATCAAGCCGCAACAGCCGCGGCCTGATCCGGAACCGTTTCCTCTCTTTTTTCCTTTGTCGGGCGATGAGCCCGCTTGTTATGACTCCTGGCCGCGCACGCGGATTTGGGCGATGAAATCGGCCAGATTGGCCTGGATTTTTCCTGTCTGCTGCACCAGAGCGGCGATCTTCTCGCTGACCAGCCGGGCAGCCTGGCCGGTGGCGTCGGTGGCCATGACGACATCGTTCAGGCTACGGGAAACCCCCGAAGTCTCCATTGCGACCGACTGCGTGCTCTTGGTGATCTCGTCACTGGTGTTATGCTGCTGCGACACCGCCAGCTCGATTTCCTTGGAGATGGCGTTGATCTTCTCCAAGGTGGCGTTGATCGAGCCGATGGACTGCACGGAATCCCTGGTCGCGCCTTGGATGTTCCGGATTTGGTCCGATATCCTAGCGGTCGACTGCTTGGTCTGGTCGGCCAGATCCTTCACTTCCGAGGCCACCACCGCAAAGCCCTTGCCGGCTTCGCCTGCCCGGGCGGCCTCGATGGTGGCGTTGAGGGCGAGCAGGTCGGTTTGTTCGGCGATCTCGGAGATGATGGAAATGATGGCCTCGATCTCCTTGGCGTTGGCGTTCAATCGGTCGACGACCTCGCCGGTGCTCCTTATGGCGTCGACCGCGCTGGCCGAGACCGTGGAGGCCTCCAGCACCTTGTCGTTGATATCGTTGGTTGTGGTGTTCATTTCCTCAATTGCCGCCGCCACCGACTGTACGTCCGCAGCGGTGGCTTCCGAGGATTGCATGGCCTTTTCCGAAATCGTGCTGGTGTTGATGGCGGTCGTCATGACGGTCGCGACGGAATCGCCGATGCTGTTCAACTCGCCGAGGACCGCGGAGAGGGTCGAGCCGACGTTCTGTTCGAAATCGGCGGCCAGGGCCTGCATCCGCTTTTCCAGCCGGTCTTTCTCCAGGGCATTGTTCTTGAAAACCTGAATGGCGGCAGCCATCTCACCGATCTCGTCGTGCCGATGCTCGCCTGGGATGGCGATGGTAAGGTCGTTTTCCGAGAGCAGGCGCATGGTCCTGGTCATGAGCACCACAGGCTTGGTGATGGTTCTGGTCATGAAAAACAGCAGGATGCTGACAATGGCCACCAACCCGGCGCAGCCGTAGACAAACATCATGCGCTGTTGGAGAATGGACTCGTTGAGCGGCCGCAGGTCATAGGTGAGCTGGACAATGCCCCCCAATTCATCCTGTTGCCAGTCGACATGGCACCTGATGCAGTCGGGGTTCGACACCTGCGGGGTCACGATGAGCATGGTGTCACGGGCCGTGGTCATGAACTGCTTTTTTTCCGTCCGGGACCGGGCAAACAACTCCTTGTCCATAGTTTTGCCCCGGATCTCCTCGGTCGACTTCTGGCTGGAGGTCATATTCAGCCGCCCTTCCTTGGTGAAGAGCGCCACGTCAACGATCCCCTCAATATTGCGCTGGTTCCAGAGAATTTTCTGGAAGTTGTCCATCTGGCCCCGTTCCAGCGATCCTTTCACCGCCTCCTGTAGGGAATTGGCCAGGATCAGGACAGATTTCTGATACGAGTCGGTCAGCCGCCTGCTGAGGTAGTGGTCAAACAACATGCATCCCGCCACCAGCAAAATGATCATGGCCGGCGCGATCGACAGCATGAATTTGGTGGTAATGCGAAGCCGCGAAAAAGAGCGTATCATAATTTGGTCCTCGACTCTGATTCGGTTCGGTAAAAGGGGAAATCTTTGTGGAGGGCAAAGGTCGGGGCCGCGCAGCCGATACAGGGCGCATTGGCGTCGATACACCAGGTGCTGCCGCCGTTCCACCAGCGGGTGGGGCAGTCGGCAAAGGTGATGGGGCCTAGGCAGCCGAGTTTGAACAGGCACCCGAAGTCGCCCAACTTCTTAGCGAACATTTCTTCCTGGAAATAATGGTATCGAGGACAGGAGTTATGCAGGTTCTTGCCGAAGAAGATCTTCGGCGAGCGGGATTCGGTCAGCTCCGGCAATCCGACCTTGACCAGGTGGGTGATGGTGTGCCAGACCCAGTCCGGATGCGTCGGACAACCGGGGATGGTGATGAGGAGCTTGTCGATGTGTCGTTGCGCCAGGAAAGCAGGCACGCTCATCGAACCGGTTGGGTTGCCCTCGGCCGACGGGATGCCGCCAAAGGAGGCACAGGTGCCGATGGCGATGATGCCGGCGGCGGTCTTGGCGCCTGCCGCTACATATTCGCCAAACGGCTTGGAGCCGATCATGCACGCTTCCGGCATGCCGGCCGGGATGGCGCCCTCGATCGCCAGGTAGTATTCACCGTCCTTGCCGCTTATGAACGAATCGATCAAGGCCAGGGCTTGCTGGCCGGAGATGGCCGACAGGTCGGAATGAAAGCTCAGGTTAGAATAGGTGGTGATGGAGGACAGGGGCGAGATGGTGGCAGTCTGGAGCAGCGAGATCGAGCAGCCGGTGCAGGACAACCCCTGCAAATAGATGATTTTTGGCGCCGTATCGGCCGTGATTGGGAGCAGGGCCGCCCGAATCGGCTCAGGCAGAGTGGAAAGCCCGAACGTTGTTCCTAAAGCGGCGGCAAGTTGCAGGGCCTGCCGCCGATTGATCTTGATCTCATTCATATAAGCTCCTGTCAGTGCACGGCGCAGGCCAGGCAGGGATCGAAGGAATGAATCACCCGGAGCGATTCCAGCTGTTCTTCTGGAGAGGCGACGTGCAAGCCGATCAGGGCCGACTCCAGTGGCCCCGGCACTTCCTGGCCATCCCGTGGCGAGCAATTCCAGGTGGTGGGAACCACGCACTCGTATTTTTCAATCACCCCGTTGCGCAGCCGCAGGTAGTGGAGCAGCGCGCCGCGCGAGGCCTCGGTCAGGCCGAATCCCTCGCCGGTGGCCGGAATCTTGTATGCGGCCATGGTTGGCTGGCCTGGCGTCAGCTGTTCGCAGGCCTCAAGCAGGTAGTCGGCGATGATCGCGGCGCTGATGCCCCGGCTGAGATGGCGGCCCAGCACGGAGTTGAGCTGAAAGATCGAAAGGTTGAGTTTTTTCAGGTAGCGGTCGACCGCCTCCCGGACTCGCTGGTCCTCGGAATGATGATAGGAGACTATGAGCCGGGCCGCAGGGCCGACTTCCGCCACCTGGCCCTCGTAGCGCGGGGCCTTGATCCAGGAATATCCCCGGGACGGGTCGGGAACAAGGGCGCCGGCGATCGCCACTCTTTCCGGCCCTTGGGAGACATAGCGCGAATAGGCGGTTTCTTCGGTGATCGCGTTGCAGTCGAAGGGGGCGGCCGTGGCCTTCTGGTTGGCGACGTATCCCGAGGAAAAAAGGCGCGTGCCGTCCTGTTGCGGACCAAGGGGAAACAGGCCGGCCGACAGGAACCCGCCCTTTGAGGCCCCAATGTTCCAATAGGCGGGATACAGGGAGGCAATGGCTATAATGTCGGGGAGATAGGTGTCGTGGATGAAGCCCCGGACCTCCTCGATGATGGTTTTGTAGGCGAGGAGCAGGTCGATCCGGGCCTCCTGAGTGCATCCTCCCGGAAAAACCGAGGTGGCATGGGGAAACTTGCCGCCGAAAATCGCTGAGGCCTGGTTGCTTTTCTTTTGGATTTCCAAGGCTATGAGATAGTTCTTCAGCGCACCGATACTGATGTCGGCGTTCTCGACATAATCGCCGCTCAGACGGGGCAGGAAAGGGGCCGCGGCATGGGCCTTGCCGGTGGCCAGCCTGGCTTTGACCCAATCCCGCAGGTGCATGAGGTCGCGATCCTTGCCTGTATACTTGAGGATGGCAGTGACGTCGATGAAATCGATGGCGCTCAATTGATAGAAGTTGAGCAGGTGGTCGTAGATGTGGTTGGCCCCCTGAATCAGGTTTTGCAAAATTCTGCCGTTGGCCGGGGCAGTGATCTTGTAGGCGGCCTCCTGCGCGTAGGACGAGGCCAGGGCGTGGGCATAGGGGCAGATGCCGCAGATTCTCTGGGTGATCTGTTGGGCATCCAGGGGGTGTCTTCCCTGCAGAATACGTTCAAAACCACGAAACATCTCGCCTTCGCACTTGGCGTCGACGATGATTTTGTTCTCAACGGTTGTTTTGACGTTCAGATGGCCTTCCAGCCGGGTAACCGGCCCGAGCTCAACTTTCATTCCTCCTCCGAAGCATGCGTGGATTCGTGGGGGTGGGGACGGCAACCGTCGGCAAGATCGAACGCCTCCTTGGGGCTGCTGTCTGTAAAGTCTGGATGTATATATGAAACGAAGAGTGATGTCAAGGTGTTAGGACAGTAGCAACCAAGAGGGAAGCTGGTTAGGAGCGTCTCACAGGAGTTTTTCTAAAATCATGTCTAAAATCATAATACGTTGAAATTACAAGGCATTATGTAAGAGTTCTTGTAAGGCCCTCTTTTTGCGTTTTTGCCTCTGGAAGAGCAATTTGGAGGGTGGCGAAAGCAACTTGGCAAGGGTGCGTTAAAAATTAGAGAAATTCTGTAAATCCAGCAAATAACGCCCAAGGGTCGAAAATGTGAATTGGGTCTTACAAAGTTTTTTCTGCCAATATGCTGTAATTATTTAATTTGTGCTCGATTTTATTTGGTTTCAGGAAAACTCCTGTCCGACGCGCCCATGGCGTGTTCCATATCGACCATCTGCCGGCCCGCAGTTCATTGATGGCTGGCACAGAGTTGGCGCATGGCCGTTAGGGCAGGAATTCGACTTCCAGGACACGGCCGGTGGTGCGGCCCTGGCTGTCGATCGCGGTCAGTTCGTAACGGCCTGAAGCGCCGGGGCGCCAGGGCAGGACTGCGTCACCCGAACTGTTGCCCAGGTAAAGGTTGTCGGCAAACCAATACACCCGGTCACTGTCGCTTTCGATGGCGGCCGCCAGGCTGATGGTCTCTTCGGGCCGCGACAGCCGCAAGGTATACACAGTATTGGCCAACGGCGACAACAGGCGGGGCGGCTCGCCCACCACCGCGCCCGCGGTTGCAGCCAGGCAGCCGCGCTCGGCGGGGTCGGGCGGCAGCCGGCGCGGCAGCCCGGCGTCGCGAAAGAGCCGCTGGGTATCCGAGGGCCAGAACTCGAACACTTCCGTTCGGGTCAAGGCTGGATCATAGGGGGGACAGGCTGCCTCTCCGGAATCGTTCATCATCACCACCGGCCGGTGCAGGGTGGAGACGCGGATGGGCGATTTGCCCGGGATGAACCAGGTCGCCGCCGTGTGCGGGCACCAGCGGTTAGGCAGATCGCCGGAAGCGGCGCACACTTCGACCCGGATGAGACCTGGCGGCGGCTGGACCGGCGCGGCCGCCTCATCCGCCGCAGTCAACTCCAGGGCATCGGCGATACGAAAAAAGAGAGGGGCTGCGGCCTTGACCCCGACCAGGGCCGGATTGCCGTGGCCGTCGAAGTTGCCAAGCCAGACCGCAAGCACGTAATCGCCGATCAGGCCGACCGACCAGGCGTCGCGAAATCCCCAGGAGGTCCCGGTTTTCCAGGCTGCTTCCCATTTATGACGGCTTCCGCGCTGGGCGGCCGGACGCGCATTGGCGCTGAGCATGTCGCGCACCAGGAATGCCGCTTGCGGCGAAAGCAAGGGCGTGCCGCTGACGACAGGATCGGACTGGCGATAGCGGAGCGGCCGGTGCAGGCCGTTGTTGGCCAGCATGGCATACAACCCGGCCAATTCCTCCATGGTCAGTTCGCCGCCTCCGAGCACCAGCGTCAAGCCATAGTGTGATTCCGGCCGCAGCCGGGCAATGCCGGCGCTGCGGAGAAAATCGTACAGGGTCGGACTCCGTAGCCGATTGGCCAGCCAAACCGCCGGAATGTTACGACTGCGGATCAAGGCGTCCCGGGCCGGAATCGGACCGGCAAAGCGACCGTCGAAATTTTCCGGCTGAAACGGCCCGAATGCGGTGGGCGCGTCGTTGAGCACGGTCAGGGGATGAATGAGCCCCTGGTCGATCGCCAGGCCGTAAATGAACGGTTTCAGGGTGGAACCGGGCGAACGTTTGGCCAAAACGCCGTTGACCTGGCCGTCAATGGCGCGATTGAAATATCCCGCCGAGCCTGCCAGCGCCTTGACGGCCATATCGCGCCGGTCCACCAGGAGCACCGCGCCGTTCGCCAGGCCCTGGTCCCGCCGCTCAATGATGTATTGCCGCAGGATGCGCTCGATCATGCTCTGCAAGCGGAACTCCACCGTGGCGTGGATCACCGGTTCGTCACCGGCCATGCGCAGCAGTTGATCGGTCAGGTGCGGCGCCAGAAACGGCAGGGAAAGCTGACCTGAAAAATTTTGATCCGCAAGGGTGGTGGCCGGCGTGTCCCCGGGATGTTCCTGCAGCCAGGCCGTGGCCAGTCTCTGTCTGGCCTGCTGCTGTTCCGCGGCGAAATCGAACCGCTTGGTCGGATTCTGCGGCATCACGGCCAGAGCCAGGCTTTCGGCCAGGGTGAGTTGCCCGGCCTCTTTGCCGAAATAGATTCGAGCCGCCGCTGCCACGCCCTCGATATTGCCCCCCATTGGCGCCAGGTTGCAATACGCCCTGAGCAGCTCGTTTTTGGAGTAATGGACCTCCAACTGTAGGGCGAGAACGATTTGGGTAAGCTTGCCCGCCAGTGTCCGGGTGTTGAGCCGGTGCAGCCGTCGGGCCAACTGCATGGTCAGGGTGGAGCCTCCCTGGCGCACGCCCTGGACATAGGTGGCCCAGGCGGCCCGTCCAAGGGCAAGCGGATTGACGCCCGGATGCCAGAAAAACGCCCGATCCTCCTTGAGCAGGATGGCGGCAACGGCTGTTGGCGCCACCTGCTCAAGGGGAACCAGAATCCGGTACTGCCCGTCGCCGGCCAAGGTCAGGCGTAGGACCGTGCCGTCGGCGGCCCGGATCAGCCGTGAGGCAGGAAAGAAGGCCTCAAGCGGCGGAGCGGGCAGCAGGCGCAAGATCGCCAGCACCGACAGCGTTGCGAACGCCACCAGTGCCGACAACCGGGCAAGCCGTCCGAACCATCCGCCCCGCGCGGCTTTCATGGTGCTGCAATGGTCAGTCTGCCACCCAGGCCGCGTCCCTGCAGTTTCCGTTCATACATGCCTTCGGCATACGGCGGCGGCGCCAAAAAGATCCCTTCGTTCGTGGCCCGGACCTGGTATGTGTAGGTGGCGACATCGTCGGTCAGGATGGCATAGAGCACCACCCGGTCATCGCGGGTATCCACGAAAGAGGGATGCCAGAGCTGTTGGGCCGACGAATCGGGCTCATCGCCATTGGCATGCTCCTCTTCCTCCTTCGGGGTCTTGGGGCGAACGACCACGGGTTCGACTCCGCCCGGGAGCAGGTCGACAATCGCGATCTCGCCGGCGTCAGCCCTGCCGGCAATGGAGCGCAACTGGAGCCGTACTGTGAACTCCTCACCCACCTTGACCCGCTCAAGAGGTTTCCCGTCCGCGCCGATATATTCACGCAGAATTTCGAGCCCTTGCTGGAGCGTGCCGGCGGGCGGCTGGCGGTCGAATCCGGCTTCGGTCAGCTGGTAGAAAGCCGCCTGGCCTGCCTGCTCCTTACGCAAAATCACCTTGTCCCACCCTGGGGCCAAGGCGGCTTTTGGCGGCTGGCCGTGCAAGGCAAGCGGCACGAGCGCCTGCTCTGCTCCCGCTTCGACGGTCATCCGACCGCTTTGCGGCGCGATGGAACGGCCATAAAGGTCAAAGGCCCGGATCAGCAGGGCAGCGGAGAGCGAATGGTGCTGGTCCCTGGAAACCCAATCGCCTAGGGCCGGCAACAGCGCTTCGGGAATGCTCGCCAACAGCTTGGGAAAATGCCGGGCCAACAGGGTCAGGAGCTCGGCGTCATGGCACAGGGCGTCGCCATACAGCCCGCCCTGAGCGGCGATTTCCGCCAGCGTTTGGGCCGCGGTGGCGGTGACGCTCCAGGGCACTCCGGCAATCAGTTTCTCCGCTTCCCGTTGCTGCTTCAACAGGGCCTGGCTGGCCGCCAGGTAGGCGGCGGCCAGATCGGCGCGCCAAACCTGGCGATGGTGCCGTTCCAACTGCTCCAGAGTCGCCGCCAGGGGACCGCTGGTGACCTTGCCCTGGCGGGTGAGCAGATAGATGGCGCGGGCCTTGGTCCGCAATTCCTCCATGCCCTCTGCCGGCCCGTTAGCGATCTTCTCCAGGTACGCGCGTCCCTGGCGATCGAGATCGGCGGGAACAGGGACGCCGCGCTCACGGGCTTCGAGCAGAAAGTCAACGGCGTAGACTGATGTTTCCGGCTGGACCGAAAGGTTGCTGGCCCACTGCCCGAAGCCGCCCATCTCGTTTTGCCGTTGTCGGAGCATGGCAAAGGCGGTCTGCAACGGCTTGAAATCCGGGCGGACCACCTCTTCCGGCCGCGCCATGATCAAAGTTGGCATGGCCTTGGAGATCAGTTGTTCGGTGCAGCTGTACGGGTAGTGTTCCAGGTAGGCGCTCAGTCCCTGGACCCAGACCAGGGGCGAGCGGTCATACCCTATCTCGACCGTGCGGTATTCGTTATGCAGATCGCGCTGCCGGGGGAGGCTCAGGGCTTGATCCGTGAACAGCCCGGTCCGCAATGCGACCCGGTAGGGAGTTGCCGGCCGGACCGAGGCGCTCTCGTGGATTCGCGCCGCACCTTCCCCGCTTTCGGCGGTGAACGTCAGCTCAGTGGAGCCGAGTTGGTCTGTGGCGCGCAAATGGAAGCGGGCAACGCCTTCACGGCCGGGCGCCACCTCCAGTTGTTGGATGGCGGGTTCGGTCACGGTGAGGCCAGGGCCTGTTTCCAGACGAATTCGCACCTGGCTTTCCTGGCGCAGATTGCTGAAAGCGCCGACCGAGATCGAGAATTCATCGCCAGGGGCGACAAATGCCGGCACGTTGGGCGTCAGCACCCAGGGGCCACGCACCTCGGTGTTGCCTTCGAAAACGCCAATCCGGGACGGGGTCACCGCCACGGCAACAATCCGCAGACGCCCGTTGAACCCTTCGGGCACGGCATACTCGAAATCGCGGCCGCCAGCCGGCACCTGCACGATCCCGGACCAGTAGGCCACCGGCGGCTGGCGCTTGCGCTTGAACGGATTGAGATGCGCCCCGATTTCGTCTTCCCCGTCGCCGCCGGGAGCGGCCGCTGCCAACAGACGGCTGTATTCGGGCAGGATGAGGCTGAGAATCTGGGATGTCTGCACATTGAGCATCCGTTTTCTGAAAAAGTGGCCGAGCGGGTCCGGCGTCTTGTAGCGCGCCACCTGGAGGATGCCCTCGTCAACCGCGAGCACCACCGCCCTGGCCGCCTCTTTCGATGCCAGATGCAGCCGCAGGGTTTGACCCGGTTCGATATGTTCCGGAGGATTCAAGGTCAGCGGCAAGGTGCGAGCATCCAGCGACACGCTGAACGGAGCGGCCCCGGAAGAGAGGGGACTCATGAAGACTTCCGGTGAATTGGGATCGCGCACGAACTGGACATTGACATAGCCGTTGCCTTCCAATTCCTTGGGAACCGTGATGGTCTGCACGCTGGATGTGGTCGTGGTCTTGAACCAGGCGTGCGCATACACCCGGTCGCGCTCGATGGTAATCAGGCCGGCGCCGGTATAGGGGGCGCGCAGACTGATGTGAATCTTCTCGCCCGGCGCGTAGCTGGCCTTATCGAGCTTGATCTGCAACTCCGCGTTGCGCTCCAGCGAACGACTGAGATTGGCGGCCCCGGCAACGGTCCAGCGGATGCGGTTGAGCACCGTGCCGCCGGAATCGCGGACCTCATAGGCGAAATCGCCGGGCTCGGTGGTGGGCAATGCACTGTCCTTTCCTGTATTGTCAAGTGAAAACGGCTGGATATCCCGCTCGATCTCCTTGCGTCGCGACTCGTACTTATAGGTGCCGTCCGACTGTTTGACCAGCACGGAAAGGTAGCGGTATTCGACCAGGGCGAGCCGCAGGTTTTCAACCGCCACAGGCTGCAGATCGGGTCCCACCGCCAGCCACCGACACGAACGGGCCGCGCCCTTGGCCACATAGTCCAAGGCGTCCCGGCTGCTCACCCCGATCAGATACGGCGCGGAGGAAACCAGCGCCTCCTCTGCCGCCGCGACGTTGCGTCCGCCTTCCGCTTCATAGACCTGGGCGGTCACCCGCAGGCGATAGGTCGCCTGGGCAAAACGCTTCAGGTCGAGCTGCAGTTCGGCAACGCCTGCATCCGAAGTCCGGGTTTCGGGCAGTCTGTCCTCCGTCCCCTCCTTGAGCACGCCTTCCACATGGAACCGATAGCCAGGGTGCTGCTTGAAGGCTGGCAGGGCAGGGGTCATCCGTATCTGGCCGGTCACCCGACGGTTAGTGGCGGCAGTGCCAAACAGGTGCCGGGCCACGACCAGGGCCTTGACGTTTTCCGGTTGTAGCCACCCGATGGGTTTGGGCTCGGCCAGGCTGACCGCCACATTCATCCGGTCCGGCTCGAAATCTCCCACCGTGAACTCCGTTCCCCCGATCCAGACGCCGCGTCTGTTCTCCTGGATCAGGTACACGGAAACGGAATACGCCCCAGCCGGGGCGACCTCGCCGACGGTGAAGTCGATCCCGTCAAATCCGCTCTCTGGGCATTTTCTCCGTTGATTCCAGACGGTCGTGCCGCGTGGATCGGTGATCTCCAATTCCACCGGCATGCCCTCAATGCGGGTGTTCCAATCGGCGGCGCGCAGAATGGAGCCGATGTGAACCGTCTCTCCGGGGCGATACAGGCCGCGATCGGTAAAAAGCGCGGCGGAAATCTGGTTTGGGCTCTGCGCGTTTTCCGCGCCGCCGATGTCGAAACGGGTGAGATCCACCGCGTGTTCGCCGCGGCCCAAGGGGAGAAAGGACAAGTCGTTTTGCAGGCTGGCAACCAGAGCGATCGGCTTTTTCTCGCGCCGCAGGTCGGCCATGCCGGGAAAACGGGCATGGCCCTGTTCGTCGGTGTAGGTTTCGGCCACGGCCAGGCCGTTGCGGCCGATAATTTCAACCTTGGCGCCAGCGACCGGCGCGCCGCTGGCGATGGACTGCACGAACACCTCTTGCCCGCCATCCAGGGTCCGCTTGCTGATCAGTCCCAGATCTGTCACCAGGATGAACCGCCGGTCGCCATGCTCCAGGCTGTCCGGATAGTCGTTGTATTCCCGCTTGGGATTGTTGGGATCAAACGGGGTGATGTGCAGGACAAAAATCCCCCGCCGGCCGCCATTGGCATTGAGGTAAGTGCTGATATCGATGAAGTCGTACAGCGGTTTGGCCTCGTTGGCCTGGGTGAAAATCCGAGTGTATTCCATGCGCTCCACCAGGCGGTCGAAAATGGCGCCATAGACCGAGGGCTGGGCGAACTGGTTGTAATTCTGGTCGATAATCTGGTGCAACTGGCCGGGAAGCACCCGGGCGATCTCGACCTTCACTCCAGACATACCCTGGGCGAGGAAACCCACCCGCTTCTCGCCGTTTAAACCCAGCAGCGCTCCTTCTCCCAGGAATTTGAGTATCTTGGGATATTCGCCGGTGTCCAGCAGGGCTGTCACCGGATTTTTTGAGAGGTAACCCCCTGCCGCTTCGATTTTTTCGTCAATCTTGACCACAATCTGCCGGTTAACCGGCGCCCGGAAGGCGAACCCGTGGTGGGTGTTCAAAGGCTCGGCTCCGGGGATCTGGCGGAGCGCCAGGGGTTGGGCCTGCTTGAACTCTTCCTCGTTCACCGTGGACGGGGTCCATCGCCTGTTTTTGCCCCTTTCGGGCAAAAGCCAGGCATGTACCTGTTTGCCGATCGCCTCGTCCCGAACCGGGAACGAGCTGTCGAACATCAGCACCTGTTCGGGCTCACCCTGTTGATTGTTGACATACCGCACCGCCAGGTCGGTAAAGGTCAGTTGATAGAGGCCGGGGACGCTGACCGCGCGCTCGATGGGCTGGTCGGTCCGGTTGCCGCCTTTGGCCGCGCCGATGCCCTTGTCCAGGACGAGGGTGATCGGGCTTGATTCCAGCGGCACGGCCAGCGGAGCGGAGTGGATGTAGGCGTGCGTTCCGGTGGCGTCGACGGTCATGGTCCACGGCTCCCTGTTCCGGTCGCGGAACCTGAGGCCATCCGCCAGCTTCAGACTGATTACCCGCCGCAGGCTCGCCTCGTCGACCGGATGGGAGAAGTTGACGGTTGCCACCAGCTTTTTCAAGGTGTTGTCCACTGGGTCCTGATAGAGTTCGCCGGCCGCGATTGCGGCGGTAAAAGGGGCGGCACTGAAGGTTACCCGATAGTTGGCCAACAGGATGCCGGGCGCGAAGAAATCGTCCTGGGAAAAACTTAAGCTATAGGCTTGTCCGATCGGCCAGTCTCCTTCGGGCTTGAATTCGAGGGTGCGATCATCGGACCAGCGCCATGCGCCGGATAAGGGCGGCTCCAGGCGAAGCCCGGTGACCACCGGTTTGCCCACCAGAGCCAGCGGGGCGACTGATTGGGCAAAAACGACGCGTAGCGGCGCGACCACGATCGGCGATTGTTCGTACCGGGTCAATGCGGGCACGTTCACCCGGTAGGCAACCGTGCGCGGAACGGGTCTGTGGCTGTACCACTGCCAGCCGTACCAGCCGCCGCCGGCCATGGCCATTGCGGCAAGCAGCAGGATGCCCGCTGGCAGGGGATTGCGCCTGAACCAGGCGCCACAGCGCGCAAGCATCCGGCCCACCCAGGGCAGCCAAGGGGGCGGCTGCCAGTTGAATCGTCCGAAAAGAGCGACCAGAAAATGGGATGCCAGGCGAAGCAATCCGACAACGGGAGCGAAAAGGGGAGTGATTTTCATGGGATGCCGATCAGGGGGAAAGGGATGGAGGCGCCGGGTGTCGCACGGCCCGGCACGACAGGGGTATGCCGACATGGTACAAATATAGCCGAAAAGTCGCAATGTTCCTCATGCACGACACGCTCCAGGCCGGCGCCGACGAGGTGATGCCCATTGATCTGAAGGCTTGCTTGCCGGCGTGCCGGAGCATGCCTTCCTGGTCCATGGCGAGGAAACGGCCATGCAGGTCCCTGCGGGCCAACTCACGGGCGCCGCTCCTGGTCTTTTCCCGTATGGCCAAGGATTCGATTTTCAAAGTTCCCTTGGCCGAGCCTGATCACAACAAGTTGTTTCAATTTTAAATCAATGGTGAACTTATAATCCATGGCCGGTTGACTATTATGGATTTGACTTTTTCGGCGTCGAGTTCCATGGTTAGCAACGCCTTCTCCAGGTGATCTTCCAGCGCGTCCAGACTGTGGAAGACAAAATTGCCAAAGAATTTCTCCCGCAGTTCATCCCACAAGTGTTCGACTGGATTGAGTTCCGGGGAATATGGCGGCAGGGGAATGAGGCGCATGTTTTTGAAACCTTCCAGTGAAGAAGCCTTGTGCCATCCTGCCCCGTCAAAAAAGATTGCCCACCAGTGCGGTCTCATCGGTTTTTTCACAGGTAACTCTGTGAAAAAAAAACAATATATTTGTGAATGTAAGCCCTGAAAAGTTCGATCAAATCTCTTCTGGCAAAGAGGTTGCATTGCAACAGGCGAAGGAACCGTTGCATGTGATTTCAGAGAGGGCAGCCAGTACAACTCTTGTTCGCACATGCAGCACGGCGGCTATCGGGGCAGACTGAAGGAAAAACATTTACATTTGCATAAAAAAAGCACCTGACCAGCTTGGTCAAGTGCTTTTTGGGGAAAACTGTCGGGATAGGGAAAAACTACACCAGTCTGGTTTCCACCTTCCCCCGCAAATACTCCTTCACCGTGCCGACCGGCACCTCCCTGCGGTGGAAGATGCCGGCTGCCAAGGCTGCTTCCGCCTGGGTTTCGGTGAAGACCTCCAGGAAATGATGGGCGCTGCCCGCCCCGCTGGAGGCAATCACCGGGATTGTGACCGCCGAGCGCACCGCATTGATCAGTTCAAGGTCAAAGCCCGAGTTGGTGCCGTCCCTGTCGATGCAGTTGACCAGGATCTCACCTGCGCCCAACTGTTCGCACACCTTGGCCAGGGTCACCGCATCGACCGACCGTCCTTCCCGGCCGCCCTTGACGGTGCATTGGTACCAACAATACTGTTCACCGTTCGGTCCGGGAAAACGGGTGGGGATCGTCACCTGCGGCACTGATTGCGGATCGGCCACGTACACCCGGTGCGGGTCGATGGAGATGACCACTGCCTGGTTGCCGTACACCTGGGCAATCTGCTCGATGGAACTCAAGCCTGTGGCCTTGCCGGTGCGCAACACTTCCTCGACGATCAACACTGCGTCCGAACCGATGGAGACCTTGTCGGCGCCGGAGCGGAAGTATTGCGAGGCCACCTCCAGCGAGCTGGAAAAACGGCCGTCGCGGTCGGTGAAGTCACGGATGCCGCCGCCGATGGTCAGAGGAACAAAAACATTTTTCGAGGCCTGCTCCAGCACCTCGAGCATGGGCATGTTTTGCAGAGGAAAATCGCGGTATCCGGTGATATTGAGAAAGGCAATCTCATCGGCCCCCTGCTCGTAGTAGTCCTTGGCCAATTCCACCGGCTTGCCCAGGTTGCGCACCGTGCCCTCCTCGCGAACGTCGTACTGGTCGCCCTTGGTGACCACCAGGTCGCCCTGGTCGTTGGCGCGCACATCCAGGCAGGCGATGATACGTTTAGCCAAGGTGGTGGTGAGGGGGCAGGCCGAGAGTTTGATTGGTTCGCGGGTACCGGCCAGGAAATTTTCCAGCAGCTTGAGTCCGGCGCGACCGCTCTTTTCCGGATGGAACTGGGTCGCCACCATGGCGCCCCGCTGGATGGCGCTGACAAACTCATACCCATAGTCGGTGGTGGTTAGGATGTCGTCGCGAACGGTCGGGGCCACGTGATAAGAGTGGACGAAATAGAACTTTTCGTCGCCCGCCAGGCCGTGGAAAAGGGGTGAGGCTTGCTGCGCCTTGATGCCGTTCCAGCCCATATGGGGGATGGTCAGATCGCAGGCGAACCGCTGCACCCGACCGGGAAGCAGGCCCAGGCCCGGCTCATCCGAGGCCTCCTCGCTTGACTCGAACAGGGCCTGGAGGGCGACGCAGATGCCGAAGAAGGGCTTTCCGGAGCGCAGGAAGCGGAGCAGGGGCTCGCGCAGTTCCTTTTCCCGCAGGGTGCGCATCAGGGTGCCGTAATTGCCGACACCGGGAAAAACCAGCCGTTCGGCTCGGTCGATGTCCGCTCCGCTGTTGACCAGATAGACAGTCTCGCCGAGCCGTTCGATGGCGTTCACCACCGAGCGGACATTGCCGGCGCCGTAGTCGAGGAGGGTAATCATGGTTTTTTCGCTCGGATGCTTGCAAGGATGGACCGGAGGCGGTACAAGAACAAAACCGCGCAGGAAGCGCGGCACTGACCCAAATCAAAAAAATCTTCACCAACCGGCTGGAAAAGCTGTTTTGTAGAGCAGTTTCCGGCGCAAGTCAAGTTCATTCCCCATCGCCATGCAAGCCGTCATTCTCGCCGCAGGGTACGGTACCCGATTGCGGCCGTACACCGATTTCCGTCCCAAGCCGCTGTTCCCGGTCCTCAACCAACCCCTGCTCCACCGGCTGCTCGGGCAGACGCGGGCCTGTGACTGTCGTCCGGTGGTGGTCAACTGCCACCACCTGGCGGCGCAAATCAAGGCGGCGCTGGCCTCCTGGCACGAGACCCTGCTCCAGCACGAACCGGCCATTCTCGGCACCGGTGGCAGCCTGCGCCTGGCCCTGGACCGGCTGGATAACGACCCGGTGTTGGTGATGAACGGCGATCTCTACCACGAGATCGACCTGGAGCAGGTGTATCACCACCATCTGTTGTCGAAAAATGACGTCACCTTGGCCCTGCACGATCATCCCCGTTTCAACACGGTCGGCATCGAGGACGACCGGGTCCGGAGTTTTGGCGCCGAGGGGGCTGGGCTGCTGGCCTTCACCGGCATCCAGGTGGTCGACCCCGAGGTGATCGAGCAAATCCCATACAACCAATTCCACCATATCATCGACCTGTATCAAGGGCTAGCCCGCGAAGGGCGGATCGGCTTTTTCCGGGTGGACGGGGCGCAATGGCGGGATATCGGCACCCCGGCCGATTACCTCGGCCTGCATCGGGAACTGCTCGCAAGGCAGGCGGGCTGGCTGGTTGACCCGGGCGCCCGGCTCGGCAAGGGGGTGATTCTGGAAGGATGGGGCTGCATCGGCGCTGGCGCGGTGATTAGTCACGGTGCGCGCCTGCGCGATTCGGTGGTCTGGGATGGCGCTGTGGTGGTGGCGGGCAGCGTGCTGACCGACCGGATCGTAACCGGTCAGCCGGAGATCGACCTGCCCCCCGGTCCGGCATCAGAGGATAAGCGGCCATGAACACCGGCCAACTCATCGGCCTGGCCGGTCGTCTGCTTGGCCTCTCCTCGCGCAAATGGAACGAGACCACGGTTGTGGTGCGCCAGCTGGCGCCGGATGGCTCAAGCCGCCGGTTTTACCGGCTGTGCGGGCAGGAACACTTCAGGGTGATCGCGGTGCTGCCGCCGGCGCACGAGCCGCGTGGTCTGGCCGAGGCGGTCGCCTTTGCCGAGATCGGCAGACATCTTGGCCGAATCGGCGCGCCGGTCCCGGCAATCTACGGTTTTGATCCGGCCACCGGCCTAGCGTTGTGCGAGGATCTGGGCGAGCGGCGGCTGTTCGATCAGGTGACGGAGCGGGGAGGGGCAGGCTGCTTGCCGGCCTATGAAAGAGCGGTGCGGCGGTTGGTTCGGATGCAGGTGCGGGGGGCGCATGGTTTCGACCCGGCCTGGTGCTGGGACACGCCCCGCTACGACCGCCAACTGATGATCGAGCGCGAATCGAACTACTTCCTTGCCGCCTGCTGCACCGACCTGCTCGGGCTTGACTTCGACCGCCGGGCAGTTGCGGTCGACTGCGCCCGGCTGGCCAACGAGGCGGCCCAGGCGCCGGCGCATTTCTTCCTGCATCGCGATTTTCAATGCCGCAACCTGATGCTAACTGACGGCGCGGTGCGGATCATCGATTTCCAGGGCGGCCGCCTCGGGCCGCTGGCCTATGACCTGGCCTCGCTGTTGCTTGACCCCTACGCGGCCCTGCCCGAATCCATGCAGGACCACCTCATCGCCATCTATCTGGAGGCGCTGGGCAAAGAGCTGGCCTATGATTCCGATCAATTCCGCCGCGAATGCCTGCTGCTGGGCCTGCAACGCAACCTTCAGATCCTCGGCGCCTACGCCTTCTTGAGCCAGGTGCAGGGCAAGCAGTTTTTCGCCCGCTATCTCGAACCGGCCCTGGCCTCGCTCGATCGCTTGCTTGCCAAACCAGGGGCTGGCGAATATGCTGCCCTGTACACCCTTACCGGCCAATGCCGCCAGGAGCTTCGCCAACGATCATGACCACGGAAAACGCCACCCTGGTTGCCCTTATCGGCCGCCCCAACGTGGGCAAGTCCACTTTGTTCAACCGGCTCACCCGCCGCCGCGACGCTCTGGTCGACCCGACGCCGGGCGTCACCCGCGACCGTCATTACGCCACAGTGCACTGGGAAGAGCATCCGTTCATCCTGGTCGATACCGGCGGCATCGACGACGAGGACGACACCATCGTCAACCATATCCGGCGCCAGGCCTTGCTGGCCGTCGACGAAGCCGACATCATTTTTTTCCTCATGGATGGCCGCGAGGGGCTTACACCCAGCGATATCGAAATCGCCGACCTGTTGCGCCGCACCGAGAAAAAGGTGTTCTATATCGTCAACAAGATCGACAGCCCGGAGATAGAAGACGCCTTGCTGACCCCGTTCTGGGAGCTTGGGGTTTCGGAATTGTGGGCTTTGTCCGCCGACCACGGTTACGGCTTCGACACCCTGATGGCCGGGCTGCCGCCGTACCTTGCAAAGGACGCTCCGGTGGATAAGCTGCCGGACAACACCATGCGCATTGCCTTTCTCGGCCGCCCCAACGTGGGCAAGTCCTCGCTGATCAACGCCATTATCGGTCAGGAGCGGATGGTGGTTTCTGAGGTCGCCGGCACCACCCGCGATTCGGTGGACACCCTGGTGAGGCGCGATCCCTACACCTACCTGCTGATCGACACCGCCGGCATCCGCCGTCGGGGCAAGACCACCGACAAGCTGGAAAAATTCTCCATCCTCAAGTCGCTGCGGGCTTTGGGCCGGTGCGACATCGCCCTGGTGCTGATCGACGCCGAAGAAGGGATTACCGAGCAGGACACCAAGGTGATCGGCTACACCCAGGACCAGGGACGGGCGGTGATCATCTGTCTCAACAAATGGGATGTGATCAAGGACGATTCAAAGCGGCAGGAGCGGTTGCTTGAGGAGGTGCGGATGGCGGTCAAGTTCATCCCCTTCGCGCCGGTGCTCAAGGTCTCGGCCCTGGCCGGCACCGGCATCAAGCGGCTTTTTCCGGAGATCGGCAAGGTGCATCGCCAGTATCACCAGCG
>WRFD01000003.1 GCA_009778955.1 Desulfobulbus sp.
CCTGCGCGGGAGCACGGGCATAGGCGAGCTTGGGCTGAGTTTGAAGCCGTCCACCAAGACGGTGCCGCTGTCCGTGGATTTGGGCGTTCAGGGCTATGTGGGAAAAAGAGAAGGCGTGACCGGGAGTTTACAGGTTAGATACGAGTTTTAGCGGGTCAAGCCACCAAGAAAACCGCCATCCCATCATGCGCGGCGCCGCCGGAAACAACGGTGCGCCGCGTTTTTTTTATCAAAAAATATATATCATTTTCTTGCGCTGGTGCAAGCATGCACAAGGTTAATACGCTGTAATATCAATAACAATTGAATAGATATTTTGCTTTATCAACAGGAAATGACATTACCCGCCGAACTTGGCCCAAGTCTTTTCCTGTCATATGAACATGATTTGGCACGATAACACCGCAAACAACCAAAAACGCCGCCGGGGCGGTCAGGAGTGTGTTCCTGTTCCGTTCCCACGCCGGAGCTTGGGAACGATCAAATGCGGGCGGGCGGAGAGCCGTTGCCGCCCAGCCGGTTGCGGAGTTTGCCGTCCGGGCCTTCAGGGCGGCCCGGCTGCCGTTTCTTTTGTTTCTTTTCTTTGGGCAAATAAAGAAAAAAGCCCCTCCGGCAGGAGATCGAGGCTAAAATTTCCGACAACAGGCAAAAAACAAGAAATTCTTGATTCAGTCAGGCTTGCGTTTCAACGCTTGCACATGGGAACGATCAAACAACGGGAAGGATGCTGCCCGCGTCATAGACGTTGAGTTCGCTCCGTTCACCTACATTCCCCCCGCTCCCATTGTCCCCCGCACCACCTGCTGCGCCCGCACCAAGAGCGGCGTCAGCGTCTTTTCATCTAGGGCGCAGATCCCTACCCCTTCCTCGCTGAGCGCCATCTGGACCCGCTCTTCCGGCGGCAGCCGATCGATCTTGTTCAGTGCCTTGAGACAGGGAATGCCGTCCAATCCCAACTCGGCCAGCAGCCTCTCCACCACCTCGACCTGCTGCCGCCAGGCCGGATTGGAGACATCAATCACATGGAGAAGCACATCGGCCTCGAACAGCTCCTCCAAGGTAGATTCGAAGGCCTTGAGCAGATCGGCCGGTAGATGGCGGATGAAGCCGACGGTATCGGTGACGATGACCTCCATCTCCTCGGGAAAGCGAAGCCGGCGGCTGGTGGGATCAAGGGTGGCGAACAGGAGGTCCTCGGCATGGATCTCGCTCTTGGTCAGGGTGTTGAGCAGCGTCGATTTGCCGGCGTTGGTGTAGCCCACCAGGGAGATGACCGGCACGTCGCGCTTGCGCCGGCGGTTGCGGCGATGGTACCGTTGCTCGCCCACGGCCTTCAGCTCCTTGCCCAGGCGGGCGATCCGGTCGTTGATCCGCCGCTTGTCGATCTCCAGGCGGGTCTCGCCGGGTCCGCGGGCGCCGATGCCTCCGGTCAGGCGCGACAAGGCGTCGTCGCGGGTGGTGAGTTTGGGCAACATGTATTTGAGCTGCGCCATCTCGATCTGCAACTTGCCTTCGCGGGAACGGGCACGGCTAGCAAAGATGTCGAGGATCAACTGGGTGCGGTCGATGACCCGGAGGTCTGTGTGGTCGGTGACCGAACGGATCTGGGACGGGCTGAGTTCCTGATCGAAGAGCAGTAGGTTGGCGCCCAATCGCAGGCTTATCAGCACGATCTCCACCAGCTTGCCACGCCCGAGGATGAAGCGGGGATGAATATGATTGCGCCGCTGGATCACCTCGGCCAGAACCTCGACCCCTGCGGAACGGGCCAACTCGACCAGCTCGGCCATGGATTCCCCGGCCTCGCTCCGTGACCCGGTGGTCACCGACACCAGGATGGCGCGGTCCTTGCCCTGGTCGACCTCCCGCACCGGCCGGGCACGGATGAATTCCTCTTCGAGGGCTTCGATCAGCGCAATGCAGGACTGCCATTGGTTGGCGGGATGCACCGGCGGCAGGGCGGCCCAGTCGCGTTCATCTATCGGGCGCGGCATGAGGTGCACCGGGTGCAGCAGTTCCGGCAGACCGTCTTTGATGGTGAGGATCGCCATCAGGTCAAGCCGCAAACAGACGAGATCCATGATGTCCTCCTCGCTGACGCCCGCAGACCCGCCCAACAGGGTGTGCACGCAGCGCAGGCCGCGCAGGCGGCCGCCGGAGGCGCTCACCTGGGCCAGGGCCGGGATGGTGATGCGGTCGTAATCGCCGACGATCACGGCCTCGATCCGGCCGGATCGATGGATCAACAGGCCAATTTGGCGATTCAAGTCGGCGGACAACACGGCCAGTGAACGGGCGGTTTCCCGACCGATGATTTCATCGACCGCGACCTTTTTCTGGGCAAGGCGCTCCAAATCCCGCAGCTGCTTGGGCTTGAGGCCGTTGATATTACCGGTGACGGTCGAGATGGCGAACTCCTATTGCAAAAAAAGAATCAGCAGGGAGCATTCCCCGGAGTCCGGGGAAAGGGGATGACGTCGCGAATATTCTGCATGCCGGTGACGAATTGCACCAAGCGGTCGAAGCCAAGCCCGAAACCGGCATGGGGCACGGAACCGAACCGGCGCAGATCAAGATACCAGCCGTACTGCTCCGTGTCGAGACCGGCCGCAGCCATCCGCCTGGCCAGCACTTCGTACCGCTCCTCGCGCTGGCTGCCGCCCACCAGCTCGCCGATGCCGGCCACCAGGAGGTCCATGGCCGCCACAGTGCGGCCGTCGTCATCCAGCCGCATATAAAAGGGTTTGATTGCCTCCGGATAGTTGGTGACGATCACCGGCGCCCTGGCCACCTCTTCGCACAGATAGCGCTCGTGCTCGGCCTGGAGGTCAACGCCCCACTGCACCGGAAAGGCGAAATCCCGGCGAGCGCGCTGCAATTCCGCCACTGCCTCGGTGTAGGTGAGATGGACGAAGGGTGCATCGCGCACCTGCGACAGCCTGTCGATCAGGCCCTTGGCCACATGCTGGTCGAACAGGATGAGATCTTCGGCGCATTCGGCAAGCACCGAGGCGATCAGCGCCTTGATCATGGCTTCGGCCATCTCCATGTCGCCACGCAAATCGCAAAAGGCCATCTCCGGCTCCAGCATCCAAAATTCGGCCAAGTGCCTGTTGGTATTTGAATTTTCTGCTCGGAACGTCGGCCCGAAGGTGTAGACCCGGCCATGGGACAGGGCAAAGATTTCCGCTTGGAGTTGGCCGCTGACCGTCAGGCCGGCTCGGCGGCCGAAAAAATCATCACCAAAGGGGTCACCTTGCCGCATTTGCCCCGGCTCCAAAGTGGTGACCGTGAACATCTCGCCCGCTCCCTCGCAGTCCGAGGTGGTGATGATCGGGGTTTGCACCAGGATAAATCCCTGCTCATGGAAAAAACGGTGAATAGCGAAGCTGAGGGCGCTTCTGATCCTGGCTACCGCACCCAGGGCATTGGTGCGGGGTCGGAGATGGGCGATGGAGCGAAGAAATTCGAAGCTGTGCCGCTTTTTCTGCAGCGGGTAGCTTTCGGGGTCGGCCCAGCCGAGCACTTCGATCAGATCCGCCCGGACCTCCACCGGCTGGCCCTTGGCCGGCGAGGCCACCAGCGTGCCCCGGACCCGGAGCGAACAGCCGGTGCTCAGCTTCCGCACCTCGGTCGCATAGTTGCCAAGGCCCTCCTCGGCGAGAATCTGGAGATTGGTCAGGCAGGAGCCATCGTTGAGTTCAAGAAAGGTGAGGCTGCCCGAGTCGCGCCTGGTCCGCAGCCAGCCCTTGGCATCAACCACCTCGCCCAGGGACTGTTGCCGCAAGATATCGACAATCCGCCTTGTGTCCGCCATGGTCTTCCCTCCTGCTCCTGTCCGCGCAGGCGTCCTTTCGCCGGGCCACCGTACCCGGTTGTCAACAGATCAACCCGCCCTGCTCATCTTCGCTCAGCCCCACCACCACCAGCCCCGCCCGGTCGGCCGCAGCCACCATGGCTGCCCGGTCGAACACCAAAGATTGTCCGGCTTCCACCGCCAGTACCGCTCCCTTGACCTCGGCCAGAGTTTCGATGGTCGTCACCCCGGTCGCCGGCAAGTCGAAACGAAAATCCTGGTTCGGTTTTTTCAATTTGACCACCACCGCCCCGGAACCGGCCAAGACGCCGCCCCGGCGAATGGCGGCGTCGGTGCCTTCGATCGCCTCCACAGCCAGGACACTGCGGCCGCGCACCACCACGCACTGGCCGATATCAAGCCGGCCCACTTCGCGGGCGATGGCCCAGCCGAAGCGGATGTCGTCCATCTGTTCAGCCGTGGGTCGTTTGCGGGTCAGAAAGCCTTGGGGAAAAAAGAGGTGATCCAGGTAGCAGGTGGAGGCCAGCACCCGGATGCCCTCCTCTTCCAAGGTGGCGGCCACAGCCCGGAGGATGGAGTCGTCCTGGCGCTTATCGATCTTGCCCCACAGGGACAGCCCTTTAAAATCGGGAAGAATATCGTGAAAAATCCGAGTCTTGGTGATGGTGCCCGCAAAAACGGCCTCCCGCACCTGTTCCCGATGAAAATACGAGATGATTTTGCCCAACTGCCCGAGCTTGACCCATAAGGTAATATCCGCCAGTTCTTCCAGTTGGGCCTCAGTCTCGTTGACATGGGCGATGGCCACCACTCGGCGCCCCCGTGCCCGCGCCGCCTCGGCGAACAGGAGGGGAAACTGGCCGCCGCCGGCGATCAGGCCGATCGGTGCTGTGCCGTCCGCTTCAGTCATCCAGGGTGCGCTTGACCACGCCGCGCTTGCTGGAATGAAAGAACTGCACCATGTTCTGCACCTCGGCGCAGTCGCTCATCTCCTCCGTCAATTTCACCAGCGCATCCTTGAGCAGGATTTCCGGGGAACGAAACAGTATCCGGAACGCCTCTTCCAACTGCTTGATGGTTTCGCGGTCCATGCCGGCGCGGCGCAAGCCAATCTTGTTAATGCTGGCGATGCGCATTTGGTTGCGGGTGCCTTCCATGATCACATAGGGCGGCACATCAAGGCCGATGCCGGACATGCCGCCGATATAGGCATACTCGCCGATCCGGCAGAACTGATGCACCGCCACCAAGCCGCCCAGGTTGGCGTGGCTGCCGACCTCGACATGCCCGGCCAGGGTGGCGACGTTGGCCATGATGATGTGGTCGGCGATGACGCAGTCGTGGGCAACATGGCAGTAGGCCATGATCATGTTGTGGTTGCCGATTAAGGTCTTGCCGCTGGCCTTGACCGTGGCCCGATGAATGGAGACGTATTCGCGGATCTGGTTGTCGTCGCCGACGATCAATTCGGTCGGCTCCCCTTGGTAGTGGATATCTTGGGGCGGCCCGCCGATGATGGCAAAGGAGCCGATCGTGTTGCGGGCACCCAAGGTGGTGTGGCCGCTGACCACGGCATGAGCGCAGATCCGGGTTTCCGCTCCGATTCTGGCGGGACCGTCGATGACGGCATACGGCTCGACGATCACCGAACTGTCGAGTTCCGCTCTGGGGTCGATGACCGCTGTGGGATGTATAGGCATAACAACTATCCTGATAAATAAAAAAGTGTTGGGGCGGTATGGCGGCCACCCGGAGCGAATTGGACGGATCAGGTGAAACTGGCCATCAATTCGGCCTCGGTGGCCAATTGCCCGTCGACCATGGCCTGGCCGGCCATCTTGATCACCCTGCCCCTCTGCTTGAGCATTTCGAGTTTGAGCACCAACTGGTCGCCCGGACGGACGATCCTGCGGAAGCGAGCCTTGTCCACCCCAGCGAAATAGGCGAGATGGCCGATCATCTCCCGGTCGGAGAGGCACACCAAAATACTGCCGACCTGAGCCATGGCTTCCAGGATGAGCACCCCGGGCATAACCGGCTCACCCGGAAAATGGCCCTGGAAAAACGGCTCGTTCATGGTGACGTTCTTGATGCCGGTGATGTTCTTCCCATGTTCCACCTCGACGATACGGTCGACGAGGAGGAAGGGATATCGATGCGGCAGGATCGCCATGATTCCCTTGACATCGATGGGGAGTTGCAGATCAGATACTGGTGTCGTCATTCTTCTTCCTCGTTTTGTGTGGCTGCAAGCAACGAGCCGAGCCGGTCCACTTCCTTGCGCAGGCGCCGCAGCTCCTTGACCATTTCCGGCAATCTGCCAAAGGCGACCGCAGCGCGTCCCCACTCCTTGGCCTCGATGGCCGGAGCACCGCCGACCACCGCTCCCTTGGGCTGATTGTTATGGATGCCGCTCATGGCCGCCACCATGACCTGATCGGCCAGGTGCAGGTGCCCGGCAACCCCGGCCTTGGCGCCGAGCACCACGTTGCGGCCCAAGGTGGCGCTGCCCGCAATCCCGACCTGGGCCACCAGAATCGAGTTTTCCCCGACCACCACGTTATGGCCGACCATGACCAGGTTGTCGATTTTCACCCCGGACTTGATCCAGGTCACCCCGAAGGCGGCCCGGTCGACGCAGGAATTGGCGCCGATCTCGACATCGTCGTCGATCCGGACCCTGCCCACCTGTGGTTTTTTATAATGGACGCCCATCCGGTCAGTGGCAAAGCCGAAGCCGTCGCTGCCGATCACCGCGCCGTGATGGAGTATCACCCGCCTGCCGATGGCGCATCGCTCGCTCACCGTGACATTGGCATGGATAAGGGTGTCGTCGCCGATCATCGTGTCGTCGCCGATCACCGCGCCGGCATGGATGATGACCCGCTCGCCCACCACCACCCGGTCACCCAGGACCACCAGGGGGCCGATGGTCACTTCGGCGGGAAGGACGCACCCCGCGCCCAGCACGGCCGAGGGATGAACGCCTTGGGCCCGGAACGGTTCGGCCAAAAGAAAGGCATGGATGCGGGCAGCGGCCACTGCGGGCTGCTCGGCCACGATGGCCGGGATGGGCAAGGAATCAACGCCAGCGGGGATAATGCAGGCCGAGGCCAGGCACTGTTCCGGCAACGGCAAGTGTTTGCCGTCGAGGACAAAGGTGATCTCGCCGGCTTGGGCATGCTCGATGCCATTGAGGCCACGGACAACCAGATCGGGGTCACCCTCCACCCGGCCGCCCACCAGGTCGGCCAGTTGCCGCAAGCTGCATTCTCGGGGCATGTGCGTATTCCTCCGGATATCAATACGGTCATTCATCGCCGAACAAGACCCCTTGTGGAGCTTGCACAGAGCGAAGCGAACGTGTCATTTCGACCGCTTCATTTTATGCCATTTCGGCCGAAGGGAGAAATCTCCTTGGCTTGCTCGATAACTCACGGAAATATTTGCAAGATTTCTCGTCGTTGCGCTCCAACGCCAGAAACGGCGCAGGCCGCAGGAGCGGCCAGAATTACGCTCCCATTCCCACGCCGGAGCGTGGGAAGGATCAACGGCGGCGGCAGGATGCCGCCCCTACGCGCGGTTCATCGATATGACAGCAAACGCCCTGGTCAGAGTTCGGTGAGCAACGCACTCATTGACAAAACAAAAAGTCCTGTCGGAAAAACAAGGGGATTACCCCTTATTCCGCCATGACTTGCCCCACTGCCAAAGGCAAAGAAAAATACTGTCCTTTGCCTCAATCGTAAAGCAAAACAGCAAGCCGCCGCTCCCAGTACTCGTCCAGTTCCCGCTGCCAGCCGCGCTCCAGTTGGCCACCGGCTCTCCGGCCTCCAGGCTCTCTCGCACGGCCCGGTCGCCGATGATCAGGTCCATGGGCAACCGCTCAAACTCATATTCATAGGGCGGCTCTTTATAGGCGAACTGTCCAGGATACAGGTGAAACATGGCCTGCAACAGGGCCAGGCTGGTGCGGTACGGCCTGAAGGCATTGATATCGGTCACATGGATCTGGAAGCCGGTGCAGGCCTGCCCTATCCATTTTCCCGAAGTCGGCTCAAACCTGAGCGGCCGCAGAACGCAGCCCGGCAGGTCAGTTGCGCGGAGGACGCCTTGCAACTGGCGATGATCGAGAAACGGCGCGCCGCAGAGCTCAAACGGCAGGGTCGTGCCCCTGCCCTCTGAAATGTTGGTCCCTTCCCAGATCACTTGTCCTGGGTAGACCAGAGCCGTGACAAAGGACGGCATGTTGGGCGAGGGAAAAACCCAAGCCTGGCCGGTGGCCGGAAAGTACATGTCCCGGCGCCAGCCCTCGGCCCGAATCACCTCAAGGTCGGCATTGATGGCCAATTCCCGGTTGCACAGCAGGGCTAGCTCGCCTAGGGTCAGGCCATGGCGCATGGGGATGGCGCATCGGCCGACAAAGGAGGCGCAATCGGGCCGCAGGATATTGCCTTCGACCAGATGGCCGCCGATGGGGTTGGGCCGGTCGAGCACCACCACCTTGATGCCGGTCGCCGCCGCAACTTCCAGGCAATGGACCACGGTCCAGATAAAGGTGTAGACCCGGGCGCCGACGTCGATCAGATCGACCAGCAGGACATCGATATCGGCCAACATCGACGGATGGGGCTTGCGGGTCTCGCCGTAGAGCGAATACACCGGCAGGCCGGTCACCGTGTCGACCCCGTGGTCAGACTCGATCATATTATCCTGCTTTTCGCTGAAAAAACCGTGCTGCGGCGAAAAAAGGCAAGTCAACTGGCCAGGATAGGCCGCGCGCACCAGATCGCGGCCATGGACAAAATGGCGGTCGGTCGAGGCCTGGTTCACCAGCAGCCCCAGCCGTCTGCCGGCCAGGGAGGGCTGGTCCCCGCGGCCAAGCCGCTCTATTCCGGTTGCGACAATCACCTGTTCTCTCAATTCCTCTCAATAGAACGTCTTGCTGTTGTTCGCCAAGCGCATACGCGCCCTGTCCCCCCTCTTTTTTAGCGAACCTTGCGTTCTTCGTCAAGCAGCTGGCTTGGCCGCTTTCGCCACAGCAACTTGATGGCGCGAAAGAAACGCCCTTAGCACCCCTGCGGGAGGGGCCTTGGCCACACCAAAAAGTCAAATTTTTTTCTTTCAAATTATTCAAACAAAAACAATGAATTATTTAAAAAATCCCTCTCGGGCGTTCAAAATTTTGTATTTTTTTACATCCAAGGTATTGCCAGCCTCATGTTCCTTTGTTATATTGGGGCTAAAGAAGAAGCTCAGGATTCATGGCTGTTATTGTACTTCTCGGGCAATAAAGCCCATGCAGACATAGCACAACACAAAACAGGAGAAAGGAATATGAAAAAAGTATTGAGTGTCATGGCGGCAACCGCATTCGTTCTGACCGCTGGCGTTGCTCTGGCAGGCGGCCCCGGTAAGAAAATGGGTCCCGGTTGTCCGGAAGCATGCCAGAAGCAGATCGACGACCTGCAATCTTCCCAGGCCCAGCAGAACGAGCAGTTGGACGCCCACAGCAAGCAACTGCAGAATCATGAGGGCCGGATCACCGACCTGGAGAAGGCCTTCAACGATTATTGGTACGTGCGTCTCAGCGCCCGGGCCGCTTGGACGACCCAAAAGCCTAAGCTGGCCACCATGATCCCAACCGACGACATGGGTTCAGACGTCGGCTGGGGCGGCGCCATCGCTTTTGGACGTGAGTTCAGCATGTATCAGGCCTTGGGTAAATTCCGGGCGGAGATCGAGTTGGCCAAGCAGAAAGCGAATTTTGATGGTAACTTTGCTGCCAACGATGCATTGTATGTGGATGGTAGCGCGGATATCTCCACGGTATTCCTCAACGGTTACTATGAACTGCCGATCGCTGACGCCTTCTCGATCTATTTCATGGCCGGTATTGGCTATGCCAAATATGATCAAGATGCTACCATCTATTATAATGTTGATGGTCGCCAGCCTACGGGTTGGAACTCTGCAAATGGCAGCGACAACGTCTTTGCCTACAAGGCAGGCCTGGGCGTGACCTACAACTTTACCGATCAGATCGCCGCTGATCTGGGCTACGAGTACCTGGGCGTGGCCGACACCGACCTCGCTGACAACATCAACGGTCACAACGTGGTCCTTTCAGTCCGCTTTAAATTCTAATTGCCTTACCATTAAAAGCACCTCTTCCCCGGCCGGGTCCTCCGGCCGGGGATTTTTTTTGCCCGCGACCATCCCACTGCAAGGGGACGCTCCGCCGGGCCGCCCCTTATACAATTTCTCAATCGAAATCTCTCTAACAGTCTCCGTCATTGCGAACCGCGAGCGGAGCGTGGCGGGAAGCAAATCCATGCTGTTGAAAATAATGGATTGCCACCATCGCTGCGCCCCATTATAGGTCGAAAAGGCAGGTCCAGCCGGAGAATCAGCACCCCCTACGCGATTTGATGTCGGGATGCTCCCCACAATGTCAGCTTTAATATCGCAATGTTGATGTCGAATTGGTGAAACTTGATGATGCAAAAAAATACCCTTTGGGTCACACCCAAAGATGCGGCATTCTAGCGGCCCCCACCTGAACATGATTGGGAAAATTGCAGAAAAGGAAAGAGCGGCGCTGTCCGCAATATATGCAAATATCACGGTTGACACAGACAGCATCATGCCGAGCAAGGGGCGGCAGGATGCCAGCCCTACAGAACCATACCCAAAAGTCCAATTTTTTTAATTTAAATTAATTTAATAAAAATAATAAATTATCAACAAAACCCTCCTGTTCGTTCAAAAATTTGTATTTTTTTGCCTCCAAGGTATTGCCAGCATCATGTTCTTTTATTATATTGATAACCAATTAGAAAAGCTCAGGATTCATGGCAATTATTGCACTTCTCGGACAATAACGCCCCATGCAAACACAGCGCCAACCACAACAGGAGAGAAGAATATGAAAAAAGCACTGAATGTCATAGTGGCATCCGCATTCGTTTTGACCGCAGGCGTTGCTCTGGCAGGCGGCCCCGGCAAGAAAATGGGGCCCGGTTGTCCGGAAGCATGCCAGAACCAGATCGACGATCTGCAATCTTCCCAGGCCCAGCAGAACGAGCAGTTGGGCGTCTACGGCAAGCAACTGCAGAACCATGAGGGCCGGATCACCGACCTGGAGAAGGCCTTTAACGATTACTGGTATGTGCGTCTTGGCGCTCGGGCCGCCTGGACTGAGCAGAAGCTCAATGGTCCTCCAGGTCTTAACAGCGTTGATGTCGATTCCGACGCCGGTTGGGGCGGCGCCATCGCCTTTGGCCACGAGTTCGCCATGTATCAGGCCTTGGGCAAGTTCCGGGCTGAGGTCGAGGTGGCCAAGCAGGGCGGCAATCTTGAAGATAAAACCTTACTTAATGACACCAATATCGTTCCACCTTATTATTATGGCCAATCCCTAAGGCTTATTGACGGCAACGTGGACATCACCACGGTCTTCCTCAATGGCTACTACGAACTGCCGATAGTCGACGCCTTTTCGATCTACTTCATGGCCGGTGTTGGTTATGCCAAGTTTGACATTGATGGCACAGTGGCCGTGTACAACAACTACGACGGATCCCAGGTCGGCCCCAACTACAAGATATGGGATGGTAGCGACAACGTTTTTGCCTACAAGGCGGGTGCGGGTGTAACCTATAATTTCACCGATCAGGTCGCCGCTGATCTGGGCTACGAGTACCTGGGCGTGGCCGACACCGACCTGGCTGACAGCATCAACGGTCACAACGTGGTGCTTTCGGTCCGCTTCAAATTCTAATTGCCGTAACACCTTAGCAGCATCTCTTCCCCGGCCGGGTCTTCCGACCGGGGATTTTTTTTTGCCCGCGACATACAGATGAAAACGGACGACCGGGAGCGGTTGCACCGGCGAGGAGACCGAGGCTGAATTTTCCGGCAACAGACAAAAAAACTGGAATTTTTGATTCAATCAGGCTTGTGTTTCCACGCCAGAACGTGGGAACGATCAAATGCGGGCCGTTTCATGAAGGTAGGGGTTCAGCAGAGCTTGATGATTTCATCATTTTTTGGGCGCTTTTGACTCGTATGGAACACGCAAAATATATCATCAAGATTTTGTGCAGCTTTTTTGGTGAACTTCACTTGCAGCGGATTTTCCATTTTTTATATAAACTCATATCTTCGCCACTGGCAAAATCGCCTTGATCTGTCTATTGAATTCCTTTTTAATTTCAGCTAGCTGTCAGGACTCTTTCCAAAAATCTTGTAACGCCTGCACCGCAAGAAAACTCTTTGTCCTTCCTTTTGCTTCAGCCAATTCTTTAAGCTGTATCGCGAGTTCTTCTGGCAATCTCATGGAGAATAATGCTTGTATTGGTTCACCTGTTCGGTTGAGGTGAGTCTTTGCTCCCCCCTCAATCTTGCCAGAAGGCGAGCCAATCGGCTATTTCCGGCGTCCAAACGATGCGGGCGCCATGGGGATGGACCCAGGCCAACTGCCAAGATCGGTGCTTGCCGCCCTGCCACAGATCGGCGGTCCAGCCGATCCAGCCGAAGTCCGGCGGCTCAGGGTTGCCCCGCAATGGCTCCCATTGCAGCCAGAGCACGGGCCATGGGTGTTGCGAGGCCCAGGCTGCCAGGGACGGGCGCAGCGCGGCCCCCTTATCGACCAAATAGGCGGTCAGGTAGGTATTGTAAAGTATGACGGGTGCATCGGGCAACCGGTCAACCCGATCGGTCAGAAACCGGGGCAGGTCGGCGGGCAAGTCAGCCGGGAAAAGGCGAACCGGCGAGGGCGAACGATTGACCGCATGCAGAGCCGCGACGCCAGCGCGGAGCTGGTGCAGCCGTTCAGGATGGTCGCCCCAAACAAAAGCGGCCAGGGTTTGTTCTTCAGCCGGCGAGCGGAGGATGAGCGGAGCAAGATCACAACCAACACGCGATTGGATTGTGGGACAAACCGCTTGGACCGGCGGCAGCGGCGTCCCTTCGCTGCGTACCAGGAATTGGGGCGAGGCGCCGCTGCCAAGCTCTAACAGGGTTTGGCCGTCACTTTCGCCAATGACCCCGAAATGCCGCCAGTCCGCCACCAGATTGAGTCCGGCGCTGGCGCCCAAATCCACCAGGTGCAGCGCCGGCCAGCCGGTTATGCTTGCCGGCAGCAGCCAGCAAAGCCCGCGGGCCGTCTCGTTGGTCTGCACCTGGGCCATGGCGATGAATTCGGCCAGCGCCTCCCGCCTGGCTTCGATGGCGGCGCGGAAACAGGAGACCAGCCTGTTGCCATGGCTCGGCCAGGCGCCTTGCACGGTCGGATAATAGTGCGCCAACTCGGCCACTTCGGGCCGTCCAGTCAGGATATCCCGATGGAGCCCCGCCAGCAGGAGCAGGGGCACATCGAACGAAGATCGGCCCGCGCCCGCATGCACCAACCAGTCCGCCAAAGTATCCTTACCCGGAACTGCGGCCAGCCAGTCGGCCACCAGACCGAACAGCCGGGAATACAACGGCGCATATCCAGCGGAAAACTCTTGTTGCTTGCGGAAACGCCGGCCAAGCCTGACCCGCAAATCGGATGGAGACGACGGCGGCGGTTTCACGAAACTATCCTCGTACACAATGAAGTTGAGACAGCGGAAAAAGCATGGTTCTTAGTCGTTTTGTGCGGATTTGATCAATACAGGGATCAAATCCGCACAAAAAAGAAAAAAAATCATAGAAGAACAGCATGTTGACAAGAGTTGGCGGTGACCGTAAGCAACAAGACCTTTTCAGTCGGTCGCCTCGTTGCTTTTTATAAAAACAAAGAGAGACATGCCGTTACGCTCAGATTGTTCCATTGAGCGGCATTGCCATCGCTCTATTTGGGCCTCAGAGTTCCAGATGAATTCCACACCAAATGACGAAGAGCCAATATTCACAGGGTCGGGGCATCGGCTCGTGAGGAAAAAGCTGTAAGACCGGTCTCATCCGGCTGGCTTAGCTGATCTCAGAATTCCATTCCTTCAGGTGGAGGAGTATGTCAATGTGCAGCAACAGCGGGGCAAGCTCTTGTTTTGACAGCTCGCCAAGCCCGGTCAGCGCATTGGGGCTGTTCAGCAGCGACGCCATGGTTAGATGGGCGTATGCTCCCGGCATGTCATACTCCTTGAGAGGTATACTGTTGAGCCAAACCTTGCCCGCAGCCGAGATGCGCACCCGGCATCAAGTGTGTACGGGGCGGGCGCCCTTCCTGCAAACTGGTTCAATGAGCGCGTATTGGTTGCACCGCAGTATTGGTTGCACCGCAGGAGATCTTCCATTGCCGGAAAACACCACGCCAAACAAAGCATGGCGATCTAATATACCATTACAGTGAAGCTGCCGGGCAGAAGGCGATAAACCACATGCGAAAGATGGCTATGCGCGGTCAGAAGGTGTACATGATGCCTGCCGTCAGGCTCCGGGTCTGGGATCTACCCACCATGGGACTGTCCTGGATGTTGCCGCCAAGAAAGACGATCTCGCCGCTGCAGAAGATATCCCAGGCGTCGGTGAGGCTGTGGCTCAGCGTGAGGCCGAGATACGGCGAACTCTCCCCGCCGGGATCATGGGGCGTAAGCCCGCTTTTGCTCGCCCCCTGGCCGCTTATCCCATAATAATAGCTGATATATCGGCTGTCCGACCAGTACACCCCGACCGTCGGTATGATCTCCAGCGGCCCGAATTCCATGGAATACGCATAGCTCAGCGCCCCATTCCAGCCGTTGCTGTTGCCCAGAATATCCCGGGCCGCGTTGGCGCGCAGCATGCCGTACGGGGTGGTCAGACGGACTTCCATGCCCGCCGCCACGCTGGCGTCCCTGTCATGCAGCAGGCGCAACTGGGCTTCAGATGTATCCGTGGCATTGAAGCTGGTGGCGTCATAGGCGCCGAAGATCGAGACTTCAAGAAAATCCAGATTGCAGATTTTCACTCCCACAGCGGTCCCCCTGATATACGCATAATCGCTGTCCAGATCGATCATGGGCAAGGGGGTCCATTGGGTGTCATAGCGCTTGTAGGGCGCGAACGTCACGTTGCCGCCTATCCCAACGGCAACCTCGGCAGCGGTAGCCGTCTGGACAACGGCGGCCAGAAAAAACGCAACCAGCAACCCGACACGGTTCCCGGACTGCCCAAGGATAAAGGGGAGCAGGCGCAACGATGCGGATTGTTCCATGTCAGACCAACTCCTTTTTATGGACGATGGCGATCCCAAGCTTTTTGATGCGATGCCAGATACTGCGCTCAGAGATCTGCAACAATTCAGCGGCCTTGACCTGCACCCCTCCCGCCTCTTCCAAGGCCTGCATGATGAGATGGCGCTCCATATCTTCCAGCCGCCGGGACAGGTCAAGGGGAAAGACCGTCCGCCCGGCAACGGCGGCAGGGTCACGGGTCTCTTGGATATCGCCGGCAGCAAAGCCGGCTGCAAGCATTTCCGGCGTGATCGTGCCGCCAGGGGCGACAATGAACAACCGCTCGACGCGGTTCTCCAGTTCCCTGACATTACCGGGCCAGGAATAGACCTGCAGGGCCCGGAGAGCCTCTGGGGTGAAGAAGATGAGATTTTTGCCCATTTCAGTGGCGAATTTTTTGGCAAAGTGCTCGAGCAGAAGTGGAATGTCTTCGGGATGCTCCCGTAAAGGCGGCAGAGTGATAGGGTAGACGTTCAGGCGGTAGTAGAGGTCCTGGCGGAATCCTCCCCGGCTGATGGCCGCGGCCAGATCCTGGTTGGTCGCCGCGATGATGCGCACATCCACCTTGCGGGATGCGCTCGCGCCCACCGGCTCGACGGTTTTTTCCTGGATGCAGCGCAGGATCTTCGCCTGTAGCGATAAGGGCATGTCGCCGATTTCATCCAGGAAAAGGGTGCCGGAATCGGCCTGGACAAAGCGTCCGGACCGGTTGGCAGTGGCGCCGGTGAAGGCCCCCTTGACGTGACCGAAGAGTTCGCTTTCCAGTAGAGATTCAGGGATGGCGGCGCAATTCACGGTGACGAACGGCGCCGAGGACCGGGGGCCGTTATAATGGATGGCCTTGGCCACCACCTCCTTGCCGGTGCCGGATTCTCCGGTAATGAGCACGTTAGCGGCACTGGCGCTGACTTCGCGGATGCTCTGCCGCACAGCCTGGATCGCCAGGCTGTGGCCGATGAAATTCCGGTCGCTGAAGGTCTTGCCCAACTCCTGGCGCAACTGCTTGTTATCGGTGCTCAGCGCGTTGAAACGCAGGGCAAGGGCCACGGTCGCCTCAAGGGAGCCCAGATCAAAGGGTTTGACGATATAGTCAAAGGCCCCTTCCTTGATGATCTCCACCGCAACCTTCAAGGCGGCATAGGCGGTCATGATCACCACCGGCAGCCCTGGTTCAAAACGCTTCACCTTTTCCAGAAGGTCGCGTCCGCTCAAGCCGGGCAGGCGCAAATCGCTGAGAACCAGGTGCACTTCCTGTTCCCGCAGCACCGCCAGCGCCTCCTCGACAGAGGCTGCGGTAATGGGGTTGTAGCCCATATTTTCCAGGGCCACGGAAAGCACCTCCAGCAGTTTGGCCTCATCGTCGACAATCAGGATCGTCTGCATGTTGTTCCGCTCTCTATCGCCTGTCAACTGTTCAGGCAGACAGTGAAGGTTGTTCCCTGGCCGGGCACGCTCGTACAGGTGATGCTGCCGCCGTGCTCCTCAATGATGGCATAGGTCTTGGCCAGTCCCAGTCCTAACCCGCTTTTTTTGGTGGAAATGAACGGCAGGTGCATGGTGGACAGCAAGTCTTCCGGAATGCCCGTACCAGTATCCGCCACCTCAAGGCAGATCCGGTCCTGCGCTTCAGAGTGGTACAGCCGCACGGTCAGGCTGCCGCCTCCCGGCATGGCTTCCGCACTATTCAGCACCAGATTGAGCAGGGCCTGGCGGATCTTGTTCTCCTCACCCAGAACACGCACCTCCTGAGCGTTGGGCGTGGCGTTGATGAATGAACAGGCAATGCCTTTTGCCGTGAATTCAGCCGCGCTCAGCTCCAGCACATCCTGGGCCAGCGTATCGAGCCGGAAAACGGTCGGCGTAAAGGGAGTCGGCTTGGCAAAGGATAAAAACTCCGCAATGAGGCTGTCAATGCGGCCGACCTCTTCAATCGCCAGGCCCAGCAGCCGGGATTCCTTGCCATTCTCAGGCAGTTTGCCGTACACCAGTTCGGCGGATGTCTTAATCACCAGCAGCGGGTTGCGAATCTCATGGGCAAAGCCCAGCGCTATTTCGCCCAACATGCGGGACCGCTCATGCCTGGCCGATTGCACGTTCTCGCGCTGCATGAGTTCCAGTTGCCCGGCCATGATGTTGAAGCTGTCGGAAAGTTCCGCAACCTCGTCGTTGCCTGATGGCGCGACCCAGCCGGTGAAATTGCCGGAGGCAATTTCCCGGACACCCTCGTTCAATCGCCGTATGGGCCTGGTCAACCGTCGGGCCAACACATAGCCGATACAGCCGGACAACAGGATACCGCCGGCGAAGAAAGACCAGAACAACGTAAAATAGCCGAAATTGATGCCTTCGTCCGCAAGCAGGTGGGCGGAAACGACGAAAATCGCCAGAATGGCGCCCTGCTCGTTTCTTACCGGGGTCAGTAAAAAGTATTGGTCAGGCAGGCTGTCCGTCCAGTCGGCATTGGAAATGGCATACTCCGCGGCCCCGGCTTGCAGAGCCTCAATTGCGGCGGCAGGGAGCACATAGGGGGGGGCGGACGCTGAAGCGTATTCCTGCTGGAATCCCGAATCACCGGGCAGGAATATGCGTAATTCCAGCGGCTCGGCGCTGCCGGACTCCGAAAGCCGAATACTGAACTGACTACCCAAATCCAGCCTACGCTCGCTACCGTCCTCTGCGGTTATCATGCGCTGGACCACGATGATCAGTTCTTTTGCCCCGTTTTGCATGGTTGCCCAGTGGAACCTGCTGCCTGGAAAGAGCGGGGTTTCCGACAATGATTGCAGGGAAGGGGTGGCAAAGAGAATGCCCCCGGCCTGGTCCCGCAGCACAATGCAGTCGGCATCCACATTAGTCAGCGCTTCCAGCTCTTCAGGGGTAAAAGAAACGACCGGTTGAGCGAAACGCGGAGATAGTATGGTGTACGCGGCTGCTATCTCCGTTGCTGTTTCGTCAATGGTGTGAAACAGGTATTGGGAAGCCTCATGCAGCCAGCGCCCTATATTCTCGTTAGCCGTTTTATTCACCAGCCTTGTGGCTACATGGCTGGCCGCAAGCATCGGCAGGGCGGCCACCAGCATGAAGGCCAGCACCAGTTTGGTTGCCAGTGATTTTCTGAAATGATGCAAGGGGTTCATGGGCGTCTCTCTGTCACAAGGGAATACCATCATTTTGTGCTGCAAGCTACATTTTTTGCAGCTCGCCGATTGCAACTCGAAGACTCGTCAGCTGGTCAATCCTCAGACAGGATGCCTCTTTTATCGCTAGCAAGCGAACTTGTCCGGCATGCAACAGGAGTTCGCCAATGGCACACGCCTTGCTATACAGCCGACAAATTGTATACCAGCAGGCACACCACATGATCACGCAAAAGACAGCATCAGACCAGGGACCGGAAGATTGGCGCATTATCTGCGATTTTGACGGCACCATCACGCCCTTTGACGTGACAGACGCGCTCTTGCAGCGGTTCGCCCATCCTTCCTGGGAAGATGTGGAAGAGCAGTGGTTGGGCGGTAAGATCACCGCGCGGGAGTGCATGGACCGGCAGGTCCGGTTGCTCAATGTCCCACGCCATGTGCTGGATGGTTTTCTGGACACTGTTCCGGTGGTGGATGGTTTTGTGGACTTTGCGCACAACTGCGCGTCCCAAGGCATCAGTCTCACCGTGGTCAGCGACGGTCTAGACTACGCCATCAGGCGCATTCTCTCCCGGCATGGCGTAAGCGCCATGCCGATTATCGCCAATCGCCTGCGCTGCCTGGACGAATCCACATACCGGCTGGAATTTCCTTACGGTATAGCAGGATGCGCCTCCGGCGTGTGCAAGTGCGCAGTGGGCAAAGCCATGGGCGGCAAGATCCTGCTGATTGGCGACGGACATTCCGACTGCTGCGTTGCCGGCGTGTCCGCATTGGTGTTGGCCAGACAAGGCAAAAAACTGCAACAACACTGCGAAACAGACGGCTATCCCCACCTGATCTTTGCGGATTTCCACGATGTCGCCACCTGCCTGGAAAAAATCACGCGGCATGCCCCTGCCGCAACCACGCCGGCGGAAGCCCGCGCGGCTTGATCCATCCAACCATTCTGAACCCATTGACCAACCAACAACCCGGAGGAAAGCGTGAAACAACCCGCAGTTGACGAACAAGCACTGCTCCGTGAGGAAGCCCGATACTGCTCCCACGGAGACACCGTACACTATCTGGAACCGCCCAAGCTGTTCACCGGCTGTGCCGGTTCTTTTCTATACGATGCCAACGATACGCCCTATCTGGACTTGCAGATGTGGTATTCGGCTGTGAACTTCGGCTATGGCAACGAGCGCTTGAACAATGCCTTGAAGCGCCAGATCGACACCCTACCGCAGGTTGCCTCGCAATATCTGCATAGGGAAAAAGTGGAGCTGGCGGCCATACTGTGCAGGGCCATGAAAAAGATCTGGGACGAGGACGGTCGCGTGCATTTCAATGTGGGCGGCTCCCAGTCCATTGAAGATTCACTGAAACTGGTTCGCAACGCCAGCAAGGGCAAAAGTCTGATGCTGGCCTTTGAGGGCGGCTACCACGGTCGTACCCTGGGAGCTTCGGCCATCACCTCGTCCTACCGCTACCGCAGGCGGTACGGACATTTTGGCGACCGGGGCCTGTTTATTCCCTTCCCCTACTGCTTCCGCTGCCCGTACAAGAAACGTCGCGATGACTGCGAACTGTACTGCTTAAGCCAGTTTGAGCGGTTATTTGAAACAGAATATTATGGCCTGTGGGACCCCAAGGCGCCCGGCGGCGGCGAGGCCGAATACGCCGCCTTCTATATCGAGTGCATCCAGGGCACCGGTGGCTATGTGATTCCCCCCAAAGACTACTACCCCAGATTCAAGCGGATTCTGGAGGAGCGCAATATCCTGTTGGTGGACGATGAGATCCAGATGGGCTTTTACCGCACCGGCAAGCTCTGGGGGCTTTCGAACTTCGGGATAAAGCCGGACGTGGTGGTCTTCGGCAAGGCCATGACCAATGGGCTCAACCCCCTGGCCGGCATCTGGGCGCGCGAGGCGCTCATCAATCCCCAGGTCTTCCCCTGCGGCTCCACCCATTCCACGTTTGCCAGCAACCCGCTGGGCACGGCTGTGGCCTTGGAAACCATGCAGATGCTGGCTGAAGGCGACTATGAACAAAGCGTGAACCAACAGGGGGCCTATTTTCTCAGCGGACTGCGGGAACTTCAATCCCGCTACCCGATCATCGGCGATGTGGATGGGCTAGGGCTGGCGCTGCGAGCGGAGATTTGCGCCGCCGACGGCTTCACCCCCGACAAGGCCATGCTGGACCGCATCGTGGATGAAGGCATCAAGGGCGACATCGAAGTTGACGGCAAAACCTATGGCCTGGTGCTGGACGTGGGCGGCTATTACAAGAACGTCATCACCTTTGCCCCCTCTTTGCACATCACGCGGGAGGAAATCGATCTGGCCATGCGCCTGCTCGATGAACTTCTGCGCCGGGTCACGCGGTAATAGCCTGGAGAAAACGATGCAAGGTATCGAACAGAGCGGCCATTTTTTTCCCGGCAGTCGGACCGGCATCCTGCTGGTGCACGGCCTGACCGGCACGCCCATGGAAATGCTCAGTGTGGCCAAGCGCCTGAACAAGTACGGCTTCACCGTATCCTGCCCAGTGCTGGCCGGACACTGCGGCACGGAACAAGACCTCCTGGCCACCCGCTGGCGAGACTGGGCGGCCAGCGCGGAACAGGCGCTGCTGCGGCTGCGGGAGCACTCGGACGTGACCTTTGTGGGCGGGTTGTCCGCCGGAGCCGTGCTCAGTCTGTATCTGGCGGACCTCTACCCCTCCCTGGTGCGTGGCATGGCCCTGTATTCAACCACCCTGACCTGGGACGGATGGAGCATCCCCAAGCTCAGTTTCCTGTTGCCCCTGGTCTTGCGCCTGCCGTATGTCGGCAAGCGTTACCATTTTACGGAAACCTTTCCCTATGGCATAAAAAATGAACATCTGCGCCGGCGCATCGTGGCCAAGCTGAAGAGCGGCGACACCGCCACCGCCGGCCACACCCATACGCCGGGCGTCATTGTCCGGGAACTGTGGCGCATGGTGGATGCGGTGAAAGAGAAATTTCCGTCCATCAGGACGCCGGCTCTGATTGTGCACGCCGACAACGACGATATCGCCGGGCTGCGCAAAAACGCCCTGTACATGCAACGCCGCCTGGCCGGCCCCACGGAACTGCTCAGGCTGTACGACAGCTACCACATGGTCACTGTGGACCAGGAACGGCACCTGGTGGCCGACGCCACGGCCCGCTTCTTCCAAGGCCACCTGGAAACGGAAGAGTACGCGGAACTGACCGCGGCCGCCAAGGAGCCCGTACCCGTTCCGCCAGAAGATGCAAACCGCCGGAATGCGCGCTCGGCGGTTGCGGAGCCGGCATGACGGCGCTGGCTGTCTTCCTTTGGATGCTGAACATGTCCATGGACACCTTCGGACACCTGGCCTTCAAGGCCGCGGCCGGCCATGGCCTTGACCTGGACGCCTTCAGCCATTGGAAGCACATGGCTCGCAGCCCCTGGCTCTGGGCTGGGGTTATCTGCTACACCGGCGAATTCTTTGTCTGGGCGGCCTTTTTGTCGCAGGTGCCCCTAGCCGCCGGGGTGATGCTCGGCTCGATCAACATCGTGGTCCTGATGATCGCCGGGCGGCTGGTGTTCAAGGAATGCCTCACGGCCTGGCGCATGGCTGGCATGCTGCTGATCACCGCCGGCGTTATTCTGGTGGGACTTGGCGTATGAAGCGGTTCTATCTGATCGGTTTTTTGTGCTTGATGGCCTCGGACACCCTGGCGCAGATCTGCTTCAAATTCGCTGGTACGGCTGCCGAGCCGCTGGCGTTCGATGTGGACTGGGTGCTGCGGATTGCGACAAGCCCCTGGTCGTATGGCGCGATGGTCGGATATTTATGTTCCTTTGTCTCCTGGATGACCCTGCTGCGCTACGCGCCCATCGGTCCCGCCTTTGCCGCCTCGCACCTGGAGTTGGTCACTGTGACCATTTTTTCCGTCTGGCTCTTCCATGAGCCGCTCACCCTGTCCAAGATGGCAGGCGGCCTGTTGATTGTGCTCGGAGTGCTCTGCCTTGCCAAAGGTGAAAGCGTCGTCGGAGAAGAACATGGACAGGATGCCGCCCAAGGCGAGAGTCGGGCGTGAACTGCCGCCCACGGCAGGATTGCCCCTGACCTGGAGCGATTATCTGCACAAGCCCGGCCTGTCTTTTGCCGAAGGCCTTACGCAATGGCCCGGCCTGCCGGACCCGATCATGACCTGTTCCGGCACCGCCGCTCTGGTGGTCGCCCTGAAGACCCTGCACCAACGCCACCCGAACAGGAATGCCGTCATTGCGCCCGCCTACAACTGCCCCCTGGTGCCTCTGGCCACATGCCTGGTTTCTGGTTTGCGCGCCATCGCTTGCGATACCGTTGCCGGCGGCAGCGATCTTGACCTGCAACAATTAGACAGCCTGTGCGATGAGCGCACCCTGGCCGTCATCCCCACTCACCTGGGCGGCCGCGTGGCGGATGTCCGGGCGGCCCAGGCTGTTGCCGAGCGGTACGGCGCTTTTGTCATCGAAGACGCGGCCCAAGCCCTCGGGGCCTTCGCGGAAGAGGACCAGACCGTCGGCTTGCGGGGTGATGTCGGTTTTTTCAGCCTGGCGGCCGGCAAGGGTCTGACCACCTACGAAGGCGGCATCCTGGTCAGCCGCGACCCCCAACTGCGGGTGGAACTGGCGGCCGTGGCGAGAAAGACGCTGCGACCCGATCTGGGCTGGACCCTACGCCGCAACCTGGAACTGCTGGGGTATGGGCTGTTGTACACCCCCTCCGGCCTCCGGCTGGCCTATGGACGCAACCTGCGCAAACACTTGGATGCGGGCGACGAGGCCACGGCGGTGGGCGATGTCTTCACCCTGGCGGACATACCCCTGCACAGCCTGGATGCGTTGCGCTTGCGCGTGGCGGCCAACGGACTGTTCCGCCTGCCCAGCTTTCTGGAAGAAGGGCGTTGGCGGGCCATGCGCCGACGCGGGCAACTGGCCGAACTGCCCGGCGTCTTGGTCATTGGCGATCGTCCGGGAACAAACGGGGCATGGCCCTTCTTCATGGTGCTCATGCCCGGCAAAGGGCAACGGGACCGCGCCCTGCACACCCTTTGGCGTTCCGGCAACGGCGTGTCCAAGCTCTTTGCCCATGCCTTGCCGGACTATCCATTTATGGCCCCGATCCTGGCGGGACACGACTCACCGGGCTACCCCAACGCACGGGACCTGGCAGACAGATTGCTCACCGTCTCCAACACCCATTGGCTGGATAACGCCACCTTCACCCTGATCGTCCAAGCCTTGAGGAGCAGCCTGTGAGCTCGAATGCGCCTGTCGCCTTCCGCAATTTGCCGGAGCCTTCGGCCTTGCCCGGGCTGTTTGTCCAGCATCCGCCGCAGGACTTTGCCTGCCGCTCAGACAGGCTGGGCCTACCGGTTTTTACAACCAGCTTCGATCTGCTGACCACCTTGGAACCCACCGCCCGCCGCCGCCTGACCAAACTCCCCTTATTCCGCGCTTGGTCAAGGTTGTTGAGGCTGCACACCTGTTTCGCCGGGACCACCATCACCGAATATGCGCCGCTGCCGCCAAACCTTGCGCCGGAAGCCGTCATCGACAATCTGCTTTCAGAACATGCGGCTGGCCACACCCTGACCATCCTCAAGGATTTGCCCAACGGTTCGCCCCTCTTGCCGGAAGAGGACAACGCCTTTGCCGATAGGCTGGCCGCCCTGGCGGCGGGTAGAGGGTTCATCGAGGTGGAAGGCCAGGCCCTGGCCTATGTGCGCATTGACTTTGCGGACAGCGGCGAATACCTGGGCAGGCTCTCATCGGGTCGCAGAAAGGATGTGCGCCGCAAGCTGAAAAAGCGGTCCGCGCTTCAGGTGGAAACAGTGCGCCTGGGGGATGGGCGGTTTGTCGATCCCACCTTTCTGGAAGAGATGTACGCCATGTACCTGGATGTTTTTGCGCAAAGCGAGATCCAGTTCGACCTGCTCAGTCTGGAATTTTTTTCGGCCCTGCTGCAACACCCTGAAATCGAAGGCGTGGTCTTCCTGTACCGGCATGGGCAACAGCTTGCCGGGTACAATATCTGCCTGATCCAAAACGGCATGTTGATCGACAAGTATGTGGGCTTCACCTATCCGCTGGCGCGGGAACTGAACCTGTATTGCATCAGTTGGATGGAGAACCTGGAATTCGCCCTGGGGAACGGCCTGCACACCTACATCGCGGGCTGGACCGACCCCTTGGTCAAGGCGAGCCTGGGGGCCTCGTTCACCTTTACCCGGCACCTGGTCTGGGTGCGCAATCCCCTGTTGCGGAGCATTCTCCGCCCCCTACGACGCTTTTTCGAGTCCGACGGCCAGATGATGCGGGGTGCGGCATGAACGAAGGCCCGGAAAAGACAAAGCAGGCAAGGAACGGGCTGATATGGCCGGACATGGCGCGGCCGGTAATTCTGGATTTCGACGACTCTGGGCCGCCGCTGTCGCCGGATACACTGCGCATCCCCTTGAGCGATTGGCAGGAGTCCATCCGTTTCGGCTGCACCCTACGGAATTATGCGGCCCTGGCCAGCCGCCTGGACGGACTGATGCCGCTGGAATGCGGCTGCGTGTTCACCGGCAGCGGCGATTATCACCACCTTTCCCTGTATCTGCTCAGGCGTCTAGCCCGACACAGAGACCTTGTCCCAGGCTGCCTGGATGTTGTAGTCTGCGACAACCATCCAGACAACATGCGCTATCCCTTCGGCCTGCACTGCGGTTCTTGGGTGCGCCACGCCGTAGCGCTTGCCTGCGTCCGCCATATCCACGTCATCGGCATCACCTCGGCGGACATCACCCTTGCCCATGCCTGGGAAAATTATCTTGCACCCTTTGTGCGGAAAAAACTCTTCTATTGGAGCGTGGGCCGCCGGGCCGCCTGGCTGGGACTGTTGGGCAGAAGGGCCCACTCCAGAAGTTTCGATTCAGCCGGCGAGCTTGTGGCAGCATTCACGCCTGTGGCGCGGGACAGCGGCTGCCTGTACCTGTCTATCGACAAGGATGTACTCAGCCCGGCGGTGGCGCGCACCACCTGGGACCAGGGCGTTTTCGGGCTGGAGGATCTTGAAATGGTGATCCGGGCTTGCTCCGGCAAACTGGCCGGGGCCGACATCACCGGGGATGTTTCGGCTTATGCCTATGGCGGAGTTTTCAAGCGCCTGTTATGCCGCCTGGACGGACAACGAGGCCTGGACGCGGCAACATCGGCATCATGGCAAAAGGTGCAGCTGGCGGTGAATGCGCGTCTGCTGGCACTGCTGCGTCAGACGATGTCCGTATAATTCAAGACCTGCTGCCAGCCCATGGGATAGCCGTGTACTGACCGGAAGCGGCGAAAAAAGCGCCCTGAGCGGGATGCGCAGGGACGCTAAGCTCTGGCGGGATGTTCTGCTGCAAAGCTCAGACAAGCGCAGCGATGGCGCCCTCCCCGATGAAGACGCGGTAGCCGTGGGTCGCGGATTCCTTGACTGCCGCCTGATCTTTCATGCCATGCAGCCTGATGCAAGACATTTGTCGTTCCCCCTGCCATCAAGAAGAGGGTAGAGCTTTTCCCCAACCTCGAGACAGCCCATGCTTGCCAGTTCCTCCTTGACCGGCCTTTTCCTGGCCTCGTTTCTGGCCGCCACCATTCTGCCGATGCAGTCGGAAGCGATCCTGGTCGGGCTGCTCCTCACCGGCGACTATCCGGTTTTCGCGCTGCTGGTCGTGGCAAGCTGCGGCAATATCCTCGGCTCGGCGTGCAACTGGTGGTTGGGCCGGCACGTCGAGCGATACCGCCATTGCTCCTGGTTTCCGGCGAGCGAGCAGCGGCTGCATCAGACCCAACAGTGGTACCGGCGCTATGGCAGGTGGTCGCTGCTGTTGTCTTGGGCGCCGATCATCGGCGACCCGCTCACCGTTGCCGCGGGCATCATGCGCGAGCCCCTGCCGGTTTTCCTCCTGATCGTCAGCATTGCCAAAGCCGGACGCTACCTGATCCTGGCGGCCGCCACCCTGAACTGGCTCTCCTGAACAAACCGCCGGCAACTACAAAATAGAGCGCACCGATTGCCTGATGCGGTTCTATTGCGCCGGCCCTGACGGCTGCCCCCCGGCCGGGATCGGGGAAGGCTCGATCGAGGATGACTGCACAGGCGTCTTGACCCGCACCAGAGAAGAACGGGACGCACTTTTCAATTCGTCCACCTGCCAGCCGTCAACCCGGAACAACTGCCCCTGGTTGGACACCTTGAGCACCAACGACGGGTCAGCCGGAAGCGCCGGCGCCGCATCCTTCTTTACCGGTTGCGCCGGCTTCGGCGGCTGACCGAAGACATATTCGACAACCATACCGTTGTCGAGTTCCACAGTACACTTCAGCTCCGGGGTGGACAGACCGTATTCAGGCTTGGCCTCGGCGCCGAGAAGGCCGTTGACCATCAGGCCTGCAAGCCGGTTGACCAGGGCGTCGCGCCGCTCCTTGACCACCTCTTCATCGGGCGCAAGATCGGATGGTTGCAGGCCGTCCTGCCCCCGTTCCAAGCGCAGGCCGGGCAATTCGATCCGCTTGATCTGCTCGGGCTTAAGTTGGAGGATCCTAGAGTCGATCCAACTGTCGGTCCTGACCTCAAGGTCGTGCTGGGACAAGGACAGGGACTGAATTTCAGGATCGTTGTCGGCCCTGAGATAGATCTTGCGCAGGCCGGGCGAGGTGCCGAAGTAAAGGATCGCCAGCGCGGTCCCATCCTTGAGCAGATTCAGCTTGCGGACATACCGGTCCGGCGCCACCTTGAAGCGGGCGGCCGCCTCGGCGGTGGTAGCCTCAGGCCAGCCGCGCTCCATGCTGACCAATTGGTCGATCAGGTCCTGCACCCTGGCTGAGTCCGCCGGAAACGACCCGGCCTCAGGCAACAGCCATCGGTCCTTGTCCTTTTTCAGCGCCAGGTGGCGCCCTTCGCCATCTTCGAGCAGCACCTCGTTGACATCGGCCGCCTTGAAGGCGAGCAAGGCTCCCTTTTCCGGTCGCGCCGTCCCGGTGCGGTCGATGAAGCGGGTCGCCAACAACAGCCCGATCTGCACCAGCAGCAGGATCAAGCACCCCCAAATCAGTCGTTTCATGGTCATGCCCTCCCGGCGACCAACATAAGTTCACGCCGCCGCGACCTGGTCTGGATCGTCCGGTGCAGCCCCCAGACGATCAACAGGCCGACAGCTGCCAGACCGTAGTTGAGATACTCCCACCGCATCCGTTCCGCCTTGTCCATGGGCAGCAGGGTCCGGGCGAAGTGGCCGCGGCCCCGGATGGAAAGCAGATCGCGGTCCTCCAACGACCAGTCGATGCAGTTGGCCACCAGTTGCAGCGGGTTGAGATAGCGGCTGCCGCTGGCTCCGGAGGCCAGATCGAGGCTGGTGTCGGCCAGAAAGGTATTGGATGCCAGCAGAATGATCCGGGCCGAATCCGACGACCGGTCCAGCACCCGGCCGATCACTTCGGGCCGGGCTTGCTCCGCCTCGGCGTCCTTGCCATTTTTGGGGTCGGATTGGGCGGCAGCCTGCCGTTTTTTCTCCTTTTCGGCCTGCTGATTTGCCTCCTCGATCAGAGGCGAAGTCTTGCCCTTGAACCAGGAATCAAAGCCGCCTTCCACCATCATCGCCAGCAACTGCCGACCAACGGGTTCACCTTGGGCAAAGCCGGCCTGGCCGTACTGGTTGAAATCGGGCTGAATATCTATGGAATCGGACAGCCAGGCCTCTTGCGAACTCTCCAACAGCCGCACCACCCTCCGGCCCTTGTCCTGCCCGCCGTCTACCTTGATCGGCGAGGCCCAGGTCATGGACAATTGGTCAATGCCGGTGAGCAGGCCGCTGTCCCGATTCATGCCATCATTCCTGATGTCAATGAAATAGGGATAGTTGAGCAGATGGGTCTCGCGGATGGTGAGGCCGCCGGCTTGGCGCTCCACCGGCACCGGAAAGGCGGCATTCTGCGGGTCGAGCACCAGGGTCGACTCCATCTTGATGCCGTAGCTGGCCAGCCAGTCGCCGAGGCCGCTTTTCTTTTCCTCGGCGCTGATCCGCCCTTGGAGACTCACGTCAAAGGGTGCGGTGGCCAGGACCACGGTGCCGCCCTGCATGAGGAACTGATCGATGGCAAACACCTGTTTTTCCTGAAGCCGTTCAGGGGCGACCACCACCAGGATGTCTGCCTCCGGGTCCACCTGTCCGGCGCTCAAATCAACGGGTTTGACCCGGTGTTCCTCTGCAATGAAGTTGTGCAGGAATTGAAAGGTGTTGCCCTGGCTGGGCATGCCGAATTGGGCCATGTCCGGATTGGCCTGAGGCGTGTACAGGGCCACGGTCCTGAGCATGCCCTTGGAGAAACGCTTCAGCCCGGCGGTGATGGCGGCTTTCAGCGCCGCCTTGTCCAGGGCCGTGGGCAGGGCAACCTGCACCTGCTGGCCGCCGCTCTCCAAGATCATGTAGAACCAAAACGTCTGGGGCGACAACAGGTCGGCCACCATCGGCCGCATGCCTAATTCCTTGCCCAACCGCTCGGCAAGTTGGCCGCCGCCTCCATCGGGGTCAACAAAATCGATGGCCAGCTTATCGCCGGCCTGCTGCTTGAAATCGGCCAGGACCGCGTCCAGTGACTTTTTCAATTCGACCAATTGCTGCGGCAGCCTGGCATCGGGCGAGAAATAGCCGTGGAACACCACCGGCCCATTGATGGCCGCAAAGAGGTTACCGCCGCCCTGATAGCTGTAGAGCACTTTCTTGATTGCCCGGGTGATGTCGTGCTCCGGGTTGCGGAGCTCCACCTCCAATTTGGTGTCGCCCTCGCTCTTAATCTCGATCAGATCCCGGAAGCCGAGGGTGACAAACTCGTCGCCATACTTGACCAGGATATCGAAATAGGAGTTGGTGACCGCAGTCTGGTAGCGGGAAGCGGTCTGAAAAGGAACGGGGCGGATGGAATATTTTTCACCAGCCTCCTGCTCCAATTCCGGCTTTTCCTGGGGATCGACGAATTCGACCTTAACCTTGCCCTCGCCGGCCACCTCGTACTCACGCAGCAAATCGCGCAGTTGTGGCTGCAAAGGGGCAAGGAGCGGATGGGTCTGGGCTGAAAAATAGCCGCGAATCAGCAGCGGCTCCTGCAACCGCGCCAGATAGGATCGGGTGGCAGGTGAAATCGAATAGATGCGGCCCTGGGTCAGATCGGCGCGCAGCATGCCCAGCGGCGCCAGCCACAGGTTCAACAAAAAAAAGTTGGCCACCAGCAGCCCGGTCAGTGTCCGCCAGCGGCGGTGCGCGCTGTTGGCCGGGTTTCCGGCCCATCGCTGCCGTTCCAGGGTGTAGACGTTGAGGGACAGGAAAATGCCGGTCAGACTCAGGTAGTAGGCTAGGTCGCGCAGGTCGATCACCCCCCGGGTAATGGAGGCGAACCGGGAACCGGCGCCGATCAGTTTGAGCATGTCCCCGACCTGACTGCCGAACAAGGAGGTCAGGGTGTTGGCCCCCACCAGGTAGAGCACGGTGCAAACCAAGGTGGTGACGATCAGGCTGACGATCTGGCTGTTGAACTGGGCGCTGACAAAAAGGCCGATGGCAAGATAGGCCCCAGCCAGGCACAGACTGGCGAGATAGCCGCCAAAGACCGGCCCCCAGTCGAGCTGACCGAGCCGTGAAATGGTAATGGGCAGGGGCAGTGTCAACAGCAGGCCGATGGCGACCAGGCCGAGGCAGGCCACGAACTTGCCGCCGACCAGGGTCGGCAGCCCCACCGGTGCGGTCAGAAGCGGCTCCAGGGTGCCGGCCCGGTGCTCCTCCGACCAGACCCGCATGGTGATGGCGGCCGAAAGAAAAATCAGCAGCAACGGCATCCACTCGAACATCAGCCGTACATCGGCGATATTGCGACTGAAAAAGGTTTCAACCCAGAAAAAGATGAACAGAGTGGCGGCAAGAAAGGCGCCAAAAAAGATGAAGGCAGCGGGCGTGGCGAAAAAGACGGCCAACTCCCGGCGGGCGACCTTGCGCAGGGTGTTCATTGTTCCCTTCCTCCAGTCATGTTGATTTCACTGAATATTTTTTCCAAATTACGCGTTTCGGGGGCAAGGCCATACAGGGGCCGTCCCTGATTGACCAGGGCGGCGGCCACCAAGGGCGCAAGGTCGTGCGCGGCCATGGCGCCGGAGACGGCATAGCAACATCGGCCGCTTTCGGCGGGCAGGGCCTCGACCGCGCCCACCCCTTCCACTCCGGCGAGCAGGGCATCGGCCCCGGCCTGACGGTCGGTTGTCACCAGCAGTCGCTGTCCGGCGCCCAGTTCGGCCAGGCGGGCATCCACAACCTTGCGGCCGCGCTGGATGATGATCACCCGGTCGCAGACCGCCTGCACCTCCTGGAGAATATGGGTCGAGATCAGCAGGGTCGATTTCTGGGCCAAATCCCTGAGCAGGCCGCGCATGTGCTGAATCTGGGTGGGGTCGAGGCCGTTGGTGGGTTCGTCGAGAATGAGCATTTTCGGACGATGCAGGATAGCCTGGGCCACGCCGACCCGCTGGCGGTAACCGCGCGACAGGGTGGCGATTTGCTGCCCGGCCTTGTCGGTCAGCGCGGTCCACTCCAGGGTCTCGCGCAACAGCGGTCCCATGCGGTCAGCCTCGACCTCGTGCAGGATCGCCTGGTACTCGAGGTAGCCCGCCACGGTCATTTCCGGATAAAGCGGGCAATTTTCCGGCAGATAGCCGATAAGCGACTGGATGGCGCGCCGGTTACCGACCATTTTCAGATCATTGATCCGGATGGCGCCGCCAGTCGGTTCGAGAAAGCCGGTCAGCATTTTCATGATTGTGGTTTTGCCGGCCCCGTTATGGCCGAGAAGGCCGACAATTTCGCCGGCGCCAATGGTAAAAGAGACATCATCGACCGCGATATGCGGTCCATAAGTTCGAGTCAGATGGTCGACTAGGATCATAATTATCTCCTATACAACGAAAAACTGGGCCAAAGGGGCGTCGGATCAAGCGATCAGGCAGACAAAGGTGGCGGGCAGCGGTTTTACGAACAGCCCGGATACGGGCAGAGACAGGAAAGGCGCCTGGCGGCGCCGGCAATGGCATACGGACACATGGACATGGGGACACGGGAAGCGTCGGAAGAGCGCGATCATTCCCTGCGGGGCAATCCGGGGCACATAATAACGCAGGGCCGCAGCTTGTCAACCACGGCAACGGATATTTTTTCTTGGAAAAGGCGGGAGACCGCAGGTCAAAGACTGTTTCCGGCCCTGCTGACAGCGGCAGGTCCGCCGGAAGCAAGCCGTCATGTTCCGGCAGAAGTGATTTCTTCGAGCAGTACGTGACCAAGGCGCGCACCCAGTGCCGGCTCGTCCCCCTTTCGCCGCGCCTCTATCCCCTTTTGTGGCCGTTATGGCCAAAATGAGGCTGTGCGGGCGCTCCGGTCCCGGATATGGCTCAGCTTTCCGGCAATGCGGCGCAACCGCCGGTCATGCCAGCGCATTTCAAGGAACTCAAAACCCTTATTTACTGTTAATATCCTGCCCACAGACCCGGCCGGCGTCCGCATGGGGCCGGTACACTTCGAGGACGCCTTCCTCAGGCATGTAAATGATATTGTAGATGTTCCGGGAATACCAATACCCTGCCCGACGCCCGTCGGGCGTGAGAATGACGCCGCCGCGATAGATACAGGCAGCAGGATAATTTTCAGTCCGGAACATGTGCAGCCACCCGTTTAATTTGGCTTCAGTCATGTCGGTCTCTGCCCAGACCCTTGTCCGCAGGGTAAACCGACGGTCAATGGCGATGACAGAGTCCGGCATCGCGAATGACCCGATGTAATAGTAGGCATGGTCCGGAAGCACGACGCCGGATTCGAACAAGTCCTGGGCTCTCGAGTCCGTGGTCCATTGTCCGGCGGGTGGCCCGCCAGCACAACCGGCGAGAAAAACGGCAACAGCGGCAAGGGCAATCAGCCGCGCCAAAATGAACGTTTGCATATGCATCCCTTAACGAATAAGAGAGGAGGACTGGCGGCGCCTGTCTACGAGTTTTTCACTGCGGATTCGGAAAGGATTTCCAACTTCACGAGGGCTTTTCCGGTTTTATGCATCCCTACTTGCGCCGCTGCGGCGGCTGAGAGGTCGATGATGCGGTCGGCATGCCAGGGGCCGCGGTCGTTGATCACCACCTCGACCGATTGCTTGCTCCGGACATTGGTGACCAGCACTTTTGTGCCGAGCGGCAGGGTTCGATGGGCCGCAGTCATTTGCTTCTGGCTGAACCGCTGGCCGCTGGCTGTCTTGCGTCCGTTCAGCCGGTCGGAATAGACGACGGCTATGCCTTTCAGAGTCAGGGACGAATCGGACTTGTGCGACCGGACGATTGCATGGGATTTCGTGGCGGATTTCGTCGAGGAAGCAATTTTCGGAGAGGCCTGCGATGTCTTGGGCGCCGTGGTTGCCGCCGCGGAATAACATGGTTGTCCAAAGGAAAACTCAAACATCGCCAAGCCGATTACTGCAAAGAATACGAGCTTGGAGGTCTGCATAATGTATTTCTCTCAAGTTGAAGTCAACAACGGCTCTCGCTATCAAGATAAGGGAAAATAACAGAAATTCGATATATTGCAAGACAAACCCGTTTCAACTCCTTGGCGATTGTTCCGAACATGCTGAAAATTCAGGGTATTTTTTTTGTTTTTGGGACCGTGCGCTTGCTTTGATTCCTGACCGGAGGCATTGCCCCGCCATGTCCACAAAAAAATTGCGAAAAAAACATCGCCAAGGGCGCGATCCTGATCTGTTCCGATCATTATCGTGCTGGAACAATGTCATTTTCAGCGATTGATTTTCCTTGGTGAACATAGCTCTCTTGGGAGAGCACATCGTAGTTTTGTGGTGGTTCGCCCGGCGCAAGACGCAGATACCCGGCAAGGCATCTTTTCATGGGATCATAAAAAAAAATCCATTCTTGCACTCAAGGCCAAACCGGCACATTAACTCGTCTTACAAAGAGTCTAATATCTTTGCTTTCAGGTTTCGTGGCCATGATCGTGAGCTGATTGAAATTTTGGACCTGCGCGGTGATCTCATAGTTGGACAGACCCTTAAAAATGAAATCTTTGAACTTTTCCTCCGCCTAAGCCGAAACAGCGAAGCGCAAAAGCAAGGACAGGGCCATGAAAAAGCGTTTCATGCGTTCATCTCCTTTGGGCAGTTGAGTAACAGTATCGAGCAAGTTCTTTGCATTTTCAGGAAAAATTACCTTGTAATGAATACCGGGAGGATTATACCCTAACCAAGAACATTGCACGCGTTTTCAGGAAAATACCCTTACCCGCAGCCAGCCTGATGACAATCACCCCCAACGTTCGCTCTTGCCGCGATACCGCTCCGGTTGGTCTTTCTAATTCGGTAAACGATTGAGAAAAACTTTAACATCAGCTCGCAGCTATGCTTAAAAATTTAATTCCATGTTTTATCTGGTTGATAATGCTCACAGGTCCCGATGTCTCCTTTTCCGGACAGTCTTTTTACGTCTACAAATCACCTGATCCGGATGCAATCAATAAGCCAAACAAACATACCCCCAAAAACAATGCAAAAATAAATACCGATAACAGCAAACCTTTCTCCACAAGTGATACTCCCGTAAAGTTGCAATGCAACTCTCCTGAACAAGAAGTTAATCTGGCGAAATCCGGCGACGAAAATGCTCAATTCAAGGTTGGATTGAACATGTATCGCGGTAAAGAATCAGGATGCAACAAGAAAGAAGGACTTCTTTTTCTGATCAATGCGGCAAAAAATGGGAAATACTCGGACGAGTCATTGAATATTATCGGATATGAATATTACAAAGGTGAAAACATCCCCAAGGATTATGATGAATCAAGAAAATGGTTAAAAATAGCCGCTGACAACGACAATGCGCAAGCGCAAAATGATCTCGCCTATTTATTTTTCAATGGCATAGGTGGTGCAATAGATTATCAGGCCGCATTTGCATTGTACCAAAAATCAGCTTTGCATGGATATCAATTGGCGCAGGCAAATCTGGGGACCATGTATGCCAATGGACTCGGCACAGAGAAGAACAGAGAGAAAGGCTATGCGTGGTATGACATCGCCTCCCTCAATGGCAATGATCCAGCCATGCGCAACAAGAAAATATTATCGTCAGAGATGACGACCGATGAAATACATGCCGCTCAACATCTTTCTTCAGCACTCTTCAAAACGATAGAGCAAGCAACTACCCCTGATCAACCTAACGAAAACAAAGAGTAATGAGCGCGTTGCTCACCGAACATCGTCTTTTTCTGCCATTTCGACGAGCGCAACGTGGAGA
>WRFD01000004.1 GCA_009778955.1 Desulfobulbus sp.
ATCGACCTGGGCCTCTACGCCACCAAGATCGGCTTCACCTGCATCTTGGTGGTGGAGATGCCCGATGAGCTGCCGCTGATCATCGCGCGTTCCAAGGCCCTCAACGCCAAGCCCATCCTCGGCATCCGCATCAAGCTCTCAGCCCAGGCCGGCGGCCACTGGTCGGAGTCCGGCGGCGAACGCTCCATCTTCGGGCTAAACACCAGCCAGATCATCCAGGCGGTGGACCTGTTGGCCAGCGCCGGCATGCTCGACTGTCTCAAGCTGGTCCACTACCATCTGGGCTCGCAGATCTCCAATATCCGTGAGATCCGCACTGCGGTCAACGAGGCCTGCCGGGTCTATGCCGGCCTGGTCAAGGAGGGCGTCCAGGTCGAATACCTCGATCTCGGCGGCGGCCTGGCGGTCGATTACGACGGCTCGCAGTCCAACTTCCTCTCTAGCCGTAACTACACCCTCAAGGAATACTGCACAGACATCATTGAGGCGGTGATGACCTCGCTGTCCGGCGACGGCATCACCCATCCGATCATCGTCACCGAATCGGGCCGGGCCCTGGTGGCCTACTATTCGATCCTGCTGTTCAATATTCTCGATGTCTCCCGGTTTCATGCCGATCCCCTGCCGGAAAAACTGCCGGAAGGCTGCCCGTCGCAACTTGAATACATGCACCAGGCCCTCAAGGATCTGACCATCCGCAACATTCAGGAGGTGTTGAACGACGCCATCTTCTACCGCGACGAGACCCGGCGACTGTTCCAGACCGGGCAGATCAGCCTGCGCGAGCGCTCACTGGCCGAGCAACTGTTCTGGACCACGATCAACGAGATCAACCACCTGGCCAAGGAACTGAAGAATCCCAGTGCCGAACTCACCGACCTTGACCGGGTCCTGTCGGATTTTTATTGCGGTAATTTCAGCGTGTTCCAGTCGCTGCCCGACTCCTGGGCCATCGGCCAACTGTTCCCAATCATGCCCATCCACCGGCTCGACGAAGAACCGAACCGCAAGGGCATCCTGACCGACATCACCTGCGACTGCGACGGCAAGATCGACCAGTTCATCGACAAGCGCGGCGTCAAGCGCTACCTGCCCCTGCACGAGCTGCGGCCCTACGAGGAGTATATCCTCGGCGTCTTTCTAGTCGGCGCCTACCAGGAGACCCTGGGAGACCTCCACAACCTTCTGGGCGACACCAACGTGGTCACTATCCGCATTCATGACAAGGGCGAGTTCGAATTCGTCAGCGAGCAGGAGGGCGACACCGTGGCCGAGGTGCTCTCCTATGTACAGTACGACCCCAAGCGACTCTTTGTCCGCTTCCGCGAGACCGCCGAGCAGGCGGTGCGCACGGGCAGGATCAGCGCCCAGGAGCGGCGGGAGATCGTCGAGGCCTACGAGGCTGGCCTGCGGGGCTATACCTATTTTGAGCGGTGACGCGCTTTTTCAAAAACAATGGAACTGACGATTCGCTATGAATGCGCCGGGGTGGATTGGCGCGAGGTGACCGCGATCTTGCGGTCGGTCGGCATGGGCGTTTATGCTCCGGAACAGCACCGAAAAGGCTTTGAAGGCAGCTATGCCAGGGTGTTTGTCTACCATGGGGCCAAGTTGGTCGGCTTTGGCCGGGCAATCGCCGATGGCGCCTATCAGGCGGCCTTCTACGACTGCGCGGTCGCCGTCGAGTATCAGGGGCAGGGGATAGGGAGAACAATCGTTGCGCATCTCCTGGATCGGGTGGAAGGCTGCAATGTTATCCTCTTCGCCACGCCGGGCAAGGAAGGGTTCTATGAACGGCTCGAATTCAGCAGGATGAAAACTGGTATGGCCCTGTTCAAGAACAGCGAGGTTATGCGGCAACGGGGGTTTATCGAGTAGTGAAGAACGTTGCAGGCGTGGCGCTTGCCCGCAACCGGTTTGCATCAGGATGGCGCCAACGCTGGAGCATGGGAACCGTCAAAGCATCAATACTATGCCCATTTATTTGCAGTCACCGGGTTGTACAAACAGTGGGATATGGCTGGAGTGAGGATTAGCATTATCGGGGTCGTGGTGGTCAAAAATATAACAAAGAAGCATGACTATCAGGAGGGAGGAGATGAATATTAACGTATTAATATTACTTGTATTGACTTCAATTATCCTGACTTCTTGACATCTGCGAAACCAATTATAACCCCATCAGGAGCGCAAGGTTATAAGATATGGCGCGATACCATCTCAATGCTATGCAAAAGCGGCCGAAATGCGCCCTCGCGGATATAACATCGAGGCTAAAGATCAGGATTATTGGGGGATGGGAGATTTTGACTGTATATTAATAATTTCATTGATCCTATTGAGTCAATGCCTTGTCGGCAACATGAGATTTTTTCAATTAGATCATTCCCACGCGCCAGCATGGGAACGCCCATGAGCCGGTTGCATTGCACTCCCAGTGAACATTTCCCCTAAGGAGGTTCCCATGTCCCACGTTCTCATCATCGGCGCCGGCGGCGTCGGCAGCGTTGTTGTCCATAAGTGCGCCCAGGTCAGTGAGGTGTTCTCGCGCATCACCCTGGCCAGCCGGACCGTCTCCAAGTGCAAGGCCATCGCCGCCTCGGTCAAGGAACGCACCGGTGTGCAGGTGGCTGTGGAACAGGCGGATGCCGACAAGGTGGCCGAGACCGTGGCTTTGATTCAGCGGATCAAGCCGGACTTGGTGCTCAACGTGGCCCTGCCCTACCAGGATCTGCCGCTCATGGACGCCTGCCTGGCAACCGGGGTCGATTACCTCGACACCGCCAACTACGAGCCGCCGGATGTGGCCAAGTTCGAGTACAAGTGGCAGTGGGCATATAAGGAGCGGTTCGAAAAGGCGGGCATCATGGCCCTGCTGGGGAGCGGCTTCGACCCTGGGGTCACCAATGTCTACTGTGCCTGGGCGCTGAAGCATCATTTCGACGAGATTCACCAACTGGACATCATCGATTGCAATGCCGGCGACCACGGCCAGGCCTTTGCCACCAACTTCAACCCGGAGATCAACATCCGCGAGATCACCCAGCGCGGCCGCTATTGGGAGCACGGTGAATGGATGGAGACCGACCCGCTTTCCTGGTCCATGACCTACGACTTCCCCGAAGGGATCGGCCCGAAAAAATGTTTTCTCATGTACCACGAGGAACTGGAATCCCTGGTGCACAATCTCAAGGGGCTGAAGCGGGCGCGTTTCTGGATGACCTTTTCCGAGCAGTACCTCACCCACCTGCGGGTGCTGGAGAATGTAGGCATGACCCGGATCGACCCGGTGCGCTACCAGGGCGCCGAGATCGTGCCGATCCAGTTTTTAAAGGCGGTGCTGCCGGAACCGGCCTCGTTGGGGCCGCTAACCAGGGGACGCACCTGCATCGGCTGCGTGTTTACGGGCGTCAAGGACGGCAAGGAAAAGCGGATGTACATCTACAATATCTGCAGTCATGAGGAGGCCTACCGCGAAGTCGGCTCCCAGGCGATCAGCTATACCACCGGCGTGCCGGCGATGATCGGGGCCAAGATGATGCTCCAAGGGCGGTGGAAACGGGCCGGAGTGTGGAATATGGAGGAGTTTGATCCCGATCCGTTCATGGCTGATCTCAACACCTACGGCCTGCCTTGGACCGTGATCGAACTGTGAGCGAAGCTCGCTATAGGGGCAGATATGCCTGCCGGTTCGATCCGGAGCGGGTCGCCACCCCGGCCTTCGTGATCGACGAGGGCTTGCTGGCTGACAACATGGCCATCCTGGCTAGAGTCAAGGAACTGACCGGCTGCAAGATTTTATTGGCCCTGAAATGTTTCGCCATGTTCAGCGTCTTTCCGCTCCTGCGGCAGACGCTCGACGGAGTCTGCTGCAGCTCGCCGCACGAGGCGCGCCTGGGGCAGGAGGAGTTCGGCCGCGAGGTCCACAGCTTCGCCGCCGCCTATTCGGCCGATGACATCATCCAACTGGCCGCGACCTCGGATCACCTGGTGTTCAACTCCTTCAACCAGTGGCAGCGGTTTCGCGGCCTGGCCGAGGAAGGCGCCCGGGCGGCCGGGAAGGACATCGCCTTTGGCCTGCGCATCAACCCGGAGCATTCGGAAGGGACGACCCCAATCTACGATCCCTGCGCCCCGGGGTCCAGGCTGGGCATCCGGCGAGCCGATTTCCGTGCTGACCTGATGGACGGCATCAGCGGCCTGCACTGGCACAACCTTTGCGAACAGGACGCCGACTGCCTGGAGCGAACCGTGGCCGCAGTGGAGCGCGGCTTTGCCGACATCCTGCCGCGCATGGCCTACGTCAACTTTGGCGGCGGGCACCATATCACTCGGCCGGGATACCAACTCGATCTGCTGATCGACATCGTTGGTCGCTTCCAAGAGCGCTGGCGTACCCAGGTGTACCTGGAACCCGGCGAGGCGGTGGCCCTGAACGCCGGCTACCTGGCGGCCACGGTGCTGGACGTGGTCCGGGCCGACATGCCGATGGTCATCATCGACGCCTCGGTGCCGGCTCACATGCCCGACGTGCTGGAAATGCCCTACCGGCCGCATATCGTCGGCTCAGGCGAAGCGGGCGAAAAGGCGTGGACCTGCCGGATCGGCGGGATTTCCTGCCTGGCCGGCGACGTGGCGGGCGTATACTCCTTTGACCAGCCTCTGGTCCCTGGCGACCGGTTGGTTTTCACCGACATGGCCATTTACACCATGGTTAAGACCAACACCTTCAACGGCGTGCAACTGCCCGCGATCCTTAGATACCGGCCAACGGACGACCAAATGTTCCTGGTTCGCCAATTCGGCTACGAGGATTTCAAGACCCGGCTGTCCTGAGCCTGCCCGTGCGCGGCCGCCTTTGCGTTGCTGATTTTACCCCTTGGGCTGGGCATTGACAGATGGCGAATTCTTGAATAGGGTGGCGAGCATCGCATCACCGCAAAGCGCACAGGATGTTGTTTTCATACTCGCCAACAAAGAGGAATCCATGCAAGACATGCTGTATACGCCCAAAAGTGAAGTCGACGCCCGCATCCGGCTGTTCCAGAAAACCTTGGACCAGATGGGGCTCGACGGCGCCCTGATCGTCCACCACACCAACCTGTTCTACCTGAGCGGCACCTCGCAGTCGAGCCACCTCTTCATCCCCCGATCCGGCGCGCCGCTGCTCATGGTGCGCAAGAGTTTCGAGCGCGCCTGCCGGGAAGCGCCGCTGGACAATATCCTGAATGTCAAAAGCCTGAAAATGATTCCGGAAATCCTGAAGGAGCGGGGACTGGCGATCGATACCATCGGACTGGAGCTGGATGTCATCCCTTACAATACCTGGCAGTTTTACGGCAAGATCTTCAAGGAGACCACCTTCAGCGACATTTCCGAGGCCCTCAAGCTCATCCGAACCGTTAAATCCGAGTATGAGATCGGCCTGCTGCAGGGAGCCTGCCAGGTGCTCGACCAGGTCTTCGCCGAGGTCCCGTCCCTGCTCCGTGAAAACATGACGGAGATCGAGCTGGCCAGCCTGTTCGAGGGGGGCATGCGGCGGCGCGGCTATGGCGGCTGTTCCAAGATGCGCGCCTTTAATCAGGATTTCTTCTTGGGTAACGTGACCTCCGGCGTCAGTGGCGCGGCGGCCACCTACTTCGACGGCCCGGTGGGCGGCTATGGCCTGACCCCGGCCAACAATCCGCACGGCGCGGGCTGGAAGACCATCGGCCGCAACGAGATCGTCTACGTTGACTACACCTGCGTGATCAACGGCTACACAGCCGACGGCGCCCGGATGTTCGTCCTCGGCGAGGTCTCCGAGCAGTTGCGCCGGGGCCATGCCGCATCCTTGGAGATCCAGGCCGAATTGGTGGCCATGATCAAGCCGGGCACGATCTGCGAGGATGTCTATGCCAAGTCGGTCGAGCTGGCCGAATCCCTGGGGTTGCAGGAGCATTTCATGGGCATCGGCAACGACCGGGTCCGCTTCGTCGGCCACGGGGTTGGCCTGGAACTCGACGAATATCCGATCTTCGCCAAGGGAGTGAAGATGCCTCTGAGCGAGGGCATGACCTTTGCTTTGGAGCCAAAATTCGTTTTCGCGGAAGGGGCCATCGGCATCGAAAACACCTACGTGCTCCGGGGACATGGCGCCCAGATGCTGACCCACGCCCCGGAGGCCATCATCCAGGTCTGATCCGCCGTTTTTGTTTGCAAGGGGCGCCTCCGGCCGGGGCAAAGCCTGCCGCACCAGCTTATCTGCCCTCTGGCAGGAAATATTCTTGACTCTGGATCGATTTTGCTAGACCCTATATTTTAACGCTTTGCATGCCTTTCAACGAGTGAACACCATCGATCAAGACGTATATGCATCCTTTTTTTCACCCGGGCCGTAAACCCCAGCCCAGGCGGGAGACCCTCATCCCGACTGTTCTGCCCCGCACGCAAACCTCCGGCCCGGCGCCCTCGCTCCAGGGAGACATCGGAGTTATTCCGGTCGAGAACATTTTTCAGTTGATCGATTTCTCGGCCGTGACCGGGAAACTTGAAATCCATGCCAAGGACAACGGCGGCATTTTCTACTTCCGCAAGGGAATACTCATCCACGGCCTGTTGAAAGTCAACCAGCGCAAGATCGGCCAGATTCTCCTCGACGCCCAGGCGATCACCGAGGAGCAGTTGCAGGAATGTTTACAGTTGTACAAACAATCCGGGACGCGGCAGCGGTTCGGCAAATTCCTCTTGGAAAAGGGCTATGCCCAGCCCTATTTGCTGGATAAATCACTGCTCAACCAGATCAGGGAAGCCTTCTTCGAGGCTCTTTCCTGGACTGAAGGCAGCTACAAGTTCTTCGCCGGCCAGGAACCCGATCCGGACGAGATTCAAATGTATGGGCGGATCGATCGCCTGCTCCTTGAAGGCATGGTGCATATTGATCAGGTTTCCTCGACAGAGAAGGACGGCGGCGCTTGATTCCGACCCGACTCCGGGCCCGTTGCCGCCGCAATCAACTTTCCTCTCCGTTCTTATGTCCGCAGGGTTACTTTCTGTTCGATTATCCATCGCTGCTGTAGTATAGAGCAATCATTTTTCCATTATAGCCGGGACAGCGGCCGAGGGGCGAACATCACCCTGGCTCCGCGCGGACGTGGAATATCTTTGCCAGGCATGACAACCATGCGCATCGGCCGGACGGCGATCCCCTGGCCGAGGTGCGCTTGATCGGTGGTTGACAGTGCCTGGATCGATCTGGGAGCAGGCACGGGAGTTATGGAGCAGGACAAAATCTTCGAGCGGTTGATGCAGCTCGTCATCCACTACTATCATGACCGGGACCAGGGGAAGTTCGTCGACTACCTCGATCTCGAACCTCTTCGTCAGCGGCTTGGTCTTGAAGATGAGCGTGGCCGGGGCGATTGGGATGCGCTTTTCACCTGGGTGGAGCGCTATCTGGCGCATGCCGTCAGGACTGACCATCCCGCCTACCTCAACCGCATGTGGGCCGGCGCCAACCTGCCGTCGGTGATCGGCGAGGTGATCGTCGCCGTTACCAACACCTCGGCCTGCACCTTCGAGACCGCGCCGGTATCGACCCTGATGGAAAAGTACCTGCTGCAGACCATGCTCGACCTGGTCGGCTTCAAGGGGGGGTGCGGCCAGATGACCACCGGCTCGAGCAACGCCAACATGTTGGCCATGATGGCCGCCCGCAACGACCTGCAACCGGAGGCCAAGCAGCGTGGATTGTTCGGCAGCTCACACCTGGTCGCCATGGTCAACGCCGACGCCCACTATTCCATGGATCGGGCCGCCAATATTCTCGGCCTGGGCACGGACCACCTGCTCAAGGTCCCGGTGGACGACCACGGCCGCATGCGCATCCCTGCCCTGGAAGGTCTGCTGGCCGAGACGGTTGCCTCAGGCGGCAAACCCTTTTTCGTGGTGGCCACCGCCGGCACCACGGTGCGGGGGAGCTATGATCTCGTGGAGCCATTGCTCAAGCTGCGCGAGCGCTATGGTTTCTGGCTGCACGTCGACGGAGCCTGGGGTGGTTCGGTGATCTTCAGCGACCGCCTGCGCCGGCGGTTTTTGCCCGCGCTCGCACAGGCAGACTCCTTTACCCTCGATTTCCACAAGATGATGGGCACGGCCCTGATGTGCAATGTGCTGCTGTTCAACCGCCAGCCCGTGTTTCTGCGGGAGGTGTGCAGCGCTGGCGACGAGTCCTATATTTTTCACCAGGGCGAAGGCGACGAGGTCCGCGATCTCGGCACCCTGTCCCTGCAATGCGGCCGCCGGGTTGACAGCCTCAAGTGGTTCCTCGACTGGAAATTTTACGGTCAGGCCGGCCTGGCCGAACGGGTGGAGCGCTATTTGGAGCTGTGCCAATATGCCGAAGACCAGGTGGACCGCCTGCCCGAGCTGGAGATGGTGGCGCCCAGGGAATCCTTCAACGTGTGTTTCCGGTTCCGGTCTCCGGAGGGCATCCCGGCCGCGCCGTTCAATCAGGCGCTACGGGAACGGCTGCACCGCTCCGGCCGCGCCCTGGTCGGCACGGGGTATGTCAACGGCCAACTGGCCCTGCGGCTGCTGATCACCAACATCAATGTCGGCAAACCCGAGATCGACCACTTCTTCCAGTCGGTTATCGAAACCGGAAGGGAGTTGCTGGCCGAAAGGAGCGGCCGGCCATAATCGACAAGCGAGACAGACATGAGTGACAACGACTATATGGTGACTCAGAAAGAGGCGGCCGACTTTCTCAAGGTCTCGACCAAATCCATCAGTCGATATCGTAAGCGAGGTCTGCCCTACAAATTGGTGCTCAACCCGGTGACCGGCAAGCAGGAGGTCCGCTTCCGCTCTACCGATCTGGAACGATGGGACGAGGGGCGGCAACTGCTTGCCACCTATGCCCGTGACGGCGAGGAAACCGCCGCCAGCGAAGCGCGACCCGCCGGTTCGTCGGCGGGCCTTGGCGCCGGGGCCAGTTTACTGGACGACCTTTTGTTGTCCTACAAACAGCAGATCGAGTTGCTGCGCGAGCAGTTGGAAGATATGCGCGAACAGTTGGCGCGCCGCGACCGGCAGATCGACGACCTGATGCGGCTGGTGGTGGGTCTGCGGCTGGAATACAAGCCTCTGCCCGCCGTGGCCGAGCCTGTCACGACCGGGGACCGGCAAACGGGCGGGCATGAGGAGAAACAGGCGGCAGACATCTACGAGGCCGTGGCGCTGCCAACCGCCGCGCTCGCGCCGCCACGCCCCGAACCGGGACGGAGCGGGGTCAAACCGTCCCGGTCCAGTAAGGCGCGGAAAACGTTCAGTTGGGAGCAACTTGCGGTCTCGATCCAGCGGTTGCGGCGGAAGGGAAAAAGCTACGAGGAAATCGCCCGGGGTCTCAACCAGATCAACGTGGCCACGCTCTCCGGCCATCCAGAGTGGACAGTGCTGGAGGTGCAGGCGCTGCTGCCGGGACTGGTGGCGCCGGCGCCCAGCGCCATGACCGGCGGGAACGTTTTCTAAAGGCTGCGCCTGCCCCCTGGTCGCGTCTTCCGCGCGTTTTTCCGTGCGGACCGCAATCGCGGCTTGACTTCGCCGCATGCCCCAGGTAGGATGGGCCGCATTGAGGTTCAGGTGTCCGTATCAACGGATGAAAAGGGAATCCGGTGTGATGCCGGAACGGGCCCGCCGCTGTAACCGGGGACGAATTCCGCACAACCGCCACTGTTCCGGCACGGGATGGGAAGGCGCGGAAGGAGGATGAGCCGGAAGTCAGAAGACCTGCCTGAACCATGCACCGACCTCTCAGGCGAACGGGACGGTGGCGGACTCCAGCGGTAAAGAAGGGACATCCTGGATCAATTTTGGTCCGGGTTTTTTTTTGTTTCGGGCCGCAACCAAGGCGGGGTTCCGCCGAACCTGTCGCGACACGACCGGGGGAGCAAGCGGTGCACGACAACACGGCGATTGTGCTGGCCACATTCGGAACCACGGTGGCAAGCGCCTTGAGCGGGGTGCTGACCATCAGGGACGCCATGGCCGCCGCTTTTCCGCACACACGGGTCAAACTGGCCTTCACCTCCAACCAGATCCGCCGCATCTGGCGCTGCCGCGCCGACGATGGCGCCTACCTGGCGGCGCATCCCGAGGTGGAGCGGGAAATCCTTGAAATCCAGGGCATCCTGGCCGCCATCGCCACGCTCCAGGACCGGGGCTACACCTCCCTGGTCGTCCAACCCACCCACATCACTCCGGCCGAGGAATTCCACGATCTTGCCGCCTATGTTCGCGGCCTGCTGTCGATCCGCACCATGAAGACGCGCTGGCGGCCGTTTGCGGCCATCGCCCTTGGCCGGCCGCTCTTGGGCGCCTATTCTCCTGACCGTCCGTACGCCGACGATATACACTTCCTGGCCCAGGCCTTGGCCGACGACGCCGCCCTGGCCAGCAGCCACGACGCCGCCCTGGTGTACATGGGGCACGGTAACCGCTCCTTTCCCTCCGGCGGGCTCTATCTCGAGTTTGCGGCCCGCATGCGCCAGTTGTATCCAGAGGTCCTGACCCTGACCGGCACGGCCGAGGGCTTTCCCGCCTTTGACGAGGTGCTGGCCGATCTGCGGCGGTTCGGGGTGCGGCGGGCCGTGATCAAACCCCTGCTCATCGTTGCCGGCGAGCATGCCATCCGCGATCTTGCAGGCCCTCAGGAGGATTCCTGGCAGTCGAGGTTCGCCAGAGAGGGAATCGAAGTGGTGCCGGTGGTCAGGGGCTTGAGCGAGCATCCGGCCGTGGTCCGCATCTTCGTCGAGCATGCCGCCCAGGCGGCGGCCGAGGCGGGCGTGGAGTTGCGCTGATGAACCGCCGGGCCGTCTCCGTCTGGATGCTGCCGCTGGTTGCGGTACTGGTCTTTGGCGTGGCCCTGTCGGCCACGCTCGGCTACCTTGATGTGTCGATCCCGGACGTGTTCGCCATCCTCATTGCCAAGCTGCGCGGTCAGTCCACGCCGGTGGGCATCGATCCGGTGGCCGCCACCGTGGTCGCCGACGTGCGCATGCCCCGCATCCTGGCGGCGGTGCTGGTCGGCGGTTTGCTCGGGGTCAGCGGCACGGTTTTTCAGGCGATCCTGCTCAACCCCCTGGCCGACTCCTACACTCTGGGCATCTCTACCGGGGCCGCCTTCGGCGCCTCCCTGGTGATCGTCCTCCAGATTTTTGGTTTTGCCCTGCCGCCCGGCGTAACCATCCCGATCTTTGCCTTTGGCGGTGGAATTGGAACGCTCGCGGTGGTGCTGTTTCTCGCCGCCGGCGACCGGAGCCTTTCCTCCACCAGCCTGATCCTTGCCGGAGTGATAGTGGCCGCCATCCTGTCGGCGGCCATCGGCTTTCTCAAATTCCTTGCCGACGAGCAGGTGGGCCTGATCATCTTCTGGCTGATGGGCAGCCTGGCCGGCACCTCTTGGGCCAACATCCTCCTGTTGGCGCCCGCGGCCCTGCTGGGCACCCTGCTGACCGTGTATTACAGCCGCGATCTCAACATCATGGCCACCGGCGACCGAGCCGCCACCTCGCTGGGCGTCAATATCGTCCGCCTGCGGCTGGCCCTGCTGACCGTCTCCACCCTGATGACCGCCCTGGCGGTTTCGGTCTCCGGCATCATCGGCTTTGTCGGCCTGATCGTGCCGCACATGCTCCGTCATCTGGTCGGTCCGGACAACCGCCTGCTGATCCCACTCTCCTTTTTCACCGGGGGGCTGTTGCTGCTGGTCGCCGACACTCTGACCCGGGCCGTGTTGCCGGTGGAGGTGCCCATCGGGGTGTTGACCGCGCTTTTGGGCGGCCCCTTTTTCTGTTTCCTCTTCAAAAAACGGCAACGGGATGGCGGCGCCGCTTTCTGAACAGCACACCGGCCCGCTCTGGTCCTTGAGCGAGGTGCATTTCAGCTACGGCGACACGCCGGTGCTGCGCGATATTAGCCTTTCGCTGCACAGCGGCCAGTGCACCGGCATCCTCGGGCCCAACGGCAGCGGCAAGACCACCTTGCTCGATTTGCTGGCCGGCCTGCAGGCGCCGCAGTCCGGAGCCATCAAATTCCAGGGACGGCCGCTTTCGGCCTGGCCGAAAAAGCATCTGGCTCGGCTGTTGGCCCTGGTGCCCCAGGATTTCATGGTCCGCTTCGGTTTTTCGGTCCGCGAGGTGGTTGAAATGGGGCTCCATCCCCACCTCCACCGCTTCGCCTCGCCCAGCGAGGCCGACCAGGCGCTGATCGACCAGGTCCTGGCGGCCACCGGCATAGCCGCCCTGACCGACCGGCCGGTCACCCGGCTCTCAGGCGGCGAAAAACAGCGGGTGGCCGTTGCCCGCGCCCTGGCGCAGCGGCCAACGGTGCTGTTGCTCGACGAGGCCACATCCAACCTCGACATCCACCACAGCCTGGAACTGCTGCACTTGATCCGCAACCGGTTCGAGCGCCAGGAGATACAGGTGGTGGCCGTGATGCACGACCTCAATTTGGCCGCCTTTTTCTGCGACCACCTGATCTTCCTCAAGGAGGGGCGAGTGATCCGCCAGGGGCCGACCGACGAGGTGCTGACCCCGGCGACGATCAATGCGGTCTACGGTGTCGAGGCGGAAGTGAGCGCCAGCGCCTTTACCCAGTGCCGGCAGGTGAGCTTCAGGCTGCCGTCCTCCCATGAACCTCAACCCATTAGTTAACTCAATGCGCATCAAAGTTTTTGTATCTGTTTCCTGCCTCGTGCTTCTGTTGACCACCCTTGCCGCCGCCTCGATTACCGACAGCGAGCAGCGCACCCTGGTGTTTTCCCAGCCGTTTAAGCGGATCATTTCGCTCTATCCGGCCCATACCTCCAATTTGCTCGAATTGGGCCTGAACAAGGAGATCATTGCCTGCGGCCCCGGCGACACCCAATTGTCCGACCGACCGGTGGTCCAATTTCAGGACGATCCGGAACGGCTCCTGGCGCTCAAGCCGGATCTGGTCCTGATCCGGCCGATGATCAGCCGCGGCTATCCCAACCTGGTGCGCATCCTGGAAAAGAACAATGTGCGGGTGGTGTCCCTGCAGCCCACCACCGCCTCGGAGCTGTTCTCCTATTGGGAGACCCTGGGCCGGCTGACCGGCCGCGAACAGCAGGCCCAGGACATGGTCGAGACCTTCAACAAGAAGCTGGCCGCGATCACCGAGCCGCTGAAGAAGATTCCCAAGGAAAAACGCAAACGGGTCTACTTCGAGGCTATTCACCGGCAGATGAAGACCTTTGCTCCCTCCTCCATCGCCATCTTCGTCCTAGAATCAGCCGGTGGGATCAACATCGCCACCGATGCCGAGCAGGTGCGCGAAACCAACATCGCTGCCTACGGCAAGGAGCGGATTTTGGCCAAGGCCGACCGAATCGACCTGTATCTCGCCCAGAGTGGCCGCATGAATCCGGTGAGCGTGAACGACATTGTCAACGAGCCGGGATTCGGCGTGATTAAGGCGGTCCGCACCAACCAGGTTTTTTTGGTGGATGAGGAAATGGTTTCGCGTCCGACCATGAACCTGCTCGACGGCATCGGCTTTGTCCGCTCGCTGCTGTATCCTGACTACGGTCAGGAAGGCATCTCGCGGCTATGACTGGTCCCGCTCTGCTGGTCGCCGGCACCCATTCGGGCTGCGGCAAAACCACTGTCGCCCTTGGGGTGATGGCCGCCCTGGCCAGGCGCGGGCTTGCGGTCCAGCCCTTCAAATGCGGTCCGGATTTCATCGATCCCAGCCTGCACCGGATGGTGGCCGGCCGGGTGTCGCGCAACCTCGACATCCGCATGTGCGGGGTCGACTGGGTCCGGCGGACCTTCGTCCGCCACGCCCAGGAGGCGGACGTGGCGGTGATCGAGGGGGTGATGGGCTTGTTCGACGGCGGCGAAGGCTCGGCCGCGACTCTGGCCAAGACGCTCGATTTGCCGGTGCTCCTGGTGGTCGATGCCCGTTCAGCGGCAGAGAGCGTGGCCGCGGTGGTGCACGGGTTTGCAACCCTCGATGCCGGGGTCCGGCTGGTCGGGGTGATTTGCAACGGCATTGGTTCGGATCGGCACCGGGAAATGGTGGAGGAGGCCATCGGCGGCCATTGCGCGGCGCCGGTGCTCGGCTGCCTGCCCCGCAGCGAGGCGGTGACCATTCCCTCGCGCCATCTCGGGCTGCACATGGGCGAAGAGCACCCGCTGACCGGCAAGGGATTGGAACGGCTGATTGAGTTGATCGAAGCCCATGTTGACCTGCCGCGGCTGCTGCGGCTCGCGGCGGGGTGGCGTCAGGAGGAATCCGTACCAGAGGCCCCGGCGCCGACCACCGCCTCCGGTACGCCGGTACGAATCGGCCTGGCCCGGGATGCGGCCTTCTGCTTCTACTATGAGGACAACCTCGACCTGCTTCGGGCGGCTGGGGCGGAATTGGTCCTGTTCAGCCCGCTGGACGACGACCGGCTGCCGCCCGGGCTGAACGGGCTCTATTTGGGCGGCGGCTATCCGGAATTGCATGCCCGCCGGTTGAGCGACAACCGCGCCATGCGGGAGCAGGTGCGGGCCTTTGCCGAGAGCGGCCGGCCGGTTTATGGCGAGTGCGGCGGCTTCATGTATCTGTGCCGCTCAATCACCGACCTGAACGGCGGCGTCTTTCCCATGGCGGGCCTGTATCCGTTTGCCGCCCGGATGCAGACCCGGCTGCGCAGCCTTGGTTACCGCCGGCCGCAGGTCGTGCGCGACTGCCTGCTGGGACCGGCGGGCACGGTGCTCCATGGCCACGAATTCCATTACTCGACCATCGAAACCGAGGTCGAGACAGTGCCGGCGGCCTATGAACTGGAGGCGGGACAGCCTGAGGGATTCCTGGCGCAAGCGGCCACCCTGGCCAGCTACGTCCATCTCCACTGGGGCCGCACCCCGGCTGCGGCGGCGCAGCTGGTGGCCGCCTGCCGGTCAAAGGGCGACAACTCCGAAGGGAATTTGTAGTTTTATTTGATAAATCAATAAATTATATCAAGAAATCCGGTGCGGCGCGTTCTGTATGCATCGGCTTGAGCAAACGAAGAGTGCAACGATTATGGTCACCTTGCAACCCATTGCTCCCCAGGACATTGAGGCTGAGAGCTTCCGGATCATTGAGCGCGAGCTTGGCCCCACCCGGTTTTCCTCCGAGGAATTCGCCGTGGTCCGGCGCGCCATCCACGCCACTGGTGATTTCGCCTTTGCCGAAAATTTCCGTTTCCATCCCCAGGCGGTTGCTGCGGGTCTGGAGGCCATCTGGGCAGGCAAGAACATCCTGGTGGATGTCAACATGGCGGCTAGCGGCATTTCCAGTGGGCTGCTGGCCCGGTTCGGCGGCAGAGTGATCTGCCGGGTGGCGGAACCCGAAACCGCGGCCCTGGCCAAGGCGCGGGGCATCACCCGCGCTGATGCCGCCGTGGCCCGGAGCGTGGACGACCACATCGGCATCGTGGCCGTGGGCAACGCCCCGACCGCCCTGCTCAAGACGATGGAACTGATCGACCGGGGACTCTTGGCCCCGGCATTGGTCATCGGCGTGCCGGTGGGATTTGTCAATGCGGCCGAATCTAAGGAATTGCTGGCGGAAAAGCCCTATCCCCACATCACCGCCCTGGGCCGCAAGGGCGGCACCCCGGTGGCGGTGGCGGTGGTCAACGCCCTGCTCAGGTTGGCGGCATAGCGGATCATGGCTGCGCCGGGCAGAAAAAAACCGCTGCGCAACGGCTACACCACCGGGGCCTGTGCGGCTGCGGCGGCCAAGGCGGCCACCTTGTGCCTGCTGGGCAAGGCGTGTCCGGAGACAGTGGAGATCCCCTTTCCCGACGGCTCCCGGCATGGCTTTGCCCTGTGCCGAACTGGCGGGCTGCCGGCCATGGCCACCGTGGTCAAGGATGCGGGGGACGATCCCGACGTCACCAATGGCGCCGAGATTGGGGCCGAGGTGCGCTGGCTTGCCTTTGACCTGCCCGAGCGGATCGTCCTGACCAACGGCCTCGGCGTCGGCCTGGTCACCAAGCCCGGCCTGCCCGTGCCGATGGGCGAGGCGGCCATCAACCCCGTTCCCCGGCAGATGATCCGGGCTGCGGTGGCCGAGGCCCTGGAGGGTTCGGACCGTGAGGAGCAGAGTTTGGAGGTCCGGATTTTCGTCCGCGACGGCGAGATTCTGGCGGAAAAGACTCTCAACCGACGCCTGGGAGTGATCGGCGGCCTGTCGATCCTCGGCACCACCGGAATTGTGCGGCCGGTATCGGCAAAGGCCTGGACCGACACCATCGAGGCCTCGATGCGGGTGGCCCGCGCCGTGGGCCTCACTGAGACGATTTTGTCCACCGGACGGACCTCCGAGGCCATGGCCCAGGGGCTGTTGCGCCTGCCCGAGGAGGCCCAGGTGATGATGGGCGATTATCTCCGCTACGCCTTGGAGGCGGCCCGACGGCACGGCTTTTCCCGCATCCATCTGGCCGCGATGTGGGCCAAGCTGGTCAAGGCGGCCCTGGCCGTGCCTCAGACCCATGTCCGCAACGGCGCCCTGGAGGTCCGGCAGGCCGCCAACCTGCTGGCCCGACTCGGCCTGGACCGGGAAAGCGCCCCCGAACTTTGGACCGCCAACACGGCGCGCGAGATCTACGGTCAGCTAAAGGCGATGCGCCGCGACGACTTGATCGGCGCGGTCTGCCGTCAGGCGCAGGAACAGGCTCGGCAATGGTCGGGGCTGCCAGTGCGGGTCTATCTAGTGACCGCAGAGGAGGGGGTGGTCCATGTCGAGGATTGAGTTGATCGGGATCAGCGGCAGCGCCCTTGCCGCCGCGCAGTGGCCGCTGCTGCGCCGCTGCACTGCCGTTGTCGCCTCTCGCCGCCATCGTTTTCTGGTGGCCGATCTGCCCCACCCTGTGATCGACATCGTCCCGGTCGAGGCCATGCTCAACCAGGTGGAGGAGGCCCTAGTCGCCGGCGACGTGGCGGTGCTGGCCAGTGGCGACCCGCTGTTCTACGGCATCGGCCGCCGCCTGATCGAACGGTTCGGACCTGAACGGCTGAGTGTCAGGCCGGCGCTGTCGGCACTGCAATTGGCCTGCGCCCGCTTCCGCACCCCCTGGGACGATCTGGCCCTGTTGAGCTGCCACGGCCGGGAAGCCGACAATCTCCCCGGCCGCATCCTCCGCCAACGGCGGTCGATGCTGTTCACCGACGGCCGCAACAGTCCGGACAAGGTGGCGACCGAGCTTCTGGCCGCGCTGGCCGCCTGCGGGGACAACGAGCGGATCGACGCCATCAGCGTCAGGGTGGCCGAGAATCTGGGGCTGAGCGACGAACGCCTGACCAGTGGCAGCCTAGCCGAGATCGCGGCGTACTCCTTTGGACCGCTGAATATGATGCTGATCGAACAGCCGCCTGGGCCGGCATCGCCGCCTTTCGGGCTGGGCGAGGATGAAATCGCCCATTCCCGCGGCCTGATCACCAAAGACGAAGTCCGCGCAGCCACCCTGCACCGGTTGCGGCTGCCAGTCACCGGCGTGTTCTGGGACATCGGCGGCGGCTCCGGCTCGGTCTCGCTGGAGGCCTCCCGGCTCTGTCCGGATCTGGTCATCCGCATCGTCGAAAAAAAAGAAGAGGAACAGGCCAATATCCGAACCAACATCCGCCGCTTCGGCGCCTACTCGATCCACTTGGTCTGCGGTGAGGCGCCCGAGGCCCTGGCCGGGCTGCCCGCGCCCGACCGGATCTTCATCGGCGGCAGTGGCCAGCGGCTGGAGGCGATCATCGAGACGGCGGCAGCGCGTCTGGCCGATGGCGGCCGGATGGTGATCAATGCCGTGCTCGAACGGACCGAAGCCACCGCCCTGGCCTGCTTTGAGCGGCTGGGGATGCGTGCGCAGGCCAGCACCCTGGCCGTCAGCCGCCGACTTGCCGGCGGCGATGCACAGGTATTCAACCCCATAACCCTTATCACAGGCGATAAATAATGAGCGACAACCCCAGCTCGCGGACCGGTCATCTCTATCTGGTCGGCGTCGGCCCCGGCGATCCGGAACTGATGACCTACAAGGCGGTGCGCATCCTGCGCGAGGCCAAGGTATGGGCGGTGCCCACGGCCAGGAAGGGCGGCCAGAGCAGCGCCAGGCAGATCGCCGAACAACTGGTGTCGGCCAACGGGCGTACTGTGCTTTCGCTCTGTTTCCCGATGAAAAAGGTCTATCTCGGCCAGAAGACCGACGACCAACTACTGGCCGCCTGGCGCCAGGCGGCCGACGAGGTCATCCGCCATCTCGACCGCGGCGAGGATGTGGCCTTTCCCACCCTGGGCGATACCACCCTCTATTCCACCGCCTTCTATCTGCTGGCCATGATCCAGGAGCAGCGGCCGCACGCCCCGGTGACCGTGATCCCCGGCATCACCGCCATGGCGGCCTGCGCCGCCTCGCAGTCCAGCCCGCTCGCCCTGGGCGACGATGTCCTGGCTGTAGTGCCCGCCGCCTTCGAGGACGAACGGCTGCGCTCCATTCTCACCACCCTCGACGCGGTGGTGCTGATGAAGGTGCACCGGCGGCTCGACGCCTTGATCGACCTGTTGGACGAGCTGGGTCTCACCGGCTGCGCGGTGCTGATTGAGCGCTCGGGTATGGAGGACGAACGGATCTACACCGACATCCGCGAGGCCAGGGGCCGGAAGCTGCACTATTTCTCCACCATGGTGATCCGCAAGAAAAAGGTACAGGTGTCCAATGAAACCGATCGCTCCCTCGCCTGAAGCGTCCGTTCATCCCGTGGTGTTTCTCGGCGCCGGGCCCGGCGACCCTGAGCTGATCACCCTCAAGGGCCGCCGCCTGCTCGATACGGCGGATCTAGTGGTCTATGCCGGCAGTCTGGTCAACGCGGCCTTGCTCGACGGGATTCCGGCCACCTGCCACGACAGCGCCCCGCTCGACCTGGAGGCGATCATGCGCCTGCTGGCCGAGGGGTACCGCCGGGGCTTGCGGGTGGTGCGGCTGCACACCGGAGATCCGGCCATCTACGGCGCGATCCGCGAACAGATGCAGTGGCTGGATAAGGCCGGCATCCCCTACGAGGTGGTGCCAGGGGTGAGTTCGGCCTTTGCCGCTGCCGCTGCCCTGAAGAAGGAGCTGACCGTGCCCGAAGTCACCCAGACGGTGATTTTTACCCGCCAGGCAGGCCGCACCCCGGTGCCGGAGCGCGAATCGTTGCGCAACCTGGCCGCTGCCCAGGCCACCATGTGCATCTTCCTGAGCGTGTCGATGATTGCCGCCGTGGTCGACGACCTGCTGGCCGGCGGCTATCCGGCCGCCACCTCGGTGGCCGTGGTTGAGCGGGCCAGTTGGCCGGAACAGCGGATCGTTACGGGCAGTCTGGCTGACATTGCCGGCAAGATCCGGGATTCGCAGATCAAAAAGACAGCGATGATCGTGGTCGGACCGGCTCTGGCCGAGGACAGTCAAATCGTCTCCAAACTCTACGATGCCGAATTTACGCACGAATACCGCTGAGGGCAGTCCCGGCTGCCGCCTGGTAGTGGTGGCGGTGAGCAGGGGCGGCTCTGTTCTGGGCCGCCGCCTGGCCGAGTCGCTGGATGGTGACTTTGTCGCTGCCAAGGGGCGGCTTGCACGGGTGATGGCCGAGGTCTGGGCCAACTACCGGGAGATTGTCTGCATCATGGCCACCGGCATCGTGGTGCGCGCCGTGGCCCCGCTGCTCCGCGACAAGGCACTGGATCCGGCCATAGTGGTGTGCGACGAGGCGGGCAATTTCGCCATCTCGCTGCTGTCCGGCCATCTCGGCGGCGCCAACCATTTGGCCCGGCGGGTGGCGGCCGCGATCGGCGGCCAGGCCGTGCTCACCACCGCCTCTGATGTCCTGGGCCTCACCCCGCTTGATCTCTGGTGCCGCGACCTGGGGCTGGTCCCCGGCGACAAGGCCGCCTTCACCCGCGCCATGGGCCATTTGGTCGACGAGGGAGCGCTCAGTGTCTGGAGCCGCTACCCGTTGCCGGAACTGCCGCCGGATCTGCACCCGCACCCCGATCGGGCAACAGCCGACCTGGTCATCGACAGCCGCACCGCCCCGGCCGAACGGGCCGCCGTTCTCCACCCGAAGGTGCTGGTGGTCGGCATCGGCTGCAACCGGGGGGCAGCCGCCGGGGCCATCGCCGCCGCGGTCGAGTCCACTTGTGCTGCGCACGGGCTCGCGGCTGCGGCCATCGCCCGCCTGGCCTCAATCGACCTCAAGCAGGACGAGGCGGGTTTGCTGGCCTATGCCAGCACCCAGGGGCTGACCATTGATTATTACGACAAGGACGCATTGAACCGGATCAAAGAGATCGCCGCCTCGGCAGTCGTTCAGCGCGCCACCGGCGCCAGGGCTGTGGCTGAACCGGCGGCCTTGCTCAGCGCCGGACTGGGCGCCACTCTGTTGGCTGCCAAAATGAAATGGACCGACGTCACCACCGCGGTGGCCGAGATCGCCGATCCGTTCGCAACGATAGATAATCCAAGGAACAGGTAAACAATGACAACGGCACAGGATGGCATCAACGGCTCTCTGGCGGTGGTCGGGCTCGGTCCCGGCGCCGCTGACCTCATGGCTCCTCGCGCCCGCGCCACCCTGGAAGCGGCGGAGGTGGTCGTTGGTTATCGCACCTATCTCGACCTGGTGCTCGATTGCCTCAATCCGGCAAGCGAGGTGCTCTCGTCCTCGATGATGCAGGAGATCGACCGCTGCCGGCAGGCTCTTTCGATGGCCGAGCAGGGGAAACGGGTTGCCCTGGTCTGCGGCGGAGATCCCGGCATCTACGCCATGGCCGGCCTGGTGTTCGAGCTGGCCCGGACAACGGACGCCGCCGTTCCGATCGACGTCATCCCCGGCATCGCGGCCCTCAACTCCTGCGCCGCCATCCTAGGTGCGCCTTTGATGCACGATTTCGCCGCCATCAGCCTTTCCGATTTGATGACCCCCTGGGATCTGATCGAGCGCCGGCTTGCGGCCGTGGCGCAGGCCGATTTCGTGGTGGTGATATACAATCCCAAATCCAAGAAGCGCACCGACCAGATCGTCAAGGCTCGCGAGATCATGCTCGCCCACCGCTCCTCCGACACTCCGGTGGGCATCGTCTCCGGCGCCACCCGCGAGCACGAAACCGTACGCCTGACCACGCTCGCGCGGATGCTCGACGAGAAGATCGGCATGCAGACCACGGTGATCATAGGCAATTCCCAGACCTTTGTTTGGCGCGACAAAATGGTCACCCCTAGGGGGTATGGTCGAAAATACGGATTGTGAAGGGAAGAGGGACAGAAAGATAAGCTATCGCGCTATAAACCATCTTTCCGCAAGCACAGCGGAGCGCTCCAGAATCCAGAAACGGGCTTGGACATATTCGCCGCGCCGTGTGCCGCACCACGCTGGATCGCATGGACGTAGGGATCAAATATCTTTTCCCACGAAACCCGCATGGAATCAGCAAAGCGTTTCTGAGGCCAGATTTTTTCCAGTTCATCCCATTGATTGCTTTCGGCTTCGTTGTCTGTGCAGTGGCCATATGGCACTCCTCCTCGTCGGAAAGCAGCACTTTTGAAATGGGAATCCTGAAGGTCAGCATGGCCGTGCGCTTGCCTTTTTGCCCCAGCCCGCAGGAGCGTAAATCCGGCGGCTGCTTGCCTTCGTGCGTATGCCAGGCCCAGACAGGAAACTTGTCCGCTTTGGTCGGTTTTGACGAAAGTCGCTTTTTCATTTGCTCCGCCATCCAGTGGTACGGACGCCATTTCATGTCGCGGATAAACTGGTTCGCCCGTCTGCCGTCGCCGTTCAGGTAGCCTTGCTGTTGCAGCAGGGCATATGCGGCTTCGTTGCAAAAAATGGTTTAGGGTGACAAGAGCCTGAGAATTGGACTGACGTAGATCGTGCTGCATTGATACACTCAGCTTGGGCGGCAGCTCTCGTCCGGTGATGCCGCGAAGCCAGCGCAGACACTCAGCCATATCGCGGCAGCGTACGCTGTGCGAACCTATTTCAAAATCCGCCAGACCATGTTTTTTCATGGCCACCGGGCTTGCAGCATGCTCACTTAATCGGATGCGCAACGGTTGGGAAAGCACAAGGGCATGCCACAATGTCAGATATACGCGTTCAGAACCACCGCTGACGTGGCGCTCTACTGTAACCCCAAGCTCTTCGGCGTAGCGGGCAATTTTTTGGGCAATAAGGGCAGGTTCATGCGTTAAAGTCGTCACGTTTATGCCGCCTCAGCACGGTCAACATATCCTTTCAAAGATGGTTCCTTCATCCGGTCCGCTTCCGGGGCACTCTGACTCTGGAATCTGACTGTTGCCCTTCAATTTTCGGTGATTTTTGATGTAACCCACGAAAAAACATCGAAATTCGTTATTGCCACGCCTCTGCCAGCACTGCCATAAACATCGCATCCAGGTTTGCTTGTTGCTGTTCTGCTGGCAATGCCGGCGTTTCCCTCTCCAGCCGGTCCCGTTCGTTATTGACAAAGGCCGCTGTCAGCGAAGGGGGCGTAAAGCTGTCTTTCTCGCCGCCACTGCGTTTGATTTCCACCAGACTATTCAATTCTTTTCGCAGGGCGGCATCGGCAATGACGCCATCCATGAGCAGATCAAAACGCATGGGCGGGACGCCTTTACCCTGTTCAATCCAGCGCATGGCGAGCAAAGGCCGTAGCAGATAGAACCACGCTTTGATTGACGGCTCCTTGTCCCAATAGCGTGCCCGACATTTTTTCATCATGCTGCGATGATGATGCCAAGTACGGGCGGGGGACACACAGGACGAAGCGGTGTTCCGAAGGAGCGAGGCCAGTGGCCCTGCTTCGCGATACACAACGGGCGAACTGAGCCACTCAAGCAAGGGCGGATTTGACTGACGGAAGAGCTTGAGGGCCTTGCGTAACTCCCAGCCGTTGATGTCCAGCTCGCCCGCAGGCGTCATTTCAATGCCCAGTTCCAGAACATCCCGCTTCTCTTCCGGAGCGACGCCCAAATACCATTCCGGCTCGTGGACGTAGATGAAGCGCACATCAAAGTCGGAATCTGCGGAGGCAAAACCCCAACCCCGGCTGCCCGACTCTACAGCGTATAGAACTTTGACGCCATGTTCCCGCTCGATGTCGTCTAGCTTGGCCTGAACAGTGGTCAAGGTTTCGGCGGGAATGGAAAAGCCTTCATCAAAGCGCGTGGTGTAGGCTGGCGCAGCGAGTCGTTTTTTGCTCCCATCATAGCAGGCCAGCACGCAGGCTTCAGCAAAGGCGGCATCGTATGCGCTGGCAAAGGGAGCATGCGCTCGGAGCAGATCCACCACCTCAAGACGCTCAAGAATGCGTGGTTCCACTTCTCGCCAAGGATATCTGCCTTCCTTGACGGCAATCAACTCTTCGCGGTTGCGCAGGGGAAAGACGATTTTGCCGGTTTGCAGCAACTCTTCCATCTGGAATAGAGCGCGCAGGGCGTGAGAGAGAGCTTTGAAGTCCAGACCTTCGTTGCGTTCGGCTTCCTCTGCCCGAGCGCCGTAACGCCTCATGGCGGCCTCTACCCGGCGGGTCAGTTCTTCTATGCGGATTGCGCTCATATGCAGTTTGCCGCAAAGTTGCAGGGCGCGCTTATTCTGCACGGTCACGATGGAACAAAAGCGGTCATCCGCGCAGGAGGCAGCCAAGGCGTCCAGGGAATCGCTCAGGCGGTCATTGGGTTGCGGTTCTGGACAATGCGTTTGCAACCAGGCGCGCACCATCTTGAGTGCGCCCACTCGGGAACCTTTGATGCCGTATTTTTTTGCTTGCCCAAGGCTGTATTCGGCGTAAGCCCGGCCTTTGACCGTATCCATGAGGCGCTGAGGGTTCGCGAAAGCCGCGTCCAAAGCCGGATGCCGATACAACGTGCAAGCCGCATGCGACGGCGAAAACAATACGTCCATGGCGCCGGTATCGCCTGAGGGCAGGAGCTTCAGCAACCAGCGCTGTACGGACCACAGGTCGATATCCGCATCCCCGGCCAGATTCCGACGTTCACTGTTGCCGGTGGAAAAATGCAGACTTTTTGGGGCCTTATTGAGAGCCAATGATTCTCGGGACGGCAGAAAAATTCCCCGCACGTCCACATCGGATTTACCCGGCGTTACCGTGCCGTATAGGGTAGCGCCGAAGAGCGTCAAGAAAAGCAGCGTAGCATCGTGTTCGCGGCACAGGGCTTGGGCTTGTTCGAGGAGCAAGAAATGTTCAGGGTACTGTGTCATATCAGATGGTGCGGTCTTCAAAGGAGGCCAAATTGACGGAGCGGGCGCCCGGCTTGACGGCGCCATCTGGGCGTCGTCATGTTATCAAGAGGAAAACTATTTTTTGGATGAACTCAGATAGTTATCAAGAGCGAGGGGTCGGTTTCCACAGACTCCTCGATTTCGTTATATTTTGAAAGAAGCCGCATGATTTCTTCACGTTGGGAATTTTCGACAAACTGACTCCACTCCAAAATATTCGTCGCGATAAACTGCTCTGCCTCAATGACATCAATACGGCTTTCTATTTCAAAACCATTGGCGATAGATTCAATACCAGCGCGGCTTTCTGCGATAGTGACAATAATAGGGCGAAGACCCGCCTCAATGTTGGCTTTGCATTTGCGGACAAGCGCCTCTGACGGCGCTGTTGAGACGTGAATCGCCACATCACCAAGCACAAAGTCGCCAGCGCGTGAGGTAGGGCTATCTGCCACGTTGGCCCCGTAGTGGCGCACTCTTTTTTCTTCCGGCAAAATCAGATCGAGCTTGGCGCCGACAAGATGCTGCAACAGCGTTCCGGCATAAGTCGTGCCGGGATTATCCCTTTGGCGTTTTATGGCTTGGGCGAGAAGGTCGCTCACGGTGGAGCGCAAAGACTTGCTCGGGTCAAATCTTAATGTGAAAGGTTTGCTGCTGAAATAATCCTGAACGCGGGCAATCCACCATTTTTCTATGGCAGGCAAGTCCGCGTCGCCCTTTTTGTGCAGCGTGTTCAAAAATGCCGCATAGCCAGAAGCATTCCCCAGGCTGCCCCTGCTGGTGCGGCCGCCTTCTTCGGCCAGAACGCGGGTTATGCCGTAATCATTGAGTATATTCTGTATGCGCCTCTTGCCTAACCCTTTGACTTGTCCTTCTTTGCCTGTTCGCAAGGTCTCTGGGTCAATGGGCAGGCCGCTATCAATGGCAAGGCGAGTAATGTGCAGAACGACGGCCAGTTGGCCTTTGCCCTTCACGCTGTTTGCGTCACGAAAATCAGTCAGGTGTTTTTCAAGAGGGGTCATTGCAAGCCGCGGCAAGAGGAGAAAGAAGGTGTTGCGCCAAGAACGCGGCGACAGGCGCGGCAACCGCATCTCCCATGGCCTTGTATCCATCGTTGAATGTGCCGGGAAGCTTGAAGGTTTCCGGCGCTCCCATGAGCCTAGCCGCTTCGCGGGGGCTGAGAATGCGCGTCCTCCATTCTTTCCCTTGCCTTATCACTAAATATTGCCTGCTGCTGCCGCCCGTAGGAGTACGTAAGCACCCGGCGATGTCGTCAAAGCGCAGTTCCAGCACCTGTTTGCCTTTGCGGATTCTCTTGTAGCCGGGGACAACGCGCAGTTCGCTTGTCTCCAAGCGGCGCATGTGCCCAGGCGGGATCAGAGCGAGGTTTTTCCGGCTTACGGCCTCGTCGTGGCATGGCAGGGAGAAATCCACCACATCGGAAAGCGTGATAGTATGCTTTTCCGGCATCGGCATGCGCCACCATACCCACCCGTCCAGATTTTTTGCGGCTTCTTGAATAGCTGAGGAGTGCGCCCAAGTCGGCCCGGAGGCCACAAGCTTTTGGGGAATCACCGTGTTGGCGTTCACAGCGACAACAAATACACGCGGGCGGGACTGGGGCAGCCAAAAAACGGCATCAAGCAACAGAGCGCCAACCCTATAACCGCGCGCTGTCAGGGCGTTGTGCAACTTTCGATAATGGGCGCCATTATTTGTAGAAACAAGTCCGACCACATTTTCCGCAACGAGAATGGGCGGACGTGTCGGCATCTCGTCCATAACGCGCAGCCATTCCCACACAAGGCCGCTACGCTTCGCCCGGATGCCTTCGCCGTTTCCAGCTAAGGATAAATCCTGACAAGGGAAGCTGCCCCAAGAAAGTAATGCGGGGGGAAGCTGTTTGCCGCTTACTTCCGTCACGGAACCGAGGTCAAAGGACGTGGCTTCATGGTTGGCCCAAAACACGGCGGCCTTTTTGGGGCAGATGTCGTTGGCCCATACCGTTTTGAAATAAGACGACAAGGCATGGCTCACTAAACCGCTGCCCGCAAAAAATTCAAGCAAAGGCGGGCGGGCGCCTGGCGTCGGAAGCTGTGGCGGCAAAGAGGAAGGAGGCAGGGCTTGACGAGCTACATTCATGGCGTTTGTGCGCCGTTGAGCGCGGTAAAATATTCATGGAACCGGGCGGTAAGAGCTTCCATGTTTTTTAACTCGCACTCCCACACAACTAGAATGCGCCAGCCAAGATGTTCAAGAGTTGTTTTGTTTTGCGCGTCTCGTGTCACATTGCGCTCAAATTTTCGGTTCCAGTAAGTGACATTAGTGACAGGCGTGCTCGCTCGTTTACAGCCGGGATGCCGGTGCCAAAAACAGCCATGCACAAAAACGGCGGTATGATATTTGGGCAAAACTATGTCCGGCTTACCGGGAAGGTCTTGTCGTTGAAGCCGGAACCGGTAACCCATGAGATGCAAGAGGGAGCGCACGGCCCTCTCTGGCCTTGTGTTGCGTCCCTTCACTTGGGCCATTATCCAGCTTCGTTTTTCAGGGTCTACCTTGTCCATATCTCCCGACTTCAATTGAACCGAGTCTACTTTCGGCAATATATCCTCTGGGCGAATGCCTATCAAGAGCGTCTGACCTCCTTCCGAAAACGGACATTGTCATTCTTCACGCTTTTTTGCGGGGAGAATGACAATGCCTTTTATCGATGCTGTAATTATTTTGAATAATTCAAATTCCAGATCAGGTATGATGCCATATGTTCACCTTAAGGAGGTGGGCATATGGCACGACCAGCACGAGGAAAAGAAGTATTGTCCAATGCTCGGGAGGCGGTGGCCTTCCTTGCCCCTTTCCTCGATAAAGCTGCCCAGGGCGGCTGCTGGTTGCTGGAGAAATCAAGCGGGCGTTTGATGCCTACTTGGGTCGAGAAGTTCCGTTATCCTCTGTCTATAATCTGCTGCATCGCCACAACTGGCGGAAGCTTGCGCCTGACAAGAGGCGCCGGAAGGCTGATGTCGGGGCGCAGGCGGAATGGAAAAAAAATCCCGGAACTCCTCTGTCTGATTGACAACCAGTGGACCGGGAAAGGTCGACTCCGGGTGATGTTTCAAGAGGAAGCGCGTTTTGGCCGGATTTCTTAAACGCGACGATGCTGGCGTCCTCGCCCGATGTTTGCTGATTCAGACCGTCCGGGCGTCGTCTGAATCAGCGTTTTCCTGAGCGATAGCGTACAAGTTCCGTCCTGAACCACTCACCGCTTGGCGTAGGCTCTTCATTGCCGCATTGAACCAAATACGATTTACCGCTCATGCTGCTCTTGGTCGCGGCTTTATCGATGAAATCATCCGCCGAAGAAAGCATTTCTTTTCTGATCAAATAGTTATACTTGGCTTCAATATGGGAAACTGCGTCGTCCGCATTGTACCATTTCCCGTTCCTGTTGAATTGACATCCTGAATTCTTCAGATATGCAAGCAGATAATCGATTTCCGCTTTGCTTGTCGAGGGCAGGTCAACAGCCAAAGCGCTGCCGCAACATGAAACGATAAGGGTCAAGACCGCCACCATAAAAAAATTTGGCATGAACATTCACCTGATGAACGACAACAAACGCACCTGCTGCGCGTCAGCGCTGGTCAATTAAGCAGGGAACATAAAATAGTCGTCCCTGAAGAAGCCCTATTTCAAAAGAAAGGAGCCGGCAAAGCGGCAGCTGACCTGCGGCAATCAGAGCGAGGCCAGGCAGCCAATAGCAAGCCGGCAAAAAAAAGATGCAACTTCTCCCTCAATTTATTGAGGATCAGGCGGATATTGCGCCCCGCTCCACAGAGCAGGGCATTGATGGCGTCGCCCAAGGCGCCTACCAGTAATTTCGACCCCGCTTGCGGCCGGAGAGCAATACCTGAGGCTTCTGCAGCTTGTGACCACGACACCGTCAACAAAACTGCGCTGCACCGCACAGTTGGTCATCCGCTCCACCTGTTCGATTATCCGGCCCAGGGCATGACCGTCATGGGGATTGCCAGGCTCCGCCAGCATGCCCGCCACGCTGACCTTGACCCCAAATTCGTCCTTCTTGTCCGCCTTGCCCTTGGAAATACGCTCCACATCCGGCGCATGAAGGCTGTAAAGCTTATTCTTATCCTGCCGTTGTTGCGTCAACAGCCGTTCGGCCTTGGCGAGCTCAGCATGAAACACCGGCTGCAGATCTTGCCGGGTTGCAATCTTGCGCCAAATATCACGAACCACCCTGGAGTACAGTTCCTCGAAGACAGGGGAAAGGTCCTTCAATGCCTTGTCCGCCATGATCAGGACCGGACGCAAGGGATGATGCTGAGGAATCCAGGATTCGGGAGAAACGAAACAGCTTCTGCTGATGGATATCAAGACCGCGCATTCTGCGCCTCTATTGCAATGATTTCAATAGATTAAATATACACGATCCTTCTTGTCATGTCACGAAATGTGTTCTTGTAGATGAGAGTTTTTCAACAGCCTGCTAATAGGACTTACAAAAACAGGTAAGTCGCCATCAATCCGGTAAGCGACATGGTAAGGGTATAGGGCAGGGCCAGCCAGACCATGCTGCCGTAGGACAACCGAATCACTGGTGCCAGGGCCGAGGTCAGCAGGAAAAGAAAGGCGGCCTGGCCGTTGGGGGTGGCGATGCTGGGAATATTGGTCCCGGTATTGATGGCCACGGCCAGTTTGTCGAACTGATCTATCACCGCCTTCACCTGAACCGCCGAGGTCTGCGGCAGAGTGACCAGCACATCGGTCCGGGGCGTATGCGGGTCGGTGAGCTTCTGCATCAGCTCTTGGCCGGTCATGCCGAGGCCGGGAATGGCGGCCAGCATGTCGACCATGTGGGTTTTGGACTCCGAAATAAAGATCGTGGCCACGAACACGTTGTCGGAGATGGCGGAAAGCACCCCGTTGACGAGGTAGTAGACCGCCAATTGGGCTTGCCCCTGAAAGCTGAGCGCATAGTTGATAACCGGAGTGAATAAATGCTGATCGTGGATGACCGCGACGATGGCGAAGAACACCACCAATAGTGCGGTGAAGGGCAGCGCCTCCTCGAAGGCAGGGCCGATCCGATGCTCCTCGGTGATGCCATTGCAGGCGGTGAGGAAGACGATCACCGACAGGCCGATCAAGCCGACTGCGGCCAGATGGAAGGCCAGGGCGACGATCAGCCAGATGCCTGCAACGGCCTGGACCGCCAGCCTTAAGGCACCCTGGGGGCCGCGCTTGGCCGCCATCTGCACCTCGGTTTCCAGCAGGTAGGAACGGATGTGTCTGGGCAATTCAAAGCCGTAGGTAAACCACTTCTTTTTCTCCACGCAGTAGCAGGTGGCCAGGCCTACCACCAGCACCGGCAGGCTCACCGGCGCCACCTTGAAGAAAAAGGTGGCGAACTGCCAGCCCATGACGTTGCCCACCAGCAGGTTCTGCGGCTCGCCCACCAGGGTGCACATCCCGCCGAGCGCGGTGCCGACCGAAGCATGCATCACCAAGTTGCGGAGGAAACCTCGGAATTGCTTGAGATCCTCCTGCTCCTGTACCTTGAGCGCCAGGTCGCTGGTCAGATCGTGGACCGCGCCGCCGCCATCCTTGCCGGACCGGTAGCGGTGGTAGATGTCGTAGAAGCCATAGGCCACGGCAACAATCACCGCCGTGACCGTGAGGGCGTCGAGAAAGGCTGAGAGAAAAGCGCCGGTACCACAGAACAGCAGCGAGATTGTTTCTTTCGACCGGACCTTGACCAGGAAGTGGGCGAAGGTGAACCGGAGGAAATCCTTCATGAAAAAGATGCCGGCCACCATGAAGATCAGCAGCAGGATCACATCGAAATTGGCCAGCGCCTCCTGCAAGACGGTCCCAGGCTTGGTCATGCCGATGGCCACAGCCTCCAGGGCCAGCAGGCCGCCGGCAGGCAGGGGATAGCATTTCAATGCCATGGCGAGGGTAAAAATGAATTCGCCGATCAGCGCCCAGCCGGTAATGAACGGGCCGCAGACCTTGAGCAAAATGGGATTGGCGGCCAAAAAAAGCAGGATGACCAGCTTATACCAGAGCGGCGCCTTGCCGAGGAAGTTCCTGGCAAAGGCAAGGGGGTAGGACCAGAACATGACAGGCTCCCCTCCGTGGGTGGGATGAAAGACAAGATGAGGACTGCGGCCTGTGGCGGACCGCCGGGTAATTCGCGCCGCTTCCGGCAGCAAACCTTCCGGGCGGCGGATGGACGATGGAGGTCGGGCGCAGTGTTCAGCCACCCGTCCGTTTGACGGTGTAGCCCAACTGCTGCAGGGTGGCCGCTAGGAGATCGCGGTGTTCGCCCTGGATCTCAATGGTCCCCTCCTTGACCGCGCCCCCGGCGCCGCACAGCTTTTTCAAACGGCTGGCCAACTCACGGAGTTGCTCCGGGTTGAGGTCAAGGCCAGTCACCACCGTTACCCCGCCACCCTTGCGTCCCTTGGTCGCCCGCCCCACCCGGACAATGCCGTTGCCCCTAAGGACGGCCACTGTCGCCTTGCAGGCGCACGAGGCCACCGGCCGGCCGCAGTCCGGACATAATCTGCCCTGTTCAGTGGAATAAACCGGGACGGTGAATCGAGGGGGGGTGGTTCCCATTCTCCCTCCGTTGCTATCAAAACTGGGACGGATGCGGCGCCTTCACGCCCCAACCGATTGTTTTGCCGGCCAGAAACGGCGTAACCTCCCCGTAGCGATCCGGCACCCGCCATGCAATCGGCTCAAGGCGCACCGTTTTGGCCGGCGGCTCGATCCGGTAGAAGCTGCGGGCATTGGCCGACACAAAGGCCGGCAGGTGTTCCGCACACCCCGCCTCCACGAACAGCTCCGCCAGGGCCGGCAGAGCCACCGGGGCGGAGAACACCCCAGCCGCGCAGCCCAGGCGCTCTTTTTTGTGGCGGGGATGGGGAGCGGAATCGGAGCCGAACATCAGCCGGGGATGGCCGGCCAAGACCGCCTGCCGCAGGGCGTCGCGGTCGCGGGGCGTTTTGGCGATCGGCTTGCAGAATATATCCTGCCGCAGTAGGCCGCCGGCTATGTCGTCTAAAGTGATCAGCAGGTGGTGGAGGGTGACCGTGGCCGCCACCTGATCGAAACGGTCGAGGAATTCGATGGCCGCAGCGGTGGTGATGTGCTCCATCACCAACCGCAGCCGGGGAAAGGTCTCGGCCAGCCATTGGTAGACCTTCAAAAACTCTTGTTCCCGCTCCATGACGAAGCCGCCGGTTTCGCCATGCACCAAGAGCGGAATATCCAACTCCTCCAGCAAGGCCACGGTGGCGCCGATCCGGTCGAAATCGCGCACCCCGGCCTCGCTCTGGGTCGTGATCCCGGCTGGGTAGAGCTTGACCCCGATGATCTCGTCCTTGACCTCGGCCAGATCCTGGCTGGTGTAATCGCGGAAGAACAAGGTCATGTAGGGGGCAAACCCGGTGGTGCCGCAGGTGGCGGCAATGGCGGCCCGGTATGCCCGCACCCGTTCTAGGCTGTCCACCGGTTGCACCAGATTGGGCATGACCACCCCGCCGGCGAACTGGGCGGCGCTGAAGGGGGCGACCAGGCCGAGCATCTCGCCTTCGCGCAGGTGCAGGTGCATGTCTAGGGGCGTATCGAGTAGCAAATCCATGATCGTATTCCCTCTTTCGTTCGTTTTCTCGGCCTGACTTGCCGCATCTCATACCAACTTGGCATCAATACTGCGATATTTTTGTTTCGTCTTTGCGAGCGGAGCGAAGCAATCCAGTAAATAATCCAAGATTATAGAATGGGTCCTAGATGCAAACAACAAGAGGTCGCTCCCTTCGCCGGGGGGGGGGCGTCATTTTTTTTGCATGCCCCAAAAAAGGACCAAAAGAACGGCAGCCGGGCCGCCTATTTGATCGTTCCCATGTACCGGCATGGAAACGATCATCACGCGGGCGCATGGAAGGGCAAGGCGCTGGCCTTTACTCTTTTGCCCCGGCCTGGAACAGCGCGTCTTTTTCTCGGGCGTTGTTGCAGGCGATGTCAGGCGATTTGTGAACCGCTGGAGGTTTCGTTGGGGCACGGTTATGGAGGCTTTTAACGATGCCAACCTTGCGAAAAGACAGGATTGGATGGTGGGCCAGAGTGGTTATATACGGCAGGCAGATAGCCAGCCGGATGTTTCCTCCTGGCTGGAAAGGCGGCCCAGAGTGGCGGGCCGCCAAGGAATGGGAAGAAGATGAGCGCAAAAAGGCGATGGAGGGAAGGAAGATCCTTTCGGCCTCAGAGCTGCTCTTGGCGTGGGGGGGGCATATCTTGCCCATGTCCAGCGCACCATGTCGCGGCAGACCTTGATGGAAAAACAAAGTGTGATGCGTGATTTCTGCGCATTCTGCCGCTCAGAAGGCATTACCTCGCTGGAGGGCGTGACCAAGCCCAGGGTGCATGCCTATTTGTCAGGCGTTGCGGATCGGCGCGGCCCTCATCGGTCCAACGTCTACCGCAAGAACCTTTTGGCGGCCAGCAAAGGGAGCGGTGGCTGCCCATGCATCCGGAACTGGCGCGGGCCTTGGCATGGTGGTGCGATGTGCGACCCGCTCGACCGGCCAATGTGTTTATGCAAGTTCAAAACGATACG
>WRFD01000005.1 GCA_009778955.1 Desulfobulbus sp.
AGCCCAATCCATGGAGAGGGCGGCATTGATCAGCGATCCGTCGGCCGCCGCCAGTCGGCCCAGCTCGGTCAGCCTGTTGCTGCAAGTCTTCAAAGACCAGCAGGAATTGCTCAAGCCCTTGCTCGTTCATGGCATCGGAATACGCAAATTCTTGGCGATGCCATTCTTGGGGGCAATATGCTTTCTGGCCAAGCAATCCTCTTTGAGCGGCTGGAGCAGGCGCCTGTCGGAGGCATGCTCCTGGAGGTGAAAGAAGATGAGAGCATGGAGCAGGTCTTCAAAATCCATGTGCAGCGGTCTGGCGCCTCGGGCGGTGTTTTTTGGAATATTTGCCAGGGGCAAACATAGCGGAGCGCAGAGATGCTTGTAACTGTGCGCGGTCAGTTTTCTGAGTTTAAAGGGATGGGGCGCCATTTTCATAATCCCCTGAAACAAAAGGATTCTTGTGAAAATGACCGCGCGGTCTCCTTAATGATTTGTCAATAAAACGCAGCCTGTTATGCGATTTTTTTTCGCACCGGAAACCCATGCAAATCTCTAACCGGACATTACTGGTTTTCCACTTTTCATTTCGCCTCAAAGAGCTTTGTTATGCGCAGATTCCTTTTTTCCTTTGCCTTCCTGTTCGCCTTTACCCTCACCGCCGCCGAGGCAACGAACGCCCCGAAACAGGCTCCTCAACCGGCGACTGTCCTTCACAATAAAGCGGTGTCGGCTGCAACCACCGAAGAAGCCGCCTCGGCCAAAAAAGGCGAACGGGCAACGCAGCAGACCAAAAACCAGAGCGCAAAACAGGTCGGCCTGGGCAACGATGTGCCCCTTCTGCTTGCCGATGCGGTCAGGGATACCTGGACGGCCAGGCAACAGGCCTCACTCTATTACGACATATTTCCTTTCCTCAAGAGGCTCCGGCAGGTGGACGCCACGCCGCCACTGCTGGCCGGTATCCGTCAGGAGCATTCCGACGCGCTTGCCAAGAAAGTCGAGTCGAAGATCGTTTTCAGGTCGATGCTCACCAGAAAACTGATGCGGCAGGAGGAAGAGCGAAAGTCTGGCGAGACCCTTGACATGCTCACCTCCCTGGTCGAGTTACAGAAGAACATCAGGCAACAGATGGACACCATCTCGAAAAAACAGATGGCCAGCGCCTCCACGTCGGAAAAACAGATCCTCCAGGAAGAACTGACCAAACTCGACAAACAACTGGCCGACACGGCCGCCGACTTTGAACGAATCGCCACGGGGGTTCCCCCCAACACCTTTACCGAGAAGGAAACAGCCCGTTTTGACTGGAAAAATGAGCTGACCGTCCTGCTCGAACCGAGCATCAAGGAACTGAAACAACTCACCGCCCGGGCCCGGAAAAAAACCGAGATCAAGGACACCATCAACGACTACAGCCAGCAACTGGACACGGCCCACAGCGCAGTCGTGCATCTCAACAAACTGATCAAAGATGCCAAGTCCGCCACCATCAAGACCTACCTCGGAGATCTGCTGTCTGCCTGGCAGAACGTGGAAAAGCGGCTCGACAACAAACTGGACCTGGCCAGGCGGGAACTGGTAAAACTGGAGGACAAAGATGTTTCGCTACTCAAAAGTTCCAGCAATGCGATGCAGTCATTCTTCCGCGACCGCGGCGGGTATCTGCTGATCGCCCTGCTGGTCTTCGCGGGCGTTTTCCTGGCCTTTCGCCTGATGGCGCGCCTGCTCTTACTCATCATCCCTGGCGCCCACAAGGAACAGCGGCCCTTCCATCTCCGCGTTCTCGATATCTTTTTCAAGATTTGCTCGGTGATCTTTGCCGTCGGCGGCCTGATCTTCGTGCTCTACACCGCCGAGGACTGGCTCTTGCTCAGCGTCGCGATCATTCTTCTGCTCGGCGTGATCTGGGCGGTACGCCAAACTCTGCCCAAGATGTGGAAGCAGGTCCGGATGATGCTCAACATGGGCTCGATCCGCGAGGGCGAACGGGTCATGTACAATGGCGTGCCCTGGCGGGTGGAGACGCTCAACGTCTTCTGCAAGCTTCACAATCCGGCACTGGGCATGCACCTCCGTATCCCGATCGAAAACATGATCGGCGCGGTCTCCCGGCCCTATCACCCTGACGAACCGTGGTTTCCATGCAAGCGGGGCGATTGGGTCGCCATCGACGGCAAACCCTTTGCCAAGGTGGTCAGCCTCTCCCACGAACAGGTCGAAGTGATCGAAATGGGCGGCCGCAGGACGGTCTATCAAACGAGCATATTCCTCAGTAAATCGCCTGCCAACCTGTCCAGCAACTTCAACCTCCGGGTGGTCTTCGGCCTTTCCTACGCCTTGCAGGCCGAGATCACCACCACTGTGCTGGAGACTTTGAAAGCCTTTGTGCAGAAAAAAATGGAGGAGCACGGCTATGCCGAGAACTGCCTCAGCCTGTCGGTCGATTTTCTCCAGGCCGGGCCCTCTTCGCTGGATGTGGCCATCATGGGGGATTTCAAGGGAGAGGCGGCACCAGTCTACCGGCGCATCGAGCGAGCCCTGGCCAAATGGGCGGTGGATTGCTGCAACGCCCATGGCTGGGAGATTCCCTTCCCGCAGATGACCGTGCATCTCGCCCAGGAAAACGACGCTTAGGCGCGGGGATTAATTCGTCCGAAAGAAAGGTTTAAAACCCCCGCCTTTCAGGCGGGTAGCATTCTGCTAGCAGCTGACTTATACTGGCGGTTATGGAATATCGCCAAGGCAGCCACACGAACTATATGATTGAATATCATTTTGTTTGGGAAACGAAATACCGTTATCAGTTGTTGACCAGGGAGCTTGCTCTTCGTGTTCGTGAACTTGTCAAACCTGTGAGCGGTACGAGATTAAGATTTTGCGAGGGGTAGTGAGTAAGGACCATTTCCATATATTGACGTCAACGCCTCCGAATGTTTCTCCATCAACGATCATGAGATGGGTGAAGCGTCGGAGCTCCGGGAAGGTATTTGAAGAATTTCCCCATGTGAAGAAACGTTGCTAGGGTCGGCATTTTTGGGCACACGGCTATTTTTGCGTGACGGCAAGTGAAATGACGCAAGAGATGATAGCCGACTACCTTTCGCATCATTTTGAGCCGAGTCCTTGCGATGGTTTCGATGTTGAATAAACCGGCTGCGCAGCCTGCCGGCACTGCTGGACTTTCAGTCCGCGATCCCGACCCGCCGACTTCTAGTCGGTGGTTGTTTAGATCATTTCCCTATAAATGACGAGGAGCCGCATGCACAAGGTTAACACGCTGTAATTTCATAAAAAATTGAACCAATGTTTTGCATTGTCAATAGAAAATGGTATAGAAAAGAAAAAAACCATGCTGGCCGAGCATATCCTGAAACGATTGGCAGATATCGTCGGGCCGGAACACCTTGCCACCGGCACGGTCCACCGCATCACCCATTCGTTTGACGCCACCCAGCGTCAGTGTTTGCCGGATGCGGTGGTCCATCCTGGCAGCACCGAGGAAATCAGCCAGATTGTGCGGCTGGCCAACGAGGAACGGATCCCGGTCCTGCCCCGGGGCGCGGGCAGTGGTTTTACCGGTGGCAGCCTCCCGGTTTGCGGCGGCATCGTACTGGTGCTCACCCGAATGAATCGCATCTTGGAGATCGACACCGACAACTTGATCGCAATCGTCGAGCCAGGAGTGGTCACCGGACGGCTGCAAAAGGAAGTGGAACGGTTGGGGCTCTTCTACCCGCCCGATCCCGCCTCCAAGGATTTCTCCACCCTAGGCGGCAATATCGCCGAATGCGCCGGTGGTCCGCGCTGCGTCAAATACGGGGTCACCAGGGATTATGTCCTCGGCCTGACCGTGGTCACTCCTACCGGCAACGTCATCCGTACCGGCGGACGTACCATGAAAAATGTAGTGGGCTACGACCTGACCCGCCTACTTGTCGGTTCAGAGGGCACCTTGGGAATCGTCACTCGGGTCATCCTCAGGCTTTTACCCAAGCCCGAGGCCCGCAAGACCATGCTGGTGGCCTTTGCCTCCATCGACGGCGCGGCCCAGGCGGTTTCGGCCATCATCCGCAGCAAGATCATCCCCACCACCCTCGAATTCATGGACAGAGCGGCCATCGACTGCGTGCGCCGCGCCACCAGCCTTGATCTGCCCTTGGAATGCCAGGCTGTGCTGATCATCGAGGTGGACGGCGACCGCGCCCAGATGACCGATCAGGCCCGAAAAGTCCTAGACATCAGCCGCCCGTTCGGGGTACTGGAGACCCGGACCGCCGAAACCGCCGAGGAATCGGAGGCCATCTGGAAGGTGCGGCGCAGCGTCAGCCCGAGCCTGCGCGCCCTCAACCCCCACAAGTTCAACGAGGACATCGTCGTGCCCCGTTCGCAGGTGCCGGCAATGATCCGGGCTCTGGAAACCATTTCGACCCGATACAGGGTGCCGATCGTCAACTTCGGCCATGCCGGCGACGGCAATATCCATGTCAACGTCATGGTCGATCTCCGTCAACCAGGCATGGAAGTCACGGTGCGCCAGGTGCTGGACGAAGTCTTCCGCACAGCTGTCGGGCTCGGCGGTTCAGTGAGCGGCGAACACGGGATCGGCACGGCCAAGGCGCCCTATATCACCATGGAACTGGATGCGCCGACTCTGGCTGCGATGTGGGCGGTCAAGCAGGCCCTGGATCCCAACAACATCATGAATCCCGGCAAGATATTTCCCGAGAACCTTGCGAACGATCCTCCGCCCGCATCCCTTCAGCCCTTAACCGTACCCGACCATGACTGAAGGAAAAACACTGGCAGAATTTCAAGACGAGATCGACCAATGCGCACGCTGTGGCTCTTGCCAGGCCCATTGCCCGGTCTATCTGGAAACCGGACGGGAAGGTTCGGTGGCCAGAGGCAAAATCGTCCTGGCGGCCGCAGTGCTGTCCGGCGAGGTGGAGTTGGACCAGCGGTTGCGTGAGGAAATCGATCTGTGCCTGCTCTGCGGCTCCTGTGCGGCCCAATGCCCCAACAAGGTGCCCACCAACACCATTGTCGCCGCCCTGCGTCAAAGGATCGCCGCAACCCATGGCCTGTCCGCGCTAGGCAAAGGGGTGGCGGCGCTCACTGGCTCAAAGCCGCTTTTGGGCACGCTGGTCAAGAGCGCGGACCTGCTTGCCCCCCTGCTGTTCAAAAAAATTCCCGCCACCAGCGGCCTACGCCTGAGGTTTGGTCCTGCGGCCCTGAAAAACCGCAGCCTGCCGCCCCTGCCCGAGCACAACCTCTTTGCCCAGGTGCCGGAATTTTTGCAGGGCGATCCGGCCCAACCTGTGGTCGGCGTCTTCGCCGGTTGCGCCTTGACCTATCTGTATCCCCATGTCGGTGAAATCCTGGCCCGCCTGCCGCACCGCCTCGGCTGTTCAGTGTATGTGCCCCGGTCCCAGGGGTGCTGCGGCATGCCCGCGCGCTCCTCGGGCAACGGTCCATTGGTCGCCAGCCTGGCCGAGGCGAACATCAACGCCTTTGCCGGGCGTGAACTGGACTGCATCCTCACCGCCTGCGCCTCCTGCCGCGGCATGATGGCCGATTATTCCGCGGCAACAGGGCACACGCCAGCGGCCCACCTGGTCGATCTCCATGTCTTCCTCCGTCGGCAGGGGCTGGGCGAACAGTTGGCGGCCCTGCCAAAATGGCCGCATCGCTTCCGGGTCACCTATCACGATCCCTGCCACCTGCGCACCGCTGGCATCACCCGCGAACCGCGCGCCTTGCTCGCCGCCCTGCCGCAGGCGGATTTGGTCGAGATGGAGGATGCCAGCCTCTGCTGCGGCCTGGGCGGGACCTTCGCCGCCGTCCATCCCGACCTGAGCCGGGCGATCGGCGACCGTAAGCTGGCCGGTCTTCAAGCCAGCGGCGCAACCATAATTGCCAGCGGCTGCCCCGGCTGCATCCTGCAGTTGCAGGATATCATCGACCGAGCCGGGCTTGCGGTCAAGGCCGTGCATACCCTGGAATTGATCCATCAGGCCCTGACCGAAGCGCCGTCATGAGCGGCGCCCGCACCGTTTTCCTGCGTGTACAACGCAACCCAACGGCTGCATCTTTTCTCGACGAAAAACCATCACCTGCCTCCTCGCTCAATCATTGCGGCAATGTATTTGCCGGACAGGCCACGATAGATCAAATAGCATCGCAAGAGCGCTGATCGTCATCGCACATGTTGGTTTTCGCAAGCTTAACCGCACCACTACCGCCGTAGCGGTCAGTAACCTAACCCCATGGACGAACAGACGGCCATCAACTTCCTGGCTGCTTTGTCTTCCTTCCTCCAAGAGCTTCCGTTCAATCCCGGCAATCTGCGTATTCCGGGAGCAAAATGGCCGCCATTCCGGCGCGAAAATGGCCAGTACAAGTTGAGCGTATAGTCGCGGGGTAACCTTCACGGTGCATCTTACCTCCTTCAATTTCACTGAAGGAGGCCAAGATGCCACGAGGACGAGTTGCCATGCGAAAAATAAGAGAGACCTTGCGGCTGGTCTGGCTGTGCGGCCAGAGCCGGCGCGAAACAGCCGGGACCTGGGGTGTCGGTAAGACCCCCGTGGATACCAAGGTCAACCGGGCAGCCGCTGCCGGGTTATCCTGGCCCCTGCCTTCTGACCTTGATGACGAAGCCCTTGAACTGCGTCTCTCCCCCCCTGCCGTTGCAAGATAATGGCCCATTCCCGGCCGCCAGTTTCACTCCGTGGCGACCATATGACATAATCAATTTGCCCAACTTAGGGCACACAACACAACCAAATAACTTCGTGGGAACTTGACAAGCGGCCACATAAGAATGCCTTTCAACTGCTCGGCATTAATCCCTCTTGTACCCAGTAGGCACAGGCTGTCGTTGTAAAAAAATCAATATGACGCTGAGTTGCGTCAAAAGCTAGGCCAAAGTTCGGATTAATACGGGAAATGATATTAGGCCATCTGGCTGATGGTCTTGCGGAAACGCGACAGAGAAAGGGCAAACAGCACGCCGCCTATCACTGCCAGCGCCAGGAACTGGGGCCAGACCACATCGAAACCGGCGCCACGGAACAGGACGCCCCTGCCCAGTTCAATGAAATGGGTGGTCGGCGCGGCCAACATAAGATGTTGCACGAAGTCCGGCATGCTCTCGCGCGGCGTATTACCGCCCGACAGCATCTGCAAGGGCAGCAGCACCAGCACCAGCAACATGCCAAATCGCGGCATGGAGCGGGCCAGAGTCGCCATGAAGATGCCCATCGAAGTGGTGGCGAACAAGTTGAGCGCCGCCCCGGCCAAAAACAGCGGGATCGAGCCTTCGATGGGCACCTGCAGTGCCCCGCGCACCACCAGAGACAGTGACAGGCTCACCGCCAGGAGCACCACCAGGCCCATTGACCAGATCTTGGCCAACATGATTTCCGCTGGGGTGACCGGCATGGCCAGCAGGTGCTCGATGGTGCCGTGTTCACGCTCCCGGATCAGCGCCGCCCCGGTCAGGATGATGGAGAGCATGGTGACGCTGTCGATGATCTGCATCAGCGCGCCGAACCAGCGCGGCGTCAGGCTCGGGTTGAAACGGGCGCGCAGCACCAGATCCACCGGGGGTTGAGCAATGGTGCGGTAGCGCTTGACAAACTCATCCACCTCGCCGCTGACGATCTGCTGGATGTAGCCGCTGCCGGTAAACGCCTGGGTCATGCGGGTTGCATCGACGTTGAGCTGGATCTCGGCCGACCGGCCACCCAACACGTCGCGCTGAAAGTTCGGCGGAATATTGAGCGAGAAGGTATAGACGCCTTTGTCCATGCCCGTATCCGCCTGCTCGCGCGTGACCATAACCGGCGGCATGAAGTGCGGCGGGAACAGGGCTGAGGCCACCCGCCCAGACAGCGGCGAGACATCCTCGTCGATGATGGCGATGGGCGCCATGTGCAGGGTTTCGGGCTGTGCCGTCGCTGCGACGTAGACGGCCAGGGTGAAGGTATAGACGATCAGCGCCAGCAGGATCGGATCGCGCCACAAGCTCCACAACTCCTTCAGGCCCAGCCGGTAGATGTTGAGCAAATGGCGTTTCATGCTTCCTGCTTCTTCAAAAGCGCGATGGCGATGCCCAGCACCACCGGAGCCGCGATCAGCATCGGCCAGAACGAAGGCGCCAACTCGGCCAGTCCGAGCGACTTGTTGAAGACCCCGCGCGAGATGATCAACATGTGGGTGGTCGGGTAGATTTCCCCGATGAAGCGACCACCGCCCTCCATCGACGACACCGGCGTCAGCAGCCCCGAGAATTGTACGGTGGGCAGCATGGTGCCGATCATGGTCAGGAATATGGCCGCGATCTGGCTGCGGGTGAAGGTCGAGAACAGCAACCCCAACCCGGTCGACCCCATGGTGTAGACCAGCATGCCCAGCGCAAGGGCCAGAAAGCTGCCCTTGATCGGCACATCGAAGACCAGCACAGCCAAAAGCGTCATCAAGACAAAGTTGAGCATCGCCAGGCCGACATACGGAATCTGCTTGCCCAGTAAAAACTCGGTGCGCGTGACCGGCGTGACGTAGAGGTTGACAATCGAACCCAGCTCTTTTTCACGCACAACCGCCAGCGCCGTCAGCATAGCCGGCAACATCATGAGCAACATGGGGATCACCCCCGGCACCATGGCCGGCAGGCTGCGCACGTCGGGGTTGTAGCGAAATCGCGTCTGTATATCCACCAAGGGCTGCACGGCTGCCGCGCTGAACTGGCGGCGCGCCTGCTCCAGTAGCCAGGTCTGGTGCATGCCCTGGACATAGCCCTGTACGGTTTCAGCCCGGGTGGGCATGGCGCCGTCTATCCAGGCGCCGATCTCGACCGGGCTGCCGCGCGCCACATCGCGGGCAAAACCAGGAGGAATTTCTATGGCCAGAGCCAGCTTGCCGCTCCGCAGGCGTCGATCCATGTCCTCGTAGTCAATCAAGGGCGGCTGCTCGATGAAGTAGCGCGATCCGGAAATATTGAGCCCATAGTTCTGGCTCAGGGTAGTCTGGTCACGGTCGAGCACAGCATAGGTCAAATCCTCGACATCCATGCTGATGCCGTAACCCATGACGAACATCAAAACAGCCGACCCTGCCAGGGCCAGTGTCGCGCGCACCGGGTCACGTCTCAACTCCAGCATCTCGCGCCACAGGTAGCTGATCATCCGCCGCAGGCTGAAGAAACGTGAACCGGCCTGGGCATGATCCGGGGCAGAGGCGACAGGCGGGATGATGGCGGCGCTTGGCTGCCCGGCATCGGCTCGGTCAGACGCGCCGCTGCCCACATCCCGCAGGTAGACGATGAAGGCTTCTTCCAGCGTCCGGGCCTGGCGCAGGCGGACGATCTCGACCGGGGCCGCGCTGACCAGCACCTGACCGGCGTGCATGAGCGAGATGCGGTCGCAGCGCTCAGCCTCGTTCATGAAGTGGGTGGAAATGAAGATCGTGACCCGGTCGCGCCGCGACAACTCGACCAGCAGGCGCCAGAAGGCGTCGCGCGCTACCGGATCTACGCCTGAGGTCGGCTCGTCCAGAATCAGCAGTTCGGGCTTGTGCACCATGGCCACCGCCAGCGACAGGCGCTGGCGAATGCCGAGCGGCAGGCTGCCGGGCAGAGCGTTAAGCGAGGCCGCCAGACCGAAGCGCTCGACCATTTCGCGCACCCGCTCCGGCACCTCGGCCCGGGGCACGTGGAACAGCCGCGCATGCAACTCCAGGTTCTGGCGCACCGTCAGCTCGCTGTACAGCGAAAAGGCCTGCGACATATAGCCCACGCGGCGGCGGGTATCGATGTCGGTCGGATCGACTTCACGGCCAAACAGCCAGGCCTGGCCTTCGCTGGCAGGCAAGAGGCCGGTCAACATCTTCATGGTGGTGGATTTGCCGCAACCGTTGGAGCCTAGAAAGCCGAAGATCTCGCCGTGCTGGATGCGAAAATCCACATGATCCACAGCCACGAAATCACCAAAGCGCATGGTCAGGCCGCGTGCCTCAATGGCGACTTCCTCGTCGCCGACAAGTTCCAGCGGCGCGATCCGCACCGCCTCATGGCTGCGGGTCTTTTCTTCGGGCAGCAGTTTGAGGAACGCCGCTTCCAGCGACTCGGCGCCGGTGCGCGCAAACAGTTCCCGCGGCGTGCCGGTGGTCAACACCTTGCCCTCGTCCATGGCCACCAGCCAATCGAAATGCTCGGCCTCGTCCATGTAGGCTGTGGCGACGATCACGCTCATACCCTGGCGCTGGGCGCGGATGCTGGCGATCAACTCCCAGAACTGCGCCCGAGCCAGCGGGTCCACGCCAGTGGTCGGCTCGTCGAGGATCAGCAGGTCGGGATCGTGAATCAGCGAGCAGCACAGGCCGAGCTTTTGCTTCATGCCGCCCGAGAGCTTGCCTGCGGGCCGTTGCAAAAAAGGCAGCAGACCGGTGGCAGCGGTGAGCTCGTCGATGCGACGGCGGCGCGCGGTAGCGCTGTGCCCGAACAGGCGGCCGAAGAATTGCAGATTCTCCTCCACCGAAAGGGTCGGATACAGGCTCTTGCCCAGTCCTTGCGGCATGTAGGCGATGGCGGGGCAAACGCGGTCGCGGTGAGCCTTGGAGGCCATGTCGCCGCCCATCACTTCCACCAGGCCCTGTTGTATGGCGCGCGCGCCGGCCACCAGCGACAACAGGCTGGACTTGCCCACGCCGTCGGGGCCGATCAACCCCACCATGCGGTCGGCGGGAATATCGAGCCTGATGTCGACCAGGGCCTGCGTCTTGCCGTAATTGAGGCCGACCCCGGTCAGGCTAGCCACCGGCACTGCGCCATCCCCAGCCCTCATTGCGGCGGGACCTTGGAACTCAGTTCAGGGGGCCACTGGTTGTTGCGGTCTATTTTGACCCAGGCGACTCCCGGCAGGCCGGTTTTGACATACTTCAGGTGCTGTCGCAGCAGGTCGCGATTGATCTGCGCCCGCACACGGAACATCAGCTTTTGCCGTTCGCTCTCGGTCTCCACGGTCTTAGGCGTGAATTGGGCGGTGCTGGAGACGAAGGAGATGGCGGCGGGAATGACGAACTGCGGCGCGGCATCCAGAATGATACGCGCCTCGCTGCCGATGGCCAGTTGTCCCGCCACCTGTTCCGGTAGGAAAAAGGTCATGTAGACATCCGACAAGTCCACCAAATTGAGCACCTTACCGCCGGCTCCCAGCACTTCTCCCGCCTGGACCACCCGGTATTGCACGCGGCCATCGCGCGGCGCCAGCAGTTCGCTGTCGGCAATGTCGGCCTCCACCCTGGCCACCGTGGCTATGGCCGCTTCCACAGCCGATTTGGCGCCCACCACCTGGGCCTCTGCCGCCACGATGGCCGCTTGCAGCGAGGCCACCTGAGCGCGTGCCGCCGTCACCGCGGCTTGAGCGCTGGCAAAGCGCGCGCGGTCATCGTCCAATTCCTGCACCGACGAGGCCCCCTCCCGCGCCAAGGTTTCGGAACGCGCCAGTCGCCGGCGGGCCGCATCCAACTCGCTTTCACGCTGGGCCACCACGGCCTTACCTGCGGCCATGTCACTGCGTCGCATGGCAACCTGGGCCTCGGCGGCGGCCACCACGTTCACCGCCTGCCGCTGCTGGGCCTTAGCTTCCTCGCGCTGGGCTTGCAGCACCTGAATCTGCATGCGGGCCAAGGGTTGGCCAACGGTCACGAAGTCGCCCTCGCTGACCAATATCTCCTCCACCCGTCCGGCGAGCTTGGTGGCTACATCCACCTCGGTGGCCTCGATGCGCCCATTGCCGCTGGCAAACCCCTGGCCCGGCCCTTGGGAGTGGGTGGCCTGCCAGCCATACCAGCCAACTGCGGCGACAAGGATGAGGATGAGAGCGGGAAGGAATAGTTTGTTCATGGTGATGCGTTCTCACTCTGTTCTTTGGTGATGCGCGAGCCACCGCCGAGCGCGGCATACAGACCTACACGGCTCGCCAACAGGGCATGCCGGGTCTGGACCAGCAATTGCTGGACAGCCAGTTGGTCGCGCTCGGCATCCAACACTTCTAGAAAGGCCGCAGCGCCGTTGTCGTAGCGCAGCCGAGCCAAGCGGGCGCGCTCATCCTGTGCCGCCTGGGTGGCGCGCAGGGTGCGCACCTGATCTTCCAAGGCGCGGCGGGTGGACAAGGCATCCAAAACGTCGCGAAAAGCCTGTTGAATACTCTGCTCATACTGCGCCACGGCCTGATCGCGCCGGACTTCGTTCAGTTCCAGATTGGCACGGCGCAGACCGCTGTCGAAGATGGGCAGCGAAATGTTTGGCGCATAGTTCCAGGCGCGGCTGCCGCTGGCGAACAATCCATCGAGCTGGCTGCTGGCCGTTCCAAAGGCGCCGGTCAACGTCACCTGCGGGAAGAAGGCTGCCCGGGCCGCCCCGATATTGGCGTTGGCCGCTTTCAGGCGGTGTTCGGCGGCGATGATGTCGGGCCGGTTTTCCAGCAGGTCGGCAGGCAGGCCGGGCATGAGTTCGCGCAGCAGTTCCTGATCGTCGGAACGCTTTGCCGCTGCTGACAACCGAGGCGCCGTGCCGAGCAAGAGCTCCAGTGCATGCCCCTGCGTGGCCTGTTGTTGCTCCAGTTGCGACAACAGGGTGCAGGCTTGCTGCCACAACACTTCGACTTGCGTCAGGTCCAGCTTGGAGGTCGCTCCCACTTCCACCCGCCGACGGAAGATGCGCAATGACTCAGCACGACTGTCAACGGTTTGCCGGGCCAGGGTGATGCGCTCGTCCAATTCGCGCAGCCCCAGCCAGGTTTGTGCGACCTGGGCGATCAGGCTCAATGTCACGGCGCAATGCGCTTCCTCGCTCGCCAGGTAGCTTTCCAACGCTGCATCCTTGAGGCTGCGGATACGGCCCCATAAATCGATTTCCCAACTCGCCAGCCCAAGATCAGCTTGGTACTGGCTGCTGACCATGGCCCGTCCCAGTGGGCTGAGATCGCCGGGCAGGCGGGCGCGGCTGGCGCCGGCGCTCACACCGACCGTGGGCAGCAGGGCCGAGCGCTCAATCTGGTAGACCGCGCGCGCTTCCTCGATACGCAGGGCGGCCAGACGCAGGTCGCGGTTGTTTTGCAGCGCCTGGTCGATCAGGTCCCGCAACTGGGAATCGGTAAAGTAGTCGCGCCAGCCCAACTCGGCCGCCCGGGCGGTTGGCATGGCGACGGATGGGCCAGATGGCAAAGCAGCCTCGGTGGCTTCGGAATAAGCGGCCGGAACCGGCAGGCCGGGGCGCTCGTAGTGTGGCGCCATGGAGGTGCATGCCCCCATGGTCATCAACATGACCGCGAAAAATACCACCTGACCCGTGGTTTTTTGCATATCTGCGCCTCAGTTCAACCCTTACCGCCTCACAAGGGGCGACAAGAGCTTCTTTCTTCCCACACGACAAAGGCTAACCACTGTCAAAACAGGAGACCATGGGTAGAGACGACAACAATGACGGCGACTATGAGCAGGGCGACTCCCAGGTGTTGGCTGCCGCTGAAGGCATCCTTCCGTTCGCCATTTTTCCGTTGGTGCCATTATGCCCAACAACGATTCTGATTGGTAGCGGATTTCCCATCTACCCTGGCACAAATCCCCGGCAACCGCCTTTGGCGCAAACGGCCTCGCCTCGCCAGCCATTGCCATCCTACCCGCTGATACAAGGGATGGCCAACGGAACAACTCCCACAAAGTGACCTTTTCACGGTTGGTGTCGATTGCTGGTTGCCAGGTGCGCACCGTTCGTGATAAGTAAAATTTTTGACCTCCTGAACCGATCTTTTTCCGGGCATCACCGCTCATTCTCGCACAGCATTTTTCGTTGCATCCCATGACCACCGCAAAAAAAAACGCGCTCTTCGGTTTGTTCGCCTCAGTCCAGTTGGCCTTGTTTCTGCTCTTCCTCCTGGCCAGCACCTCAATCATCGGCACCATTGTTCCCCAGAACAATCCCTTTGACTTCTATGTCGAACGATACGGTTTCAAGACAGCCCGATTCTTTCAACTTCTCGACATTCCGGACATGTACAATTCCTGGTGGTTTCTCGGGCTGCTGACGCTGTTCGCGATCAACCTGATCGTCTGCAGCATCGAACGCATTCCCCTGGTGATCCGGCTGATCCGCCGGGACGTGCTGGCCGTCACCCCCGAGCAACTGACCAAGTTTCCGCTGAACAGCGAACAACATCTTGCCGAGGAGGCGCCGGCGGCTGCCGAACGGGTAAGGGTGCTCTTGAAAAAACACGGCTGGCGCGCCCAGGAAAAATCGACGGATTCGGGCTGGATGTTTGGCGCGGAAAAAGGCAAATGGAGCCGATTCGGTCTCTACGTGGTCCACAGTTCCATCCTGGTCATCTTGGCCGGAGCCCTGCTCGGTTCATCGGCGGTGGCGCACAAGGTCTTCCGCGATCCGCTGTTTGCCTTCAAAGGATCGGTCATGCTGCCGGAAGGGGAACAAACCGATCATGTGTACGCCCGTAAGGGAGGCGAACGCCTTGATCTCGGTTTTGCCTTGCACTGCGACGACTTCGCCATCGAATATTACGATAACGGCATGCCGAAGACCTACCGTTCCAAGGTCACGGTGCTCGAGCGCGGCGCGCCGGTGCAGACCACCGAGATCGAAGTTAACAAGCCGCTGACCTACAAGGGGATCACCTTCTACCAGTCGAGCTATCAGCCCTACCAGGACTATCAGGCGATCTTGAAGAAAAAGGATGGAAGCGCCGAAACCGCCGCCCGCATCACTGTGGCCAATCAGATTGACTGGCCCGAGGGCGGCGCCAGCTACGGCATCATCAACCGAGAACGCCAGGGCGAGGTGACGCGCCAGTTGAAAATCTGGTTCACCGACGGCCAGGGCGAACCATCCGTCTTCTGGATGCATGCCGACCAAGAAGCCGCCATTGAGCGACCTTCCGGCACCTATCTCCTGACCATCCGGCAACGCTACGCCACTGGTCTGCAGGCGACCAAAGATCCGGGCGTCGATCTGGTGTACGGGGGCTGCCTGCTCATGCTGGCAGGCCTGTACATCGCCTTCTTCCTCTCACATCGAAGAATTTATGTACTTGTCCAACCGGAAGAAAGAGGTTGCCGTCTTCTTTTTGCTGGCGACGCCAACAAAAACAGGGTAGGCTTCGAGAAACATTTTCTTCAATTAATCAGTAAGTTAGATAACGAGATCAAATAAATCCCTCCTCTGACAACCTCCCGTCCCCCACGGAAAGCGCCTATGGACAGCTCGCAACTTTTCGGCATAGCCATGATCGCCTATCTTCTGGCCACTGCTTTTTACCTCGGCCTTTTTCTCTTCAAAATTGAACGATTCGGCTTGATCGGCATGCTGCTGGCATTGGCCGGCATCTGCGCCCAGACCGCGGCCATCGGCTTGCGCTGGTACGAGTCGTATCGAATGGGGGTCGGGCATGCCCCTTTGACCAACATGTACGAATCGCTGGTTTTCTTCGCCTGGTGCACCGCCTGCTTCTACCTGGCGCTGGAATATCGCTTCAAGACGCGGATCATGGGGGCCTTCGTCATGCCCTGCGTGGCCATAGCCATGGCTTACGCCTCGTTCGCCGATCGGATGGACTCCAAGATCAACCCCCTTATTCCCGCCCTGCAGTCGAATTGGCTGATCGCCCATGTGGCGACCTGCTTCATCGGCTACGCCGCCTTTGCCGTGGCCGGCGCCTTGGGGCTGATGTACCTCCTCAAGCAAAGGGCGGAAAACAAGCCGCAACAAAACAATCGAAGCCTGACCGCTGCCTTGCCGCCGCTGCCGGTGCTCGACGACCTGACCTACAAAACCATTGTCTTTGGCTTCATGTGGCTTTCGGCCGGGATCATCACCGGGGCGATCTGGGCCAACGAAGCCTGGGGCACCTACTGGAGCTGGGACCCCAAGGAAACGTGGTCGATCATCACCTGGTTTCTCTACGCCCTGACCCTGCATGCCCGCTTCACCAGAGAATGGCGGGGCCGGCGGATCGCCTGGCTGGCGATGCTCGGGTTTGTCGCGGTCTTTTTCACCTACTTCGGGGTGAACTTTCTCCTGTCGGGACTCCACAGTTACGGCTCGGCTTAATGAAGGAGGCGGCAAGAGAATTTTCCGCCCCGCCTTGACAATCCTTCAGCCGCCGCCTATAACGTGCACAGGGTATACAAATTTTCATTCCAGAGCCTGAACGAACCGCCCCAAACTTAAAGGAGATTGGTCATGAAAAAAACGCTGATATGCGGCGTTTTTATGGTGATTTGCAGCATCCCCTATTCCATATCCACGGGCAATGCCGCCACCGGTACGGACAAGGGTGCACCGGATCTTGTTCTGAAATCGACCATCGATAAGGCAAAACCGGAAAAACCGGCCTATTTTCCGCATGCCGCCCATCAGGCCCGACTAGAATGCAAGAACTGCCATCACGGCAAGACTGCGGAGGGAAAACGACTTTCCTACACCGAGGGGCAGAAAATTGAAAAATGTGAATCCTGCCACAACAGCAAGGCAGGGATGCACGAAAAACTGGCTTCCTTCAAAAACGCCGCCCACACCCTCTGTCAGGGCTGTCACCGCAAGAACAACCCCGACCTCGTCAAGTGCGTTGTCTGTCACAAAAAATAGCTGACGATAGACAAACAAAATCTTTAAGCGCAAATAAAAAAGCTGTCCCTACGGGGACAGCTTTTTTTTATCGCTCCCATCAAGGAGGCAGGCGCAGTTGCAGCGCGAAGGCGGGGGGCTACTCTTTTTCCACGTGCATCCGTGAGATGTCGCCCACCCTGAGGATCAACTCGCCCAGGGCGGTCAGCAAATTCAGGCGGTTCTGGCGGACAGAGGCATTCTCGGCCATGACCATGACGGCATCGAAGAAGCGGTCCACCGGATTCTTGATTTCCAGCATCGCCAACAGCGCCGGCTGATAGGCGCGTTGCTCGAGCAGCGGCAGGGCCTTGCTTCGCACCGCCACCAAGGCGGCGAACAGCTCCTTTTCGGCCGGCTCGGTCAAGAGCGCCTCATCAATCTCGCTCGTGCGGTGGTCCTTGATGATATTGCGGATTCGCTTGAAGGAACCAGCCAATACCCCAAAGCTCTCCTGGCTGCGGATCTGATTGAGCGCTTCGATCCTTTGCAGGCAGTCGACCGGATCGTCAAAACCGACCGAGGTGGCCGCTTCCACCAACTCCTGCGGCAGGCCGGAGGCGATCTGCTCGTTTTCAAAGCGCAGGCGGATAAAGTGGACCACTCCGTTCACCACCTCGGGGTTCTGCTCGATCATCCCGGCATAACCGGCCAAAGCAGCGGTGGCAACGGCTTCCAGCGAAAGGGAAATGTGCAGGCCGCGCAAAAGGCTGATCAACCCGATTGCCTGCCTTCTGAGACCAAAGGCATCCTTGTTGCCCGTGGGTTTTTCACCGATGGCAAAGCATCCGACCAGGGTATCCAGGCGGTCGGCAATTCCGACCAGGGCTCCCAGCAGGGATTGCGGCACTTCGCCGCCAGCCCGGATTGGCAGGTAATGCTCCTCGATGGCCTGGGCGACCACCGGTTTTTCCCCGTCATGGAGCCCGTACACCCGGCCCATGATTCCTTGGAGCGAAGGAAATTCCCCCACCATGGTGGTGAGCAGATCGGCCTTGGCCAGGTTAGCGGCACGAATGGCATCGTCGCGCAGCTCAGGGGCGATCTGATCGGCCAGCAACCCGGCAAGCGCGGCCAGCCGCTTGCTTTTGGCCTGCATGGTCCCCAATTTGTTCTGGAAGACGATGCCGTGCAATTCCTGGCAACGGTCGGCCAAGGGGCGCTTTCGATCTTCATTGAAGAAAAACAGGCCGTCCTCAAGCCGGGCGCGCAGAACCCGCTCGTGCCCGCTGGCGGCCAGGGCCTGATCCGCGATCCGAGTGTTGTTCACCGCCACGAACAGGGGCTGCAGCCTGCTGTCCGGCCCGATGACCGGGAAATATTTCTGATGCTCGCGCATCGAGGTCACCAGGGCCTCTTGCGGCAATTGCAGGAATTTGCGGTCAAAGTTGCCGCAGATAGCACATGGGTATTCGACCAGGTTGGTCACCGTGTCGAGCAGGCCTTCGTGCAGAACCGGCAACGCTCCCTCTGCGCCCGCCCTTTCGCTCACCGCCCGCCGGACCTCCTCCACCACCTTGGCCCGACGCTCCGCGGGATCCACGATGACAAAGCGGCTGGCCAGCGCGGTCAGGTAGGAATCGATGCTGGTGACCTCGACTTCCTCCGGGGCCATGAACCGGTGCCCCCGGGTGGTTTTGCCGCTAGTCAGTCCTTCAAAGGCCATGGGCACCACTGTGCCGTCGTACAGAGCCACCAGCCATTGGATGGGCCGGGCAAAGGTCAGGCTGTAGCCGGCCCAGCGCATCGATTTCGGGAACACCAGCTCACGGACGAGGGATTCCAGCAGGGCGGGCAACAGCACCGTTGTTTCCTGCCCTTTGACATCTTCCATTGCCATCAGGTATTCGCCCTTGGGGGTCGTGACCACCTGCAACTGTCCTGGCTCCAAACCGCGTGACCGGGCAAAACCTTCCGCAGCCTTGGTCAGGTTGCCGTTGGCGTCGAATCCGGCTTTTTTCGAGGGGCCGATATGTTCCTGACGCCGGTCCGCCTGACGCGACTGTAGGCCTGTGATGGCCAGCACCAGGCGCCTGGGGGTGCCGAAGCTGCGGATCGACTCGAAGGCGAGTTCCAGGCCGTTCAGCTTCCCGGCCGCCTCGGCGGCCAACACCTCCAAGGCTGGATGGATGTACCCAGCCGGAATTTCTTCTGTCCCGATTTCAAAAAGAAGTTCACTCATCGCGGTCAACTCTTGATGGTTTGTTGAACATGAGAAAGGCAAACGGCGTCCAGAGCACCGTCGGAATACCACGCTCCTTCAAGGGCATCCGCCCGGTCCGGCACGGTCCCGGGCCACTCGGAAGAAGCAAACGTTGAATACCCGCTGGATATGTTTTTCACAACAACTTTGTACCAATGAAACGAGCCGGTTGCCCGTAGGGCATCGCTGAGGCGGCAACAGAGGGACTCCACGGTTTCCGATTGTGCCGTCCGGGGAGCGGTCTCCTGACGGATCAGGGCGATCAGGTCCTCAATCCAGAGAAAATGCTTCATGCGGACAGCCGCCGTAACGCCGCCCCAGATTCCTCCGAGAACAGGCGCCTGTCCCAAATTGCTGCGGATAGACAGCGCGACCGGAACGTCGACCTCGATCACGAGGTCGAAAGCCTGAGCCAGGGTTCCGTGCAAGCGGCAATCGTACCGCGCCATTCCGGGCTCCTGTTCCTCCGATCCGGTCGCGAGAAAAAAGGGAAACTCGATCTCCAGATGGGCCGACTCGGCCTCCAGACGCCGCTTCATTTCCTCGAGTATGAGGTGGCAGGTCTTGATGTTGAATTGGCCGTGGAACCGATTGAGAATCTCGACAAACCGGCTCATGTGGGTGCCCTTGAACCGGTGCGGCAGATTGACGTACATGTTGACCCGTGCCAGGGTCTGCTGGGTCGTGCTTGCCCGGTCAAGAACGATGATCGGATAGGAAATCGATTTGACGCCCACCTTGCGGATGTTGATCCGTCTGGAATCGTGGAGGTTTTGGATGTCCTTCATGCAATGATGGGCGAGTTGGGCGGGGACGGCTGCATTCGGCCTGGCGGAATTGCCGCCGCTGAATGCCGGCCGATTCAGTCGATATATTTGCGGACCATGGCCTTGAGTTCGTCCATGTTGGCCGACTTGACCACATAGGCGTCAGAGGCCCAACTGCCGAAATCCTGCTTGTATTCCTGATAGGCGGAGTTGAGGATGATGGGCAGCGACGCCCGCTGTTCCTTCATCTGGCGCAGGACCTCGATGCCGTTCAGACCCGGCATGTTGATGTCCAAGAGCACCAGGTTCGGCGGGTTCTCCTTGAATTTCTGCAAGGCCTCGGCGCCGTCGCGGGCCGAATCCACGATGTAGCCCTCTTCCTCGAACTCCTCACGATAGAGCAGCTGGATGCTTTCCTCGTCGTCGACCAGTAAAATGCGTTTCTTTTCCACGGTATCCTCCTCTACAGTTTCACATCGTGGAGATAACGGCACGTCTCTTCCGGCGGCATAGGATTGATGTAGAAGCCAGTTCCCCACTCGAAGCCTGCAATGGATGTCAGCTTGGGAACAATTTCGAAATGCCAGTGATAATATTCCAGTGGACCGGAGCGGAGGGGCTGGGTATGGAGCACGAAATTATAGGGAACATGCGGGATACAGGCATCAAGCCGATGCAAGGTTTCAGAAAATATTGCAGCCAACTTGGTCAATGAGTTGTCGTCCTGTTCGATATAGGAGGATTCATGCCGCTTGGGCAAAATCCACATCTCGAACGGCGAACGTGGCGCAAAGGGGGTAAGGGTGAGGAAGAGATCGTTTTCGCAGACCAGGCGCACCTTCTGCTGCAACTCCTGGCGGATGATGTCGCAAAAAATGCACCGGTCCTTGTACTTGTAATAGGATTGGCTGCCTTCGAGTTCGGAGATCACCATCCGGGGCAGGATGGGCAGCGCCACCAGTTGGGAATGAGAATGTTCGAGCGAGGCGCCGGCGGCCTTGCCGAAATTCTTGAACACCACCACATAGTTGAAACGATGGTCCTTGGCCAGATCACGGATGCGCTCGCGAAAGGCCTGAAAGGTGAGGAGCATGAGATGCGTCGGCAGATGGGAAAACCGATCCAGATGGTTCGGGCTTTCGATTATCACCTCATGGGCGCCGATGCCGTTCATCCGGTCATACAACCCTTCGCCCTGCTTGTCCAGTTCGCCCTCGATGACCAGGGCCGGGTATTTATTGGGGACAACGCGCAAGTTCCACCCAGGGGTATTGGGATAGCCCCATCCCCGGCCATAGGCCAGCACCTCGTCCGGAGTCGTCTTCTCATTACCGGGGCAAAGCGGACAAAATCCGCCCTTGACCTTGTATTCCTCGACCAAGAAATCAGTCGGCCGCTTGCCCCGTTCCTGGGCAATGATGATCCAGCGGCCGAGAATCGGATCTTTACGCAATTCAGGCATACAACCGCCTATCGCCCCTGTTCTTTTTCACGTTGCTCCTGCCGGGATTTACAGTCGATGCAGTATTTGGCCACCGGCCGGGCCTGAAGCCGTTTGACCGCGATATCGCACCCGCAGCCGGTACAGATGCCGTAGCTGCCATCCTCGATCCGAACCAGGGCTTCCTCGATCTTGTCCATCAGTTTCCGTTCCCGGCCACGAATCCGCAGCTCGAAAGTCCGATCCGACTCCATGCTGGCCCGGTCGTTGGGGTCAGGAATATTGCCGGAGGAATTGGTCATGTCAGTCAGAGTCTGTTCGACATCGGTGGTGATTTCCGCTTTCATCGCCTCAAGCTGTTCTTTGAAACGCATCAACTCCTGCTCATCCATCGTTATTCTCCAACAAGGTGGTTCTCGTGTTCTTCAACAGCAGTATAGCATGCGGAGGATGGTCTGACAAACAGTCCGCTCTTGCCGCCGCTCTTTCGAAGCAGCCGGATATCCGACATCACCATGGTCTTATCGACCGACTTACACATGTCATAAATGGTCAGAGCCGCGATCGACACCGCCGTCAAAGCCTCCATTTCCACCCCGGTCCTGCCGGTTATTGAGACCGTTGCCGCAATCTCAATGGCGCAACGGGCGTCATCAAAGGAAAAATCGATGTCCACCCTGGTGACCGCCAAAGGATGGCACAAGGGAATCAACTGGTCCACTTTCTTGGCCGCCATGATGCCGGCGATCCGGGCTACGCCGAGCACATCGCCCTTCTTGATAGCGCCGGCATGAACCATGTCGTAGGCCTGCCGGGACATTGAGATCGTGCCGGCGGCGGTTGCCCGGCGATCTGTCGCATCCTTGCCGCCAACATCGACCATGCGGGCGTTGCCGTTGGCATCGAAGTGGGTGAACTGATCAGGCATTGGCGACCTTTTCCTGATCCTCGCTTTTTTTCTTCTGTTTGCCGAGGTGGCCATGGAAAAGGCGGGCAAAAAAACCTTCCTGCTCCTGTTCCTTGCTTAATTCGTCGAACTTGCAGAGCAACTCCTTTTGTTCCTTGCTCAATTTGGTGGGCGTCAGGACCTGGACCTCGACCACCATGTCGCCCTTGCCGTCACCGCGCAGGCTGGACACGCCTTCGCCCCGGAGGACGAACCGCTCGCCGGACTGGGTGCCGGCCGGGATCTTCAGTTTCGTCGTCCCGTGGATCGTGGGCGTATCGGCCTCGCAGCCGAGGGTGGCCCGCACCATCGACACCGGGAGCCTGAGATAGATGGTTTGTCCGTCTCTTTGGAAATGCTCGTGCACATCGACATGAATGACTACATACAGATCACCGGAAGGGCCGCCGCGACGCCCACCTTCCCCTTCGCCGGCCAAGCGCATCCGGGAACCGGTGTCCACACCGGCCGGGATGCGGATGCTGACCTTCTTGCTCCGGTTGACCAGCCCTTCGCCCTGACAATCGGCACAAGGATCGGTAATCACCTGGCCCGCTCCGTGACAGCGCGGACAGGTGGTGGTGACCTGGAAAAAGCCCTGGGAACGGACCACCTGGCCGCGCCCCTGGCACATCGGGCAGGTCTGCGGCCGATGTCCCGGCCGGGCGCCCGACCCTTCGCAGGTCCAGCAGGTTTCCCGCTTGGTGACCTCCACCTGGCGGTTGGCGCCATGCACCGCCTCCATGAACGAGATGCGGATATCGTAGCGCAGATCCTCGCCTTGAACTTGGGCGTTGGGATCGTGCCGCCTGGCCCGGCCGCCGCCAAACCCGAAGAGATCGCCGAACAAATCGTTGATGTGCGAGAAAATGTCCTCGCTGCTCCCCGGACCGGTATAGCCGCTGTTGAGCAGCCCTTCCTTACCGTAGGTGTCGTAGATGCGCCGTTTCTGTACATCACTGAGGACTTCGTAAGCCTCGGCGGCTTCCTTGAACTTTTCCTCTGCCCTGGTATCGCCCTGATTGCGGTCAGGGTGATATTTCATGGCCAGCTTGCGGTACGCTTTCTTGATGGCCTCGGCTGAGGCATCTTTGCCAATGCCGAGTATCTCGTAATAGCTCTTGCTCATGATCAATCCCACATCCGTTACGGCTATTCTTCAGCGATCCCTTCCTCGGCGGCCGCATCTGCCGCTTTCTCTGCCTTGCGTTGTTTGGGAAGTTCATGGATATTGTCAAAGGTGACCTTGCCAGCGGCGATCTCGCGCAGGGTCATGACAACCTCCTTGTTCTTGCCCGTGACCAGAAAAGGCTCGCCCTTGCGATGCTGCCGAATCCGCTCCACCGCCAGATGGATCAAGGCAAATCGATTGTCATCACCTACTTTTGTCAGGCAATCCTCAACAGTTATACGCGCCATGCTTTCTGCCTCCATGGAATAAAAATCCCGGAGTTCGTTTTTTCTCCGGGAAATTGAAATGCCCTGGAACCCAGCCGTCGCTGCGCAAGCATTGTCCCAGCGGATATCCAGACGGTATTGTAATAATCACGATAGGAAATTTAACAAGATCTGCAGCCCGGTCCCCGAAGTCTCAGTTGGCAAAAGGGTTGCGCAACAGAAGCGTTTCTTCGCGGTCGGGTCCCACGGAAACAATTGCCGGAGCCACGCCGGTCAGATCCTCGAGGCGCTTGAGATACGCCTTGGCCTGGGCGGGCAGTTCCTGGTAAGAACGAATTCCGGGCAACTCGGTGTTCCATCCGTCTATTTCTTCGTAGACTGGCTCAGCCATCCGCGCCTTGCGGATGTTTTCCGGCATATAGCCGAACGGCATGCCTTCTACCCGGTAGCCGGTGGCGATCTTCAGTTTTTTCAAGCCGGAAAGGACATCAAGCTTGGTCACGGCGAAACCGGTCAGACCATTGAGGCGGACGGCATCGTTAGCCACCACCGCGTCAAACCAGCCACAGCGACGGCGGCGTCCCGTGGTTGCGCCATATTCATTGCCTTTCTGCTGGAGGGTATCGCCAATGGCGTCTCCCTCCGGCAACTCGGTCGGAAACGGTCCTTCGCCGACCCGGGTGGTGTACGCCTTGAGGATGCCGATCACCTCGTCGATATGCACCGGTCCAAATCCGGCGCCGATGCAGGCGTTGCCGGCAATGGTGTTGGAGGAGGTGACAAAGGGATAGGTGCCGTGGTCGATGTCGAGATGGGTTCCCTGGGCGCCCTCAAACAGAATGTTCTTGCCTGCCTTGCGCGCTTGATCCAGCGTCACCGACACGTTGCCGACAAAGGGCGCCAACTGGGCGGCATAGGCTTCGAATTGATCGGCAATGTCGGCATACTCCATCGGCTGGGCGCCAAACTGCCGGGTAAGGATGAAATTCTTTTCCTCCAACGCCGCCTGGAGCTTATCGGCAAACAGACTCATATCGAGCATATCGCCAACTTTCATGCCGACCCGCCCGACCTTGTCCATATAGCAGGGGCCGATGCCACGGCCGGTGGTGCCAATCTTTTTCCCCTTGGCAAGGGCATTTTCACGGACCACATCCAGCCGCTGGTGATAGGGCATGATCAAGTGGGCGTTGGCGCTGATCAACAGCTGTTTCGGAGCAACCGTCATACCCTTTTCAGCCAGGTTGGCCATTTCCTTGAGCAGCACGCCGGGGTCGATGATCACCCCGTTGCCGATGACGCAGGTCTTGTCCTTATAGAGAATACCTGATGGAACAATGTGAAAGATGTATCGCTGTCCATCCACCACCAGAGTATGGCCGGCATTGTTTCCACCTTGGAAACGGACGACAAAGTCCGCATACCGGGTCAGGAGATCGACGATTTTACCTTTGCCTTCATCACCCCATTGGGTGCCGACCACCACCACACTGGCCATGTTCTCTCCACATATTGAATAGATACGCAAAAGAATCGCTCCGCTTCGACGCGCCATGGACGCGGGCGGAAAACTGCGAAAACTGCTCGGATCCCGACTAAACCTTGTTTATCTAGCAGAAAAGGCGCGAAAAGTCAAACAGGAGAAAAGCGAGGCCAATAGCGGGAAAGGCGCGTCCTGCCCAATAGACCAAAAACAAAAAAAACCTTCCGGCCCGCCCCGACATCATGCGGGCGGACCGGAAGGCGGTCAGGGGAAGAGGAGTAAACGATTTAATTATACGATGTTTTGAGCTGCATATCCTTGCGGGATGCAGGGTCGAACAACCCCTTGGCTTCGCTTTTCTTGAACCATTCCTGCTTCAAGGTGTTGAGGAAGGTCTTTTTCTCCTTGACCAGCGCATCGAAATCCATGCCGACGAGGGCTTGCGCCTTCTCCTTGGTGGAAAAATCCGGCGCGACATAATCGGCGGCATTGTATTTGGCCAGGACCACACGCAGTTTCAGCCGGGCATCCTGTCCTTTGTTGATCGCGCCTGCCAGGGTCCGCAGGGTTTCCTCGGGGGCATGGAAAAAGGAGCCATGACTGGCAACGGCGAAATCCCAGCGCCATTGCCCGTGGCGGATATCCTGCAGGGCCGGCTTCATCTCCTCCTCTGTCGCTCCTAAACTCCAGGCCTTGGCGGCCTCCAGATGAGCCTTGGCCAGAATGTCGGTTGCCATTTTGGACAACTCTTCTTTCCGCGCCAGTTTTCTCTCCACAGTCTGGCGGAATTCCTTTTCGGTTCCCTTGTGGCAGTTCAGGCAGGTATTGGCGATGTTGTCAAGCGGACTGCCAACCGCGTGGCTCGAATACTTGACGCCACCCTCGCGCACATAGGGCATGTGACAATCGGCGCAGGCCAGGCCGTTGCGATAGTGGACTCCGGTGGTGAAGAATTCGTAACCAGGATGCTGGGCCTTGAGCATCGGCGTTTTGCTCAAGGAGTGGGTCCAGTCGGAAAAGCCGATGCTGTCATAGTACTCTTCTATGTTCTCGGCTGTCATCCCCTTGTTCCAGGGAAGGGTGACCACCATGGCGGTCTTCTTCTCTCCCTTGTCCTCCCAGTCGGTCTTCTTGAAGTAGTATTCGACATGGCATTGCGCACAGACCAGAGAACGCATGTCTTGATGGGTAATGTTGGCGGTTTTCAGGCTGCCTTCGGCATCCAGGGCCCGCTTGAGGTACTCGCGGGTTAAGGTCAACTTCATGGTGGCGCTGTCGTGACAGTCGCCGCAACCGATGGTATTGACAATTTCATCGCCGTATTTTGCCCATTTGCCTGTAAAATATTCCAGTTCGCCGTCCCGTTTCATCAACCGGGGCACATCCGGGGACTTGCAGGTCCAGCAGGCCGTCGGCTGGGGACCAGTCTTGTTGTCCACCGGCGCTCCGGTGCGCAGGGTGTTGATGTTGTCTTCCAGGGCGTAAAAATGTCCCCGGGGCTTGTTGTAATCCTTGGAGAACGCATAGCCGCCCCACATGATCACCAACGCGGGATCATGCTTGAGAACATCGACGATCTCATCACTCTTCCTGGTCTGCATGTAGGTATCGTACTGACGGGGATAATACTTACCCCATTCAGAGGATCGCGTTTCGCCGCTCTTGATGGGCGGGACAGCGTTCATGGCCTGCTGCTCTGCCTTGTTCTCCCGGATGGAGACGGTCAGCAGCACCATCGGGACGGCGGCGAGCACACAGAGTGCGATAATAACGGACGATTTCTTCATGTACATTCTCCTGGTTGAAATCCCTAATATATCTTGACGCTAAAATTATTCTGCGTTGCCGATAAATTGCGCATGGTGCCATGGGGAAGCGCCCGATGGCATTCCCAGCAACGCCGCCCCATCTGCACGGTATTGTCGGCCTCTTTTTCGTACAGGGTGCTGTTGGTCAGCATCTGGGAAACTGTCATCTGGTGGCAGGCGATGCAGTTGTTCTGGATTCGCTTGGCGGCATCGCTGCTGATCCGCAGATTGGACCCGTAGGTCTTGAAGGTCATGGCCAGGGAATGATTGTATCCGTCCCGGGTCTTGGCCAGCATTTTATTGACGAAAGAATCGCGCGGCAGGTGACAGTCCACACAGGTTGCCCGGTTCCGGTGGGAACTGTGCTCCCAGGTAGCATAGTGAGTGGTCATGGTGTGGCAGTTGACGCAGGCGCTGGGGTCGCTCGACAAATAGGACAACATCTTGGACTCTTGGACCAGATTGACGAAAACGCCCAGCGTCACGATCACTGCGAGAATGGCGGCATACTTCATAGGCAATCCTGTCGCCTCCTTTTCCCGGTTTCACTGCACAATCTTCCGCCGGATAGCCCGGCATGGCTCCTTTCTGATCGCCTTTCCAATCTCATGCATCCTCCTTTTCTCTATCTGCCGCCAACGTGCGTCAATCCCTCCAGCCGAAGGGGATGGCATTTTCCTCTCCTTTACCATCCATCCATTGCCAGCGCCATAATTAAAGCAAACAGCATACCAATCAAGACAATGAGGCAACTTCAGCCCCATGGGTCTTTCCGAATGGCAAAAAGCGTTACGGTCAAGTAGCGCCAAAACCCCTCGACCGCTTCTTTTTGGTAACATTTGCGTAGCCAGGCCTCCCGTACGCGCATTACTATTACCAGTGTCGGCTGCGGGCAATTGTGGTATAGTTACCCTTCATGCCTTATTGTCTCGCCCCTTTTCGCCCTACAAATCAAACCGATGCCGGACACTTTCTCTTCACGGCGGATGCGGCGCGAAGCCCGAACCGTGGAACTCATGATCAGCCGATATTGCTGGGAGCATCACGGCAGCTTGCCCGAACAATGCGATTCGTGCCGCCAGTTGCTCGCCTATGCCCTGCAACGGCTGCGCCATTGCCCGTTCCAAGAGCAAAAGCCCACCTGCGGCAAATGTCCGATCCACTGTTACGCGCCCGACAGGCGCGAGCAGATTCGTGCGGCGATGCTCCACAGCGGCCGGCGCCTGCTTTTCTCACACCCCGTGCTCGTCCTGCTCCACCTGGTCGACGGCCTTCGCCATCCCCACCGCAAGAAGAAGGGATCCGCCCCCGCTTGACACCTCGGGCCAAATCCCGTAAGTTTTTTTGTTTGCAACGGCTTGTCAGCCACTCCGTCAAACTTACTCCTGGTGCTCGCCATGTTTGGAATAGGCCTCCCCGAAATGATCGTCATCCTTGCTGTGGCCTTGATCGTGGTCGGTCCGGACAAACTGCCCGGCTTGGCCCGCTCGTTGGCAAAGGGCATGATGGAAATGAAGAAAACGCTCAATCAGGTCAAGGAGAGCCTGACCCAAGAGGACGAAACCTTCCACACCATCCAGCGAGACCTTCAGCAAACCTCCGACGAGCTGCGAACCAAATTGACCGACACCGGCCTGTCGGAATGGCGGCCGGCAGCCGGGCCCGCCGCGCAGCAGGAGGAACCGGTCATCGACGTGGAACCCGAAGCCCGGGCCATTGCGGCCGAATTGAGCGGCCAGGACGACTTGACTGAGCAGCCCCTCGCCGCTGACCGGCAGGAAGAGCAGCAGCCGCCCTCCGAATCCTCCATGGCTGCGCCCAAACCGGCCGGAGACGGCGCCCAGGCGTCATGATCGAGGTCCTGGAACAATTTGCCCCCCACCAGGCGGAGCTGCGCAGGCGACTCATCCACTGCTGCGCAGCGGTGCTGTTGACCAGCACCATCGCCTATCTCTGCAAAGATGAACTCACGGCATGGTGCATGCGGCCTCTTTATCTTGCCTATCCGCAGATGGGCAAGCTGGTCTACACCAAGCTGACCGACGCCTTTCTCAGCTATCTCAAACTTTCACTGCTGGTTGGCGTGACCGTCGCGTTTCCCTACCTGCTGTACCAGGTGTGGCTTTTCGTCGCACCGGGGCTCCTTGAGCGCGAAAAACGGACGGTGCGGACCATTGTCCTCTGGGCCTCGCTGCTTTTCCTGGCGGGCGCCGCCTTCGCCTTCTTCGTCGCCCTGCCCCGGATGCTCCATTTTTTCATGAGCTACGCCTCGCCCACCTTGCAACCAATGCTCAAACTCGGCCTGTACCTCACCTTTACCGCCCGCATGGCGCTGGCCTTCGGCATTGCCTTCGAAATTCCCTTCCTCATGGTGATGGCCACCCGTGCCGGCCTGCTCAAAAGCGATCACTTCCGCCAAAAACGCATCCCGTTCTATATTGCCATTGCGGTTCTCTCCTTTCTGCTGACAACCGGAGAGATCACCGCCACCGTTCTGCTTGCCCTGCCCCTTTTAGCCCTGTATGAAGCCGGCATCATGGCCTGCCGCGTCTTCGGCGTCAGGCGAAACAACCTGCCCGACCGGACAATCACGCCGTAAAAGATCGCTCTTTTGGCCTTATCTTCTTGACTTTCCCACTCACCGAACCCGAACCTGGTTCTGAGCAGGAATTTTTCCTTTCCAGTCTTGACACATTCTGAGCATTTTCCGATAATTCTATAATACTGTCCTATTTTTCCATTTATTCCCACAGGGGTCGCAAACATGAAAAACATCAGGATCGGCATCAAACTGCTCGGAGGCTTCCTCCTTTCGGCTGTCCTCATTCTCGTGGTCGGCCTGCTCTCCATTGTCCAGCAAGGCAAACTCGCCGATGAGGCGGAGCAGCTGGGCCAGGAAGGACTTCCTGCCGTGGAATACATCCTCGCCATCAAAAGCCAGTCAGCCGCCATCGCCTCCTGGTCGCGCACCCTGCTGACGTCCAACATCACCAGGGAGCAGCGTGAAAACACACATGAACAGCTTACCAAGGCGCGCGCGGCTTATAACGCCGCCAAGGAAAAGTTCGTCAAACTGTCGTTCATGGACCAGATCAGAGCCGAATGGCAGGAATTTGACGCCAACACCACCAAATGGTCCCAGGTCACCGACCAGGTGGTCACCTTGTCCAAGGAGCTGATTGCCATGGACATGCTCCGGCCGGAAACCATGGAGCAACACATAATGCGCTTTCGAGTCGGCCACGATGCCTTACTCTTCAACCTCGCCAGACTGCTTGCGACCAACACTGCCTTCGAAGGAGGCACCAATGACACAGCTTGCCCCTTGGGCAGATGGCTGAGCAACATGGACACCGCCAACTCGGACATAATGTCCCTTGCCAGAGAAATAACTCCCATCCACGCCAGATTGCACCGCATGGCCGGCGAAATCAAGACTCTGACCAGCAGCGGCCAGATCACCCAAGCCAAGGAACTCTTAGAAAAGCAAACTATCCCCGCTGGTGAGCAGTTGTTCGGCATAATAGACAAAATAGCGCAAGTCCCCGCCAACGCTAACGAAAAGTACAACAAGATGGGCATTCTGCTGCTGCAGGAGGGCGCCACCTACCAAGCCAACGCCTTTGCCGCGCTCGACAAGATGGTGGATGTCGTCAACAAATATGCCGAGAATCATATTGAGGCCACCCATGCGATGGCCGGACGCGGCCGTCTGCTCACCATCGTCTGTCTGGTGATCGGCGGCGTGCTTGCCGTCTTTTCCGGACTGATACTGACCTGGATGATCACCAAGCCGCTGGTCAAGGGGGTCGACCTAGCCAAGGCCATGGCCAGCGGCGACATGACCAAAACCATGGATGTCGACCAGAAGGACGAGATCGGCATTTTGGCCGGATCGCTCAATGAAATGGCATCCTATCTGCGGCGGACGTTCAGCGATATCAATAACGGCGTGCTGCAGGTGAACGAATCCTCGACCCAATTGGCTGTCATCTCCAACCAAATGACTGACGGCGCGTCGTCAACCGCCAGTCGTTCAAATCAGGTGGCCGCTGCGGCCGAGGAAATGAGCAACAATCAAAATACCATCGCCGCCGCCATGGAGCAGGCCTCGACCAATGTCAACATGGTCGCCACCTCCACCGAGGAGATGAATTCCACCATCACCGAGATCGCGAGCAATTCCGCCAAGGCCAAGGAAATCACCACCATGGCGGTCCAGCAGTCACGCACGGCCTCGGAGCGGGTCAACGAACTCGGCAAAGCCGCCGACGAAATCAACAAGGTCACCGAGGCCATTACCGAAATCTCCGAGCAGACCAACCTGCTTGCGCTCAACGCCACCATCGAGGCGGCCAGGGCCGGTGAAGCCGGCAAGGGGTTTGCCGTGGTCGCCAACGAAATTAAGGACCTGGCGCGGCAAACGGCCACAGCGACCCTTGACATCAAAAACAAGATTCATGGCGTGCAGGAGGCAACCGGCATCACGGTGCGCGAGATTAACGAGATCGGCCAGGTCATCGCCGATGTCGATAAAATAGTCGCCACCATTGCCGCGGCGGTGGAGGAACAGACCGCGACCACCAGGGAAATCGCCCAGAATGTGCAGCAGGCCTCGCAGGGAATCATGGAGGTCAACGAAAACGTCGCCCAAAGCACGACCGTTATCGCCACGATCGCTTCAGACATCGCTAAGGTCAACACCAATGCCAACGAGATCAACCAGGCCAGCAATCAGGTCAAGGTGAGATCCGAGGAACTCGCCAACATCGCTGACCGGCTCAAGGGCATGATGACCAAATTCAAGACCTGATTCGGTCCGGCTGGCTACCACACCAGAAGGGAGGGGCATCGCGCCCCTCCCTTTTTTTTATGGCGGATGCAGGCTAAATGCGGAATCGGCAGGACGGTTCAGGAAATCGGAACGATCTCCTGTTTGAGCAGGCAGCAAGAAATGCGATAGGTTGGCGTGTTGTCTGGATGGTAGTGGATATTATCGGGCTGGAGCAGCTTGTTCATGACGCAGCCCTCGGGGATGTTCAGGGGAAAAAAACGGTCCTCGGTGAGTCCCTCCCGGCAGACTAGCCGGCTGTCCTTGATCTGACGGCTGTGGATGGGATGATCTTCGCACAGGGGGCACCGATACACTCGGCCGTTGGGAAAAATAAAAAAATTGTCGGCTTTGGTCCCGGCGCACTGAAAGGTTTCCTCCGGATCAAGATACACCTTGGGAAAGATAGTGTGGATGCCCGAGGCGGCTGCCGCTGAGGCCACCTCGGGCACGATTGCCAGCCATTGTTCGGGCGCGACCTGCCAGGCGTCTCCGGCTATCGGCTTGTTGACCGCCGGGTTGCCGCGCAAGCCGATCACCTGAATAAAGAAACGGCGGATCCCCAGGTGGGCCAGCAAGGCGGGCATGCGGTGCAGATGGCCGATATTGAGGCTGGACACGGTATAGATCAAGCTGGTGTTGAAGCCTCGGGCCACTGCCCGGCGGATATTTTCGGTGCAAGCCGCAAACACCCCCTCCCCCCGGATCGGATCGTTGACCGCCGCTTCCGGCCCATCAAGACTGAAGCTCAGGTAATCCAGCTCCTGGGGACTGACCCTGTCGAGCAGATCATGGAAAAGGTAGCCGTTGGTATCCACGGTCACCGCGTACCGCATCGACTTGGCCACCCTGATGATGGCCGGCAGTTCAGGGTGCAGGGTAGGCTCGCCACCCAAAAGAATGAGGTTGGTCTGCTGTTCTTCTGGTCGGGCGAAAAGCTTCAGCCACTGGCGAACGGTCGTCAGCGGCAAGGTGGCCGTGCCATGTTGAGTGGGGTTGATGTAGCAATGACGGCAGGCCAGGTTGCAGGCGGTAAGGATATGGAGGAAGATATTGCGCTCACCCGGCTGGAACCCCACAGTGCGGGCGGTCGGCCAGGCGGTCATGGGACCGCCTGGACGGTCTGGGCCATGGTGTAGCGGGCCAGCAAACTGTCCTGCCAGTAGGCGCCGGTGCGGAAAAATTCCTGGAACAGCCGCAAGCTCTCCTCGCGCAGCACCCGG
>WRFD01000006.1 GCA_009778955.1 Desulfobulbus sp.
CCGAGGAGTGGAGGGCGAAAAAGGGCGAACACCGGGGCTCGACGCCTTCGTGACCATCGACGGCGCCCCGCTCCAGCGCGGTTCCCGGTCGAATCTGCGGCCGTTCAACGGCGAGGAGCTGCGGCGCATCCTGCGCATCGGGCTCTGTTGTGACTGCCACCGCGAGGCCGGCGATCCGGTCTGGCGCAATTATGACCGCCAGCGCTCCTGCCCGGTGTTCAAGGAGCCGTGAATGGCGGCGGCCGACGAAAAATATTTGCCTTCCGGCCGATTTAGACTTGTGAAAATTGAGCGAAAGCGTTACAGCGCACTATTTTTTTTCACCCAAGGATATAAGGAAGGAGTCGAGGATGTTTTCTGAAGAACTTGTGCTCGCGGATCGCGTACTGAAAGTGGCTCCCTCGCCAACTCTTGCGGTCAATGCCAAGGCAAAGGAGCTTAGAGACGCCGGGGCGGATATTCTGAATTTCAGCGTGGGCGAGCCTGACATGCCCACGCCCGCCCATGTGTGCGCAGCCGGCAAGAAAGCCATCGATGAGGGGCGCACCCGCTATACGCCGGCGGCCGGCATCCCCGAACTGCGGGAAGCGGTCTGCGCCAAATTGAAGCAGGAACAGGGATGGGAGTACAAGCCGGAGGCGGTTCAGATCAGCTGCGGCGGCAAACACGGACTGTTCAATATATTCCAGGCCGTCCTCAATCCGGGGGACGAGGTGCTCATCCTCGCGCCCTATTGGGTGTCCTATCCGCCCATGGTGCAGTTGGCCGGAGGCACGCCGGTGATCGTCCCCCTTCAGCAGGAGCGGCAGTTCGATATCGACCCGGCGGTGGTGGCCCAGTACGCCACCAGCAAGACTAAGGCCATCATCCTCAATAGCCCTTCAAACCCGACTGGGGCGGTCTATTCGCTGGCAGCGCTGGCTGAGGTCGCCAAAATGGCGTATGAAGGCGGGTGGCTGGTGATCTCCGACGACATGTACGAGGAGCTCTATTACGGCGAAGGGAAAGTGCCGCACATTCTCCATGCCGATCTGCGGTTGAAGGAGCAGACGGTGCTGTCCAACGGAGTGTCGAAGTCGTTTGCCATGACCGGATGGCGGATCGGATATTCCGTCGGCCCGTATGAGGTGATCAGGGCCATGAACAAAATTCAGAGTCAGTCCACCTCGAATCCGGCCGCACCCTCGCAATATGCGGCCCTGGCCGCGTTGATCGGGTCCCAGGATTTTCCCCGCCAGATGCGCGAGGCCTTTTTGCCCAGGCGGGCCTTTTTCGTCGAGTCGCTGGAATCCATCCCCGGGGTAAGCTGCGTGGCCCCGATGGGCGCCTTTTATGTCTTCCCGAATTTTTCCGCGCATTACGGCAAGAAGTTCAACGGTGCAGTTATCGACGGCTCCGTTGCCCTGGCCGATTACTTCCTGAGCGAGGCCCAGGTCGCCACCGTTCCCGGAGCCGCTTTCGGCGCCGACGATTTTGTCCGCTTTTCGTTCGCCACCTCGCTCGCCACCATCGAAAGAGGCATGGAGCGGATCAAACGGGCTCTGGCTGCCCTGCAATAGCCGATTTTCCTCGTTTGCAAACAACAAAACCGGACAGAGCCGCGCGCTTCGTCCGGTTTTGTTGTTTCATGTCATTTTTGCTGAATGGCGGCCGGTCTACTCTTGCTTTTCGGAGGGCGTGGCGCTGTTCTGGTTGAGCTTGCTTTTCGTCAGCAGCGATTGCAGTTTCCAAGGGGACGAGAGGCATTCCCGGCCCAGGTGGTTTTCCGCCACCATTTCGCAGAATTTCAGGAATTCGGCCATCAGGCGGGTGATGATTTTGTCCTTGTGCTGGATGACCCAGAGCTGGCGGCTCATGTCGATGCCCTTGATGGGCAGGATCTTCAGCCACCCTTCCTCCGCTTCCCGGCACACGGTCAGCATGGACAGGCAGGCCGCGCCTACCCCCGCTTCCACCGCCTTCTTGATCGCCTCGGTGTGGCCAGTCTTGGTCACCACCTTGAGCAGGGAGGTATAGCGGTCCAGTTTTTTGGTAAAGATTTCACCGGTGCCCGAGCCTTCCTCGCGCATGACCCAACTGGTTTCCTTGAGGTCGTCCGGAATATGGAAGATCTCGCGTTTGGCCAGCTTGTGGCTGGAACTGACGATGATCCCGAGCTCATCCGCGAACCAGGAGGTGGCCACCAGTGAGTCGACGTTGATGTCTCCCTCGACAAATCCCAGGTCGGCCTGACCGTTGGCCACCAACTTTTCGGCAGTCATGGTGTTGACCACCAGCATGTTGATGTGCGCCTCGGGATGAAGTCGCATGAAGGCCCCGATGAGGTAGGGAAGGACATAGTTGCCGATGGTCGAACTGGCGACGATTTCGAGTACTCCGGCCACCGCTCCCTGCTGCTCGGTCAGGACGGTTTCGATATTGGCCACTTGATAGAGGATGTTTTTGGACAGCGGCAGCAGATAGCGGCCCCGGTCGTTGAGGAGCAGGCTGCGGCCATGTCGGTCGAAAAGTGGACCACCCAGCTGATTTTCCAGTTCACCCAAGGCCATGCTCACCGCAGACTGGGTCAGCAACAGTTTCTTGCTCGCACGGGTGACCTGCTGCGTTTCGGCGACTGCGATGAAAATTTCGAGTTGTCTAAAGGTGATGGCCATAAAAAACGCCTGATATCAACTTGGCTGAATATATGTATGATCGAAATTGAAAGTTAAAACTAACACTTCCGGAAAATAGGTCAATCATTTTTCGAAATCAGGGGGCATTATTTCTGGTTTGGAGGCCGTAACGGCAAGAAAAGCGGAGCTGAGCGGCCAAATCGAATGCCGGAATTGTCCTTGACATCGCAAATGCTTTTCAGTAGCTTAATAAAATGTGCTGATAAAATATATCAGTATAATTGATGCACTCGATGGCTCTTGCCAGGGAAATGAAGATGGATCAGGTTGCTCTCACCAATATCATTTACGTTACCCTCTTTTTGATCGGCGCTCTGCTGTTCGGGTTCGGGTCGATCATCATTGTCAAGCTGCTCAGCCCTTCCTCCCATACCCGACAGGCCGCCGGCCGGGCCGACCAGTTGATCGAATGCGGCATGGAGCCCATTGGCAGCGCCTGGATCCGATTCGGCATCGTATATTATCTTTATGCCTTGATTTTCCTCGCTTTTGATGTTGATATTCTCTTTTTGTTCCCAGTGGCCGCAGCCTATAACAGCCCGGAACTAGGTTTCCGGGATTTTTACGAAATTTTGTTGTTTGTCGCCATTTTATCGTTAGCCATCGTCTATGCCTGGCGCAAAGGAGTTTTCACGTGGGAGAAGAAAACGTACCTGCATCAATAGTGCAGTTCGCCCAGCTCGATAAACTGCTCAACCTCGGCCGGGCCAACTCGCTGTGGCCCATGACCTTCGGGCTGGCCTGCTGCGCCATCGAGATGATGTGCACCGGCGGTTCCCGCTTCGACATATCCCGCTTCGGCGCCGAGGTCTTCCGGCCCTCTCCCCGCCAGTCCGACGTCATGATCGTGGCCGGGACCATCAACAAGAAGCTGGAGTTGGCCGTCAAGACGCTGTATGACCAGATGCCCGAGCCCAAATGGGTCATCGCCATGGGCAACTGCGCCATTTCCGGCGGTCCGTTCAAGGTCAAGGGAAACTATAACGTGGTCGAGGGTGCGGACAAGCTGTTTCCGGTTGATGTCTACATTCCCGGCTGCCCGCCGCGCCCCGAGGCCTTGCTCGAGGGCATCATCACGCTTGAGGAAAAAATAACCGGAAAACGCCGCTGGCCGCGGGTCCATCCGGGCTGAGAGAGGGGGCGAGCAATGGACCTAGTGGAACGAACGCAGGCGGCATTGGCCGGAATCTTTCCCGAATCGGCTGCCGCCGCTACACCGCCTGCAGGGGAGGGCGGCCAGGAGGCGCCGCCGCGGGAGCGAGGGGTGCTGGCCGTTGACCCGGCCAGGCATGGCTGTCACTTCGATGTCCTCTGCCGCCCCGACGAGGTGGCGGCGGTGGCGATCGTGCTGGATCGCGAGGGTTTTTTTCTGGAGACGATCTCCGGGGTCGATTGGCTGGACAAGGGGCAGTTCGAAGTGGTGTACGACTACAGCCGGCTGGGGGGCGAGCACTGCCGGGTGATGGTCCACGCCTTGGTGGACCGCGGCGAACCAGTGGTGCCGACCATCTCCGACGTCTTTCCCGCCGCCGATTGGCACGAACGCGAGACCTTCGATTTCTACGGCATCCATTTCCAGGGCCATCCCCATCTGATCCGTATTCTCCTTCCGGAAGATGCCGATTTCCATCCCCTTCGCAAGGACTATATGCCATGACCGTCCCCGTTCACTTGCGGCATGACGAGACCTTCGTCCTCAACCTCGGGCCGCAGCATCCCGCCACCCACGGCGTCCTCCGGGTCAAGCTCACCATGGACGGCGAGTACGTCGTCAAGGCGGAGCCGGTGCTGGGCTACATCCACCGCATGCACGAAAAAATGGCCGAGAGCGGCACCTTTGCCCAATTCATGCCCTATACCGCCCGAATGGACTATCTGCACGCCCTGGCGTTCAACCACGGCTGGGCCCTGGTGGTGGAGAAGGCGGCCGGCATCGAGGTGCCCGAACGGGCTGAATACATCCGGGTAATCACCGTCGAGCTCAACCGCATCGCCAGTCACCTGTTGTGGTGGGCGGCCTTTCTGCTCGATTTGGGCGGCTTCACCCCCTTGCTCTACGCCTTTGACGACCGCGAGCGGATCATCGACCTGCTTGAGCGCGTCACCGGCTCCCGCCTGACCTATTGCTATCTGCGGTTCGGCGGCGTCTACAACGACATCGACGACGAATTCATCACCGGCGCCCGCGACTTCATCAAACGACTCCGCGGGCGGCTGCCCCGCCTCTATCACGACCTGGTCACCCACAATATTATCCTGATTAAACGGATCGAGAACATCGGTTTCATAACCTCCGAGCAGTGCCGCCGGTACGGCGCCACCGGCCCGGTGGCCCGCGGTTCCGGCATCAATTACGACATCCGCAAGAACGAGCCCTATTCGGTCTACCCGGAGTTCGATTTCGACGTGCCGGTCTTCGACGAGGGCGATTCCATGGCCCGCTACATGGTGCGCATGCATGAAATTGAGCAATCGATGCGGATCATTGAGCAGGCCTTGGACAAGCTCCCCGGCGGCCCGGTGATGGGCAAGGCGCCCAAGATGCTGAAACCCGAGGCCGGCTACTATTATTCCGCAGTGGAAACCGCCCGGGGCTCGCTCGGTCACCGGCTGGTCTGCAATGGCGACAAAGCTCCCTACAAGCTCAAGCTGCGATCGCCGACCTTTTCCAATTTAAGCCTGTTCGGCGAAGTGGCCGAAGGCATGATGCTGGCCGATGCCCTGGCCTTCATGGGCAGCCTGGATCTGGTTATCCCCGAAATCGACCGCTGACTGAAAGAGGAAAAGATGGAAACAAGCATGTGGCGCGCCCTGCTGTACCTGGTGGGGCTCCTGATCTTTGCCGGCGTCAACGCCGCCTGGCTCGGCTGGTGCGAGCGCAAGGGCGCGGCCCGCATCCAGCGGCGTATCGGGCCCTGTGAAGCCGGGTTCGCCGGCCTGCTTCAGCCTCTGGCCGACGGCCTCAAGCTGATGAGCAAGCAGTTGCTGGTTCCCCAGGGGGTGGACGGCATCATCTTCCGGGTGGCGCCGGTGTTGGCCATGATTCCGGCCATCACCTCCATGGCGGTGATCCCGTTTTCGGAAAATATCGGCGCCCGGGCCATGGAACTCTCGGTGCTCCTCCTCTTCGCCCTGGCCTCGATCGGCATGATCTCCATCCTGCTCGGCGGCTGGGCCTCGGGCAACAAGTACGCCATCATCTCCGCGGCCCGTTCGGTCTCCCAGAGTCTGGCTTACGAGATTCCCATGCTGCTCACGGTGATCACCGTGGTGCTGATTTCCGGCTCGATAAACCTGCGCGAGATCGCCATCGACCAGCAGGGCGGGTTCTGGCACTGGAATATCTTTCGGCTGAAGAACGGGCACTTCCTGACCATGTGGATCTCGTTTATCATCTTCTTCATCTGCTCGGTGGCCGAAACCAACCGCGCGCCCTTTGACATGGCCGAGGCCGAGAGTGAACTGGTGGCTGGCTTCATGACCGAATACAGCTCCATGGGATTCGGCCTGTTCATGATGGGCGAGTATCTCAACATCGTGGTCGGCGCCTGCCTGACCGCGACCCTCTTCCTCGGCGGCTGGGATTGCCCCTTTGGCCTGACCCCTGGCGTCTGGTGGTTCGTGGTCAAGATCTACGCGCTGATCTTCACCTTCATCTGGATCCGCTGGACCTATCCACGGACCCAGATTTACCGGCTTCTCAATCTTTCCTGGAAAATACTGATTCCGTTCTCCATGGCCAACCTCCTGGTAACGGCAGCCCTGATCAAGGTGTTCTGAGTATGAGCGGGTATTGGAGCGATATCGTGACCGGCGGCAAAAGCCTGGTGACCGGCCTGGCCATCACCGCCCGCGAGTTCTTCCGACCGGTGGTGACCGAGCAGTACCCTTGGGAAGTGCCGACCATGACGCCGCTGTTCCGGGGACATATCGAGTTGATCGGCAGCGAGGAGACTGGCGAGCCCAACTGTGTGGTCTGCGGCATGTGCCAGCGGGCCTGTCCCTCGGGGTGCATCAGCCTGGACGGCAAGAAGAATGAGAGCGGCAAGGGCAAGGCGCTGACCCGCTACATCCTCGATTTCACCAAGTGCAGCCTCTGCGGCTCCTGCGTGGAGAGCTGCAACTTCAACGCCCTGCGGTTTTCTCGGGATTACAACTTGGTCAGTTTCGACAAAGATGACTTCATCATGGATCTCATGAACAGGCTGGAGGAACAGAACAGATGCAAGCGCTAGTCTGTCAGCCGGCGGCCGCCCCGGCCCTTTTTTCCGCCGAAGGCATGGTCGGGGTTGTTTTCCTGCTCACCGTGGCCCTGGTCGTGTTCGGGGCGACCGTCGCGGTCAGCGCCCGGCGGCTGGTTCGGGCCGTTTCCGGCCTGGCGATCTGCTTCACCGGCCTGGCCGGCGTCTACTATTTTCTGCTCAGCCCCTTCCTGGCCATGATGCAGTTGCTCATCTATGTCGGCGCGGTGTCCATCCTGATCGCCATCGGCATCATGATGGCCACGCCCGAGGAACAACAGACGGCGGGCATGAAGCACCGCGGTGCCCTGGCCGGCCCGCTGGCCTTCAGCGTCGCCGCCCTGATCTTCGCCGCTCTGACCGTGCTCGGACTGAAGACTGAGTGGCAGGTCTTTCCCCGGCAGGGAAGCTTTGACATCAAGGCGTTGGGACTGTCGCTTCTGACCACCTACGGCTTTGTCTTCGAACTCATTTCCATTGTCCTGCTCCTGGCCATCATTGGCGCCTTGGTGCTGGCGCAGAGAGGGAGAAACTAACCGATGCAACTGCTGAATCTCTCCAATTGCCTTTCCACTTACCTGGTGATCGGCGCCCTGCTGTTCGCCTTCGGGGTCTACGGCATAGTGGTCCGCCGCACGGTGATCGGCATGCTGATCTCCTCGGAGTTCATCCTGGCCGCCGCCTCCACCAACTTCATGGCGTTCAACCGTTTTTTGGCCCCCGATCCGGTGGTCGGGCAGATCTTCACCCTGTTCATCATGGCCATCGCCGCCGCCGAGGCAGCCATCGCCGTCAGCATCATGATCGCGGTCTACCGGAACTACAAATCCATCGAGACCGACGACCTGGTCGATCTGCAAGGTTAAGCGGGGAGAGTGTCCATGGATATCGTTGCCTCCACCACCGACATCGTCGAGAACGCTAACCTGCTGCTGGCGGTGATCATCCCGCTTTTGGGCAGCCTGGCGGTCATGACCCTGAAAAACCACCCGAACCGGCGCGAGTTCGTCTCCTTCTGCGCCGCGATGCTGCTGTTGGGCATGGTGCTCTCCTTTATCCCGGCGCTCAAGGCGGGCAAAACTCTCGTCTATCCCATTTTTCAACTCCTGCCCGGATTGTCGATCACCCTGCGCGCCGACGGCTTTGCCATGATCTTCGCCCTGGTCGCCTCGTCGCTGTGGGTGATCGCGGTGTTCTACTCCATGGGCTACATGCGGGCTCACGACGAGCCCTGCCAGACCCGGTTCAACGCCTGTTTCGCCCTGGCGATCTTCGGGGCCATCGGCGTGGCCTTTGCCGACAATCTCCTGACCCTCTATCTCTTCTACGAGATCGTCTCGGTCTGCACATATCCGCTGGTCGCCCATCACCAGGACGAGGAATCCTACGAAGGAGCGCGCAAATACATCGTTTACCTGACCGCCACCGCCAAATTCTTCCTCCTCCCGGCCCTGATCCTCATCTATGTCCTGACCGGCACCTTGGATTTTCCGCATAACATCAACACCGGCATCATTCCCGTTTCAGCCCCCGGTTGGATGGTGACCATGCTGTATATCTTCTGCATCTTCGGTTTTGCCAAGAACGGCGTCATGCCATTCCACCACTGGCTGCCCGGCGCCATGGTGGCCCCAACCCCGGTCTCGGCTTTGCTGCATGCGGTGGCGGTGGTCAAGGTCGGCGTGTTCTGCACCACCCGCACCATGCTCTATGTGTTCGGCGTCGACACCATGGACCGGCTCTTTCTGGGGATTCCCACCGCCTATTTCGTCGGCTTCACCATCATCGTCGCCTCGATGATCGCCCTGTCCAAGGACAACCTCAAGGCCAGGCTGGCCTATTCCACAGTCAGCCAGCTTTCCTACATCATCCTAGGCGTGGCGTTGCTCACGCCCCATGCCATCGAAGGCGGCCTGATTCACATCGTCAACCATGCCTTTGCCAAAATCACCCTGTTCTTCTGCGCCGGCGCCATCTACATTACGGCCCACAAAAAATATATCTCGGAGATGAGCGGTCTGGGCAGGACCATGCCGTTCACCTTCGGCGCCTTTGCCGTGGCCTCGCTCTCGATGATCGGCGCGCCGCCGGTGGCCGGTTTCGTCTCCAAGTGGTATTTGCTGGTGGGTTCGATGGAGGCGCATCAGGTGGGCATCCTGCTGATCCTCATTGCCTCGACCGTACTCAATGTCGGCTATTTCGCCCCGGTGACCTACAAGGCCTTTTTCGGCAAACGGCCGACGGGACAGGCCGAGACCGGGATCAAGGAGGCGCCGCTGAGCATGCTGATTCCCTTGCTGATTGCGGTCACGGTCTCGGTGATCATCGGCATTTATCCCAATTTCATGATGCAATTCGTCTGGATGGTGACAGGATGACCACGCTGATCGCATACCTCCAAGCCCGGCTGAAAACCGTGGTGACGGTCTGCTTCGTGCTGCTGGCTGCGATTGCCGTGGCCTCGCTGCTCGTCGACACCCAGCACGCCCATTCCTGGGCCGAGCGGCGCGTGCCCTTTTTCTGGTCGTTGTTCGGTTTTGCAGCCGCGGCCCTGATCATCGGGGCGGCCCGTTGGTTCGGCCGATCCGGCATTCAGGCCCCGGTCGATGTGTATGACCGCACCCTTTTACCCTGCGAGGAAGAAGAATGACCTCCGGTTTTCTCCACCCCTCCATATTCCTGATCGCGGGCGCGCTGCTCCTGCCCTTCATCCAGGGACCGTTGCGCCGGCCCTATCTTTTCCTGGCGCCGCTGCTGAGTCTTGGCGCGGTGCTGTACAATGCCGCCTTGGCCGGCAGCTACGGCCTGGTGAACTTCCTGGACTGGCAGTTGGTCTTCGGCCGGGTGGACAAGCTCTCCACCGTCTTTGCCCTGATCATGGCGCTGATGGCGGTGATCGGCACGCTCTACGGCCTGCACGTCGACCGGGCCGGCGAGCACATGGCTGCCTGGTTTTATGCGGCCGGCTCCCTGGGAGTGATTTACAGCGGCGATTATCTGAGCCTCTTTCTCTTCTGGGAAATGATGGCCTTTGCCTCGGTCTTCCTCATCTGGTTCAGGCGGCGGCCGAATTCGCTGGCAGTGGGCTTTCGCTACCTGGTCATCCACACCATCGGCGGCATCACCCTCCTGGCCGGTATCCTACTCCACTACCAAGGGACCGGCAGCATCGCCTTCGACCTGCTCGATGTCGCCCATCCCGGACTGGCTACCTGGCTGATCATGATCGGCTTCGGACTCAACGCCGCCATGGTCCCGCTCCACTCCTGGCTGCCCGAGGCCTATAGCGAGGCCTCGTTCAATGGCGCGGTCTTTCTCTGCGCCTTCACCACCAAGACCGCCGTCTATGCCTTGGCCCGGGCCTGTGCCGGCATGGAAGTTCTGGTGGTGATGGGGGTAATCATGGCCCTGTACGGGGTGATCTACGCGGTGATGGAAAATGACATCCGCAAGCTGCTGGCCTGGTCGATCGTCTCCCAGGTGGGCTACATGGTCGCCGGGGTCGGGATCGGCACGGACCTGGCCATCAACGGCGCCGTGGCCCATGCCGTGGCGCATATTCTGTACAAGAGTTTGTTGTTTATGGGGACAGGTTCAGTCCTCTACATGACCGGCAAAACCAAGTTCACCGAATTGGGCGGCTTGCATGCCAAGATGCCGGCCACCTTCTTCTTCACCCTGGTCGGCTGCCTGTCGATCTCCGCCGTCCCATTTTTCGCGGCCTATGCCAGCAAGTCGATGATCATCTCCGCCGGCTTCGAGCAGCACCTCAACTGGGCAGTCTGGCTGCTGATGCTCGGCGCCACCGGCACCTTCATGTACAACGGCCTCAAGCTGCCCTATTTTCTGTTCTTCGGCAGCAACAAGTGCAGCCAGGCCACCTGGGACAAGGCGGGCGATCCCCCGCGCAACATGCTCATCGCCATGACCCTAGGGGCCACCATGTGCATCCTGGTGGGGACTGTGCCCGGCTTTCTCTACGCCCTGTTGCCCCATGCGATCGCCTACACGCCCTACACGGCCTACCAACTGACGGAGACCATGCAACTGCTCGGTTTTGCCGCCCTGGCCTTTTTCCTGCTCAAGAAATATGTGGAGCCGGTGGATCGGGTCTGCCTCGATATCGACTGGCTGTACCGCCAGATGGGCCACGCCTTTCTCTGGCTGATCAAGCGTCCGTTGCAGTGGTGCGACACCGCCTGGGGCGAGGCGTACCGGGTGGTCGGGATCGGCTCGCTGATGACGGTCAGCCGTTTCTGGAGCTGGTTTGATTGGAATGCCATCGACGGGGTGGTCGACGGCATTGCCCGCGGCGTGCGGGCACTGGGCGGCAAGGTGCGGGTGCTCCAGAGCGGCCAGATCCAAGTCGTCCTGTTCTATCTTTCTTCGCTTGCCGCGGTCATGCTGGTCACCTTCGTTGTCTCCCAGTTGCTCTAAGGGGAAAAGAGAATGGAACTGCTACTTATCAAAGAGGGTTTTCCCCTGCTCAGTTTTCTCATCTTCCTGCCGCTGGCCGGCTCGATCGCGCTGCTCTTCTTTCATGGCCAGACCTTTGCCCGGCTGTGGACGCTGCTGATCACCTCGCTGACTGCGGTCTGCTCTCTGCCCCTGTTGTTCGGTTTTGATCCGGCCAGCAGCAAGTACCAATTCGCCGAGGCCTATGCCTGGATTCCCCGGCTGAACATCAACTACATCGTGGGCCTGGATGGCATTTCCATCCTGCTGGTCCTGCTGACCACCCTGATCATGCCCTTTTGCGTCCTCGCCTCCTGGAAATATATCCAGCAGCGGGTGGCCCCGTTCATGTTCTGCCTGCTGGTGATGGAGACCTCCATGGTCGGGGTCTTTGTCGCCCTGGATTTTGTCCTGTTCTACATTTTCTGGGAATTCATGCTCATTCCCATGTATCTGCTGATCGCCGTCTGGGGCGGGCCCCGCAAGGCATACGCCTCAATCAAGTTCTTCCTCTACACCTTAGCCGGCTCAGTGCTGCTGTTGGTGGCCATCATCGCCCTCTATCTCGAATCGGGCAGCTTCTTTATCCCGGAGATGATGTGGCAACCCTATTCCCTCACCTTCCAGGTGCTGGTCTTCCTTGCCTTCTTTCTGGCCTTTGCCATCAAGGTGCCGATGTTTCCCTTCCACACCTGGCTGCCTGCCGCCCATGTGGAGGCTCCGACCGCCGGATCTGTCATCCTGGCCTCGGTCCTGCTCAAGATGGGAACCTACGGCATGCTTCGCTTCTGTCTGCCGATCACGCCGGATGCCACTCTGTTGCTGGCCCAGCCGATCCTCTGGCTGTCGATCGCCGGCATTATTTACGGCGGCTTCACCGCCCTTGCCCAGCAGGACATGAAAAAGCTGATCGCCTATTCTTCGGTGGGGCACATGGGGTTCGTCACCTTGGGCATCTTTGTGCTCAACGGCCGGGGAGTTGAAGGCGCCATGCTGCAGATGATCAATCACGGCGTCACCACCGGTGCGCTCTTCCTGTGCGTGGGCATGATCTATGAACGTACGCACAGCCGGGAGCTGGCGTTGTCCATGGGCGTGGGCAAATACATGCCCTGGTTCGTGACCTTCCTGGCCTTTTTCTCCCTCTCCTCCTTCGGATTTCCGGGGACTAACTCGTTCATCGGCGAATTTCTGGTGCTGGCCGGGACCTTTGAGCACAGCACCTCCCTGGCCCTGGCCGCCATCCCCGGCGCTGTCCTGGCGGCGGCCTACATGCTGCGCATGCTGCAAAAAGTCGTCTGGGGAGGGACCGCCAATCCGGATCAGTCCTATCTGACCGATCTCGGCCCGCGCGAGATTGCCGTGCTGGCGCCCTTTCTGCTTTTTGTTTTCTGGATTGGTCTTGGGCCGCAACCCTTTATCAACCTGATGCACACCTCGGTCAGCGCTCTGCTCAATCAGCTGCACCACTGGCAACAGCATCAACAAGTCGCGGCGGTGCTGTGGAATTGATGGCGCGGTGTCGGCCGCTTGGTTTCGTCACTATCCCGATCGTCCTGAGCGATCGCTGCTGAGACAACACGAAGAAAGGCAATATTTATGGTTATTCTTCCCGAGTTGGTGCTGGCCGCCGGTGCGCTGGCGCTCTTTTTGGTCAGCCTGGGCAAAACGCCCTCGGCCCGGACAGCGAAGTCGGTGGCCGTGGTTTTCGGCCTCGCCACCTTCGCGGCCGCCTTGTTCACGTTCCAGTCGCAGGACATCCTGTTTTACGGCGCCTATGCGGTGGATTCGTACTCGCAGTTGTTCAAGGCGCTGATCGGATTCTCCCTGGCCCTGCTGCTGATCTTTGGCCAGAACCTGAAAGGCATCCGTCTGGATGTCCGCCCGGAGTACTATCTTTTTCTTCTGCTCAGCGTCCTCGGCCTGATGATGCTGGTCAGCTCGGTGGAGCTGATCGCCATCTTCATCTCGCTTGAACTCTCCTCCTTTGCCCTCTACCTGCTGGTGCCCATGCGCGACGACCGCACCGGCAGCCGGGTGCAGATGGAAGCGGGCATAAAATATATTCTCTTCGGCGTCATGGCGACCGGATTCATGCTCTACGGCATGAGCCTGCTGTACGGGCTCACCGGCACCACCTATCTGAAGGAAATCGTCGCCTTCCTCGCCAAGGGCAGTCTGCAGCCCACGGTACTGGTGGCGGTGCTCCTGGTCCTGATCGGTTTCTTCTACAAGCTGGCGGTGTTTCCTCTGCATTTCTGGGTGCCGGATGTCTATCAGGGCGCCTCGAACGAAACCGCCGGTTTCATCGCCACCTTGCCGAAGTTCGGGGCAGTAGCCCTGTTGATCCGTTTCCTCAGCGTCCCAACCAACCACGTCCAGTTTCTCACCGAACTGATGGCGGTGCTGGCGCTCTGTTCGATGTTTTACGGCAACCTCAGCGCCTTGGTGCAGAAGGACATCAAACGGATGCTGGGCTTTTCCGGCATCGCCCATGCCGGCTTCGTTCTCCTAGGCCTGCTGGCTCTTGATCACGACGGCTATGGGGTGGCCATTTATTACATCGCCGGATACGTGCTGATGAATCTCGCCTGCTTTCTGGTGATCAGCAACGTGTCGCAGGCAGGGGAAAATTTGAGGATTGAGGACTTCAACGGCCTGTACAAGCGGCAGCCGGTGCTGGCCTTCGTGCTGGCGGTCGGTCTCTTCGGTCTGGCCGGCATCCCGCCCTTTGTCGGTTTCATGGGTAAATTCATGATCCTGACCTCGGCGCTGCGGGCTGAGCATCTGGTGGTGGTCTGTCTGGCGGCCATCAACACCGCTATTGCCCTGTATTATTATCTCTCGGTGGTCAAGGCGGCCTATACCGCCGAACCCGGGGAGCTGCCCCAGGTCGAGGCGCACCCGGTCATTCAGTTGACCGGGGTGGTGCTGGTGCTCGTCATTATTTTGCTTGGCGCGCTGCCCGCCAGGTTCATCGATTTTGCCAGCTCCGTGGCGCAAACTTTGCACTGAAGGGGATTGGGACGACAAAAATGTTCGGTGAGCAACGCCCTCCTTATTATGTGCGAGCTTGGGTTGCCATAATACAGGACAGCTTATAAAAAAAAGCGGCCAGCTTCCCCGGTTGAGTTCTGGGCAAGCTGGCCGCTTTTATCCTGCTACTGGTAGATGTCCGCGTCTGGATCAGCCTAAAGATTCCAGCCCCGGTGCGGGAAAACCGGCGCAGAGTCGCTGCACCGCCGTGGCGATCTCGGCCTGAAGGGCGGCGTTGGCGGGATCGGCAACCACTGCGTCGATCCACTTGCCGATCTGCACCATCTGCTCTTCCTTAAACCCGCGCGAGGTGACGGCCGGGGTCCCCAGGCGGATGCCGCTCGGGTCGAAGGGCTTGCGGGTGTCGTAGGGAACGGCGTTGTAGTTGAGGACAATGCCGGCCGCGTCCAGGGCCTTGGCCGCGATTTTGCCGGTCACGCCCTTGTTGGTGAGATCGATCAGCATCAGGTGGTTGTCGGTGCCGCCGGTGACCAGGTGGAAGCCGCGATTGATCAGGGTGTCGGCCAGGGTGTGGGCGTTTTTGACGATTTGGGCCGCGTACTGCTTGAAGGCGTCGGTGGAAGCCTCCTTGAGGGTGACGGCAATGGCGGCGGTGGTGTTGTTGTGGGGACCGCCCTGAAGTCCGGGAAAGACCGCCTTGTCGATGGCTGCGGCGTAGTCGCTTTTGCACATGATCATGGCGCCCCGGGGGCCGCGCAGCGATTTATGGGTAGTGGTGGTGACCAGGTCGGCATAGGGGATGGGCGAGGGATGGACGCCACCCGCCACCAATCCGGCGAAATGGGCCATGTCCACCAGGAGTAGGGCCCCGCAGGCATCGGCGATCTCGCGGAATACGGGAAAATCGAGAATCCGGGAGTAGGCAGAGTGACCGGCGATCAGGATTTTGGGCCGGCAGGCCAGGGCCTTCTCGCGGATGGTATCGTAGTTGAGCCGTCCGGTTTCCTGGTCGAGGGAATAGGACTCGGCGATGAAGTACTTGCCGGAAATCGATACCTTGGCGCCATGGGTCAAATGGCCGCCATGGGGCAGGGCCATGCCGAGAATGGTGTCGCCGGGGTTGAGGAAGGCGAGATACACCGCCAGGTTGGCCGGTGAGCCGGAATAGGGCTGCACGTTGACGTGCTCGGCGCCAAACAGATCTTTGGCGCGTTGGATGGCCAGGCTTTCCACCTGATCGATGTACTGCTGGCCTTCGTAATACCGCTTGCCCGGGTATCCTTCGGAATATTTGTTGGTCAGCACCGAACCGGTGGCTTCCATGACCGCGCTGGAGACGTAGTTTTCCGAGGCGATCAGGCGAATCTTGTTTTTCTGCCGCTGCTCCTCTTGCTTGATCAGGGAAAAAAGTTCGGGATCACTTTGTTGTAGGCTGCTCATCTTGACTCCTTGACTGGGTAAGTATGCCGGCTGCGCGGTCTGGTCCGCGGCAGCGGCTCTCTGAAAAATGGGTAATGCGGTTTGCGGCTTTGCCGCAGGTTTGGGCGTATACAAAAGACTTGTGGAAAGCCGTGCTGTAAGGGGCGCATCATACCCAACCTGGCTGCCGTTGAACAGGAGAAAATGACAGGCTTTCCGGCCCTGCCATGGCAGGGCCGGCTGGACGGAAGAGATGTGCTTGGCTCGCTTCCGGCGCCTTGCGTGAGGGCCAGAGGCCTGTCTCAGGCCGTTTTCCGATTTTCTTGATATGCTCTTGGAAATTCAGCGATGGTAGGGTATTTTACCCTAGTAAATTTACCAGGTTCGTTGCGATCCAAAGGTCTTGGGAAAGGCGGTTGAGGTCCGGTCGTCTGGCTGAAGACCGGCATGCGGAAAACCCTGCGGGGCGCAATGGCATGCATGAATGGGCATCTTCAACGAAAGGATCGGAAAGAAGGGGGGGGATACGACAGCAGACAGGTTTGGCGACGCGGAGGAGACGTGTGGGCAACAGATGTTGAATGAACAGCAGGTGAGAGAATGAAGAAAAGAGCGCTATTTTGTTATGGAACATTGCAGTCGCCACTGGTCATGAAGGCCGTCACCGGCCAATCCTATGAAGGCAAGGAGGCAACCTTGCGCCACTGGGCCCGGTATCGCGTCCGCAATTCCGAATATCCCGGCATCACCCAACAAACGGATTCGGTTGTTTTCGGCAAGCTGTACTGGGGGTTGGACGAACAGGCACTGGAAAAACTCGATGCCTTTGAAGGCGACTGGTACGAGCGGGTTGTGATTCAGGTGACCTTGGCGGACGAGACCACCGAAGATGCCTACGTGTACGCGATCAAAAACGATAGCCGCAATGTGCTGTCGGATGATCCTTGGGATTTCGACCGCTTTCTCCAGAAGGGCCTGGAAAAGTTCATTCACTGGTTTGTCGAGGATCGCCGGGACCTGTTCGATCGGGGCGATCTCTGATCCCCTTCTTCCACTCTCCAGGGGCAAGCCCGATTGAATGCATGTTTTAATCCCCGCCAGAAGGCCGTGCATATGGCCTTCTGGTTCGTGCAGTTCCCTTGTCTTTCCGTATGTTTTCCGCCTGCCGTAAACATGCGCTGGATGTCGGAGATATCCGGCGCGCCTCCGGAAGATCTGGATTCGGCTGGCGCCAAAGAAACGCCTGGCCGATGACCTGAACCAGAGCAGCGTCGTCAGCTTCGGCCAGCTCTTGCCCTGCCTGATTTCCATTTTACCGGACAGTTCTGGCCAATCTTGACCTTGATCAGTTCATGCGCCTTGAGCATTGCCTGTGCGCATGCGTGGCGAGGGGAATCAACACCTGAGATGGATTTTTCGCCGGAGAACGATGATGGTGTTGGGGTTCGCAGGCACACTGCCGTCTATGCGTTGATTCACGGCCCTGCTCCACGCCAGGAGCAGAAGGCGTACCTTTTTGAACCCCGCCTGTTTCAGGAAAGGAGTTTTCCATGTTTGGTCTCAGATACTTCAAGTTTCAACCCAGCGAATATGTTCTGCGATACAAGAAAGGCAAACTCGCGGCGGAGGGCGCGGGGCTCACTTTTTTCTGCTATGCGCCGAGCACTTCCATCGTCGTGCTTCCCATCGGCAGCATCGATGCGCCTTTCATTTTCGAGGAAATGACCGCCGATTTCCAGAGCGTCACCCTGCAAGGGCAGCTCGTGTTCCGTGTGGTGCATCCCAAGGAAACCGCCGCCATGCTGGATTACAGCTTAAGCCTGAAACGCAAGGGCGGCTATCTCTCCGAAGATCCGAAGAAACTGTTGCAGCGCATGATCAACAGCGTCAAGGTGCTGGCGAAAAAACAGCTTGCCGCCATGACGCTGTACGAAGCTATGCGCGCCGGAGAAGCGCTGGCGGCCTCAATCCTTGAGGAATTGAGCCAAAGCGAAGAGATCACGCGGCTGGGGCTGGAAGTGATGGGTCTTTCGCTGCTGGCCGTGCTGGCCAACCAGGAAACCACCCGCGCGCTGGAAGCGCAGACCCGCGAGCAGATTCTCAAGACGGCGGACGATGCTGTCTATGAGCGGCGCAACGCCTCGATCGAGCAGGAGCGCAAGGTCAGGGAAAATGAATACAATACCGAAATCAGCATTGAGCAGAAAAAACGGCAGGTGCGCGAGGCGCAACTGGAGGCCGAGCAAGCCGTCCAGCAAAAGCAGAATTTTCTGAAGGAAGAGCAGATGCAGTTCGAGATCAATCTGGAGGAAAAACGCAAGGATCTGGTCAGGCTGGCGGCGGAAAACGCCCGCGCCGAGGCGGATACCCGCGCTTACGCCCTGAAGGCGGCCATGCAGGCATTGCAGGGCGTGGATGCCGGCGTCATCCAGAGCCTCGCCAGCGTCGGCATGCAGCCCGACAAGCTGATGGCCCTGGCTTTCCTGGGACTGACGGAAAAGGCCGACAAGATCGGGCAGCTCAACATCACTCCCGATTTGCTGCGGGAGATTATGGGAAAAGACGCCAATGAAAAGGCTGGCGGAAAACAAGCTCGTTCTCGTCAAGCGTAAAACCCGGCTGGAGGAACTGGTCGCGCGCTTCAATACCGTGGAGCAGGCGCGTTTTTATGTCGAGCATCTGGGCAGCGATTTCACCGATTACCAGGATGAGGACGCCGTCTATAAACAGGCGTTGCGAACAGTCGAGGATATTTTGTCGGAAATGGGGCGGGTGCAGATTGTCAGCCGCGAGCATATTCCCAATTTCATATTCGGCGAACAGGACATCGTTGTCGCCGTCGGGCAGGATGGACTGGTCGCCAATACCTTGAAATATCTCAACGGACACCCGCTCATCGGCGTGAATCCCGATCCGGCTCGCTGGGATGGCATGCTTTTACCATTTCAAGCCAAGGAGTTGCGCGCCTTGCTGCCGGATGTATTCGCCAACCGACGGCCGATCGGCGAAGTATCCATGGCAAAATCCACGCTCAATGACGGGCAGGTGATTTACGCGGTCAATGATCTGTTCATCGGGCAGAAAACCCATGTTTCGGCGCGTTATCACATCCAGTACGGCGCGGTGGACGAATATCAGAGTTCCAGCGGCATCATCGTCTCCACCGGGCTTGGCGCCACCGGCTGGCTGAAAAGCGTCGTCACGGGCGCCGCCGGCATCGCGGGAAAGGACGGAGAAATCGCCATTCCTGCCGGACGGCAGGCGTGGGGCGCGGAGCATCTGCAATTTACCGTGCGCGAACCCTTCCCCTCCCGCATGACCGGCGCCACGATCGTATACGGACGCATCAGCGCCGACCAGCCCATGCGCGTGACTTCTTCCATGCCGGAAAACGGGGTGATTTTCAGCGACGGCGTGGAGAGTGACTTCCTGCTGTTCCGCTCCGGCGTGGTCGCCGAAATCACCGTTGCCGAGAAGAAGGGGCGTATAGTCTTGTAATATGCAGAGCTTGTTGGAATAGCGTAGAGTGGATCAGCCTCCCATTACAAACCTTTCTTCTCCATATACACGAACGCAATGCCCACGCCACCTGTCTCCTCCCGAAACCGCGTGTACCCGCTGGTTTTGTAGATGTGAATATTGCGGTCACTTTTGCAGGTGGTGAACAGTTCATACCTCTTGTGAGGGAATTCCGCTTCAATCGCCGCCAGCAACCGCCTCCCCAAGCCCTTGCCCTGATGCTCGGGATGCACCATCAGCTTGCCGATATACGCAGTATTTCCCTGAACGTGAGCGCGAACGGAACCGATTATCGCGCTACTTTGCACTGCTTTCAAAAAGGTGCATTTGTGATACTCTGCAACGATTTCCTCCAGTGTCTGCGTCAGCGGCTGAATGGCGAAATTGTTATGGATATGCGCCTCGCTTTGATAGGCAACATATTGCAATCGCAGAATTTCTTCCACGTCAGTAAGGGCGGATTTTGCGATGGATATGGGCATATTTGCCGATACATCCACAGATGATGCGCTCATGGCTTTCTGGTTCGCGCCGCTGCTTTCCGCGTGATTTGTTCCGTCTGCCGGATGGATGCGCCAGAGGTCAGAGAGATCCGGAGCGCCTCCGGAAGATCCGGATTTGGTCGATATAAAAGAAGCGTCCGGCCGATGAGTTGAACCAGAACGGCGCCGGTGGCTTCGGCCAACTCTTGCCCCGCCTGATTTCGTTCCACCGGATAGTTCTGTCCGATCTTGACCTTGATCAGTTCATGCGCCTTGAGTGCGGCCTGTACGGAGCCGAGCAGGGCAGAGGACATGCCTTCCTTGCCGGTATAGACCACCGGTTCGAGGTGGTGGCCCAGGCTCCGCAATATTTTTTTCTCACGACTGGTCAGTTCGACCGGTTCGTCTGCTGCATCTGTTGGTTCGCTCATTATTATCTTACTGCTCCATATGCTTTTGAAATGGTGCGGCTGCCCTTGCAACCACATTCGTCGGGCGCTTCATGCCGTCTGCTCGTCCTCGCAGGTTATCGCCGCCGAGCAGAGAGCCTTGGGGCTAAGGCTGCCCGGAAGGGGCGCCAGATGGAGCCCGCTCCACAATACCGCGGCAGAGGCAGGGGAAGAATCAGGCTGTGCCATGGCTGCATTGCGCACCAATACAGCCGGCCCAGAAGACCGTGGGGGATGAAGAAGGCGGTTTGGACCAAAGTCTCCTGCCTGAGATCGAACTCCAGCCCCGCCTTGCCGGGGACTTTCATCTCCGCCTGCAGCAGCAGGCGTTGGTTGGGGACCAGATCGGCAACCCGCCAAAAATCAAGGGTATCCCCAATTCGGAGCCTGGAGGCATGCCGGCGTCCTCGATTCAGGTCCACACCGCCGTCCGCCTTATCGATCAACCCGCTTACTTGCCAAAGCAGGCCGCAGGTCAGCCAGCCGTACCGCCCAAGCAAGACCTGAAGCGAGGAAAAAAACTGCTCAGGAGTTGTCCCGGCAAAGGAATGCATGCGTTGGTCGCGCCAGATAGTCGTGTCGGCATAGGCGTCGATATCCTCAGGAACGTGGCCGCTTGCATCGCGCCAACGGTTAGGCGCCAGATCGTTTTCCGTTTCTTGACATCCTCCACTGCCTTTGGGCAGGGGAGGATGTCAAAGGCATCGAGGGCGCCGCAGGCGCCATAACTATCGGATGCACCCCGCTTAACCCGCGCCGCCCTTCTCTTGCTTGGCCGGGACGAAGCTGCTCATTTCCTCACCCCGGCGGACACAAAGATTAGTTGGAACCTTCGTGACGAACAGAATCGAATGGTCGGCGGCCAGCATTCCGACTTGCCGCTGCTGCTGGCCTCGGAAGCGCTGTGCAAACGAATCCGCAATGTCACCATGGAATATATATGCCTGACGGCACGCTGTTTCCAGTCCCAGTCTCGCAATGCGATTCCTGGGTGATCCGCGAAGCCCTGCACAACTGCATCGCCCATCAAGACTACCGCATGGGCGGGAAGATCAATGTGGTTGAGCACCCCGACCGGGTGGTTTTTGCCAATCTGGGCATCTTCATCCCATCCAGTGTGCATTGGATGTTCGAACATCAATCGCCTCCGGAACATTATCGCAATCAATGGCTGATCGGCGGCATGATCAGGCTGCGCATGATCGACCAGCAGGGAAGCGGCATCCGCAGGATGTTCGAGACCCAGCGGGAACGGTTTTTTCCCCTGCCCGATTGCCTCATCGATGCCGATAGCTCTGCCAAACCGAGGGTCGAGGTGGCTGTCCACGGCAGGATTCTGGATGTGAAGTATACCCAGCTCCTGATGAAACGGCGCGATCTGAATCTTTCCCAGGTGGTTCTGCTGGATCAGGTGCAAAAGCGCCAGAAGTCCACACCGGCGGCCTCCAAACTGCTCAAAACCCAGAAGCTGATCGAAGGCCGCGCGCCCAATTATTATATCTCGGCCAAAGCGGCGGAATGGACCGGCCAGAAGGCTCGTTACATCTGTAACCGGGGACTGGATGACGATTATTACCGGCGCTTGATCACCGAGTACCTGCAAAAAATATGCGAAAGCCAGCCGCAAAGAAATGGATGAGCTGCTCTTCGCCAAGCTCCCTGAAGTGCTCACCCATGAGCAGAAAGCCCACAAGGTGCGGAACCTGCTGCAATCACTTCGCCGGGGTGGGGTAATTCGCAATGCCGGGTCAAATAAAAAAATACCGGAATGGGTGCTGCTACGATAGGGACGGTTTTCTTGCTAAACCTTCGTCATTGGCGAGTGATTAGCTAATGCCCGTAGCTAAACAAACTGGACAACATACTGAAATAATATGTTCTTTTGTTGCTAGCCCTGACCAGCGCACAGCATAGAATGAAGCTACATTTTGAACCAAACCTGGATTGCCAGATGGCTGCCGTAGAGGCGATCTGTGACCTGTTTCGCGGCCAGGAGATATGCCGAACGGAATTCACAGGAACCAGTAGTGCTTTGGGCGTCTTGCCCATGACCGGCCTGGAAAACGATCTAGGCATTGGCAACCGGCTCACTCTGCTTGACGATGAGCTGTTGCAGAACCTGCACGCCATCCAACTGCGCAATGGACTGCCGCCCTCTGGTTCGCTCACCTCAGGCGACTTTACTGTTGAAATGGAGACCGGCACGGGCAAGACCTATGTCTACCTGCGCCCGATTTTTGAATTGAACAAAGGCTACTGATTCACCAAGTTCGTCATCGTGGCGCCTTCGGCGGCAATCAAGGAAGAGGGGTGTACAAGTCCCTGCTGATCACCGAGGAGCATTTCAAAGGCCTGTTTGCCGGTGTACCCTTTGATTTTTGCCCATCAAGCAAGCAATGCTCCGTCCCAACCTGTCTGCATATACTGCCTGAACTTCCGTTGCAGGTTCGTTCCTGGGTTTGTCCAGAATGCGGATCGCAACATGACCGCGATCTGAACGCTGCCCGTAATATCTACCGAGTTGGGATATCGACTCGTGAGGGAAAAGCTGTAAGACCGGTCTTGTCCGGCAGGCTTTGTTGATCTCAGAATCCCCTTCCTTCAGGTGGGGGAGTATGTCAACCTTTCTTGACGATCAGTTTGTCACCCGTTTGCAGATCATTGCTGCTGAGCTTGTTCCAGGTTCGGATATTCTGGGGTGTCGATTGAAATTTTTTGGCAATGGCCGCCAGCGTATCCCCGCTTTTCACCACGTACAAGGTGGCGGGAGACCGGTCCTTCATCGTCTGCGCAGCCACTGCCGACTGGGCTGTGGATTGGGCGGATGCTCTCTGTTTGCTGGCCGGCTGCGGCGCCTCGGCAACGCTTCGTTTCTTGGCGCTCTCCAGAGTGGGCACAGCGGCGGGTTTATTACCGTTGTTCGTATTTTTGGCCTCCGCAATCTTAGTGGTAGCGGCGGTAACCGCGGCTTCGGGCTTCCCAGCAAGACTTGGTGCGGGGAGTGAGGTGTAAAGCGCCAGTTGCTGCCTCGGTTTTACCTTGTCTGGGTGGGAAAGATTATTCCATCGCAGGATCTGTTGGGGCGAAACGTGATATAGCTTGGCGACAGAAGCCAGCGTCTCGCCGGATTTCAGCGTGTATTTCACCATCTGCTGCTGACGCTTGTCCTTGCCGCCGTTCTTGGCCACGCGGTCGTCAGGCTGCCTGTCCTTGTCCTTGGCGACGACATATTTGGTGGCGGTGGTCGGAATCTGGAGGCGCAACCCCTTCGGCAACTGCGCGCTCCTCAGGTTGTTGGCTTTCAGGAGGGTGGTCTTGCTGATATTGTAAAGACTGCAGATGCTGTCCAAGGTTTCGTCCTTCTTGACCGTATGGGTAGCGTATACGGTCGTGGTCACCGGGCGGAGCTTGTCGAGATTGCCGGCGACCAGCTCTCTGGTCCCCACTGGAATGCGCAGGGTGTACTCACTTTTGGGCGGAACCTGTCTTTTTCTCAGTTCATTGTTGAGCGCCTGCAATTCTTTTGTCGGGGTGTTGGCGGTGGTGGCCACAGCATCAAGGCTGACCCCGCCGGGAACGGTGATGGTCTCGTACTCGAGCGGTTTTTTGTAGGCAATGTCGGTAAATCCGTACTTTTCCGGATTGCGGGCAATGATGATGGCGGCAATCAGTTTCGGCACATACCGCTTGGTTTCCATGAAAATGCCTTCGGTTGCCGCTATTTCCCAGAATTCCGTGGCATTATTCGCTTTTAACGCGGTGTCGATCTTTTTTTCGCCCGCGTTATACGCCGCCACGGCAAGATACCAATCCCCGAATTGAGCATAAAGGCTGGAAAGGTACTGCACCGCCGCTTTGGTGGCCTTTTCCGGATGTCGGCGCTCGTCGATCCAGGAATCGATCCTGAGACCGTATCTGCTGCCTGTCCCTTCGATAAATTGCCACAGGCCGCACGCCTTGGCCGGCGAGTAGGCCGACGGGTTGTAACCCGATTCGATCATGGCCAGGAAGACGAGGTCCGTGGGGAGTCCGGCTTTTTTCAGCTCCGCTTCGATGTGAGGCCGGTACATGGAGGAGCGGGCCAGCCACTGGGTGAAGTAATTCCTCTGCTTCCCCTGGAATAGCTCGAGATAGTACAGGACCTGCTTGTTCACCATGAGGGGGAAATCGTACTTATGGGGGTCGATGCCCAACTTTTCTAGGGAATAGGTCTTGCCGATGCCGTATTCCCAGGCTCCGGGGGCATTGAGGGCTTCCAGTTCCTCCTCGGCGGTTTCCTCCGGCTCAGCCGCGGAAATTTCTTCGTCCTGGCTGTCAGTGAGCGCCACCTCGCTTGCGGGCGGGCCCAAGGCTGATTTTTTGTTGAGCGAGGAACAGGCTGTAAAGGAGAGGCAGAGGAGGACAATAAAACAGTGGGTCAGCAGATTCGGCAATATTTTCATATGGAGTAGTCGGGTTTATGCAACCTTGTCTTGCATTGAAACAATATTGTTTTCTGCGATCGATTAGAGACTGAATCCAGAATGGGCATGGACAATGATAGGCCTTATTAACTTTTAACAGAAAGAATGACAAGCAAAAGTATTTGATTGCGTTGTTTTGCTCCGCTGGAGTATCGTTTTTTTTCTTGGATTTTTTCTGAAGTGGTTATTTTTTCCGGTTTTTCGTGCACAAAGAAAAGATGGGAAATTACTGGGTAGATCTTGGAGCCAGCCGCACAGGTCTTTTTTAATAACCTATTGTTTTTAATAAATAATAATTTAGTCCATTGGGCATCGCGGACAGCATTGGTCTGTCGGTCCCGTTTTTTTTCATTCGTTTGCTGACCGCTCCCCAAGAAGCGCCGTTATCTTTTGGCGACAGAGAAAAAAAAGCACTTTTTTTTTGCCGAACATGCTAAAAACCTCATCGCTTTCGGCGGCAGCGCTTTGGATGATCAATCGGATTGCCAATGAAAAGATTGCTGGTGAAAACACTGATTGGAGCAATGGAGCAGCCGGAAGCTCTCCGTGATTTTGTTGGGAACGCATTGAAATGATGCTGAAATTTATCAAATATTGTTGCATCTCCTTTTTGTTCTTCTTTCTGCTTGCCGTCGCCATGGGGGCCGGTGGACTCTATTACCTGGTGACCCAGGTGCCTGCTCCGGAGATCGAAGAGTCGGCCATCAACGAAATCCTTGGGCGGGAAAGTCCGGTGTATTACCGGGACGGCAAAGACAAGCTGGGCGTGATGTTCGAGGGGATCCATCGCCAATACCTCACCTATGACCAGATCCCGAAGGATTTTGTCAGGTCCCTTCTTGCCGCCGAAGATAATCAGTTTTTCAGCCATTTCGGGATCGACATTCCGGGGATAGGCCGAGCCTTGCTGGCCAACCTCAAGGCGGGTAAGGTGGTCCAGGGCGGCAGCACCATCACCCAGCAGACCGCAAAAAACCTGTTCAAGCGGGAGTCGCGCAGTCTCCAGGCCAAACTTAAGGAGCTGCTGTACGCCCTGCGTCTGGAACACAGGTACAGCAAGGAGAAAATTTTCGAATTCTACACCAACCAGTTCTTTGTCAGCGGCAATGGGCATGGCCTCGGCGTGGCGGCCCGCTTCTTTTTTGATAAGGAACCCAAGGACCTGACCTTGTTGGAATGCGCCTTCATTGCCGGCAGCGTCAAGCGGCCTAACTATTACAATCCGTTTTTGAAGAAGAACCAGGTCAATGCCGACGAAGTCAGGCAGAGAAGCGAAGAGCGGGTCCGCTACGTGCTGGACCAGATGCGCAAGAAAGGCATGCTCAGCGAGGAGGAATATAAGGGCCTGAATCTCAATGAGTTGGTGTTCAAGCAGGGCAAGATGTCCTATGCCCAGAATACGGCCATGGACCTGATCCGGGAAGGACTGAGCACCCCGTTCATCGCCGATATCCTCGAACAAAACGGCATTGCCAACATCGCGACCTCGGGCGCTAAGATCATCACCACGCTTGACCATCCGATCCAGCGGAAGACCATCGAAGCTCTGCGCCGCCACCTTTCCCTGCTCGATGTGCGCCTGCGCGGCTATGAGCGGGCGATGGTGCAGGAGGAATACAAAGCGCTGGAATACCAGGGTGATGAGGAGCTGCTGCCAGGCAATTTCGTTTTTGGCGTCATCAAGGACATTGAGGAAACCCGTGACAAGGCTCTGGAGATACGGGTGCATTTCGACGACGGCCGCGCTGAGGGGATCATCGATGCCGCCGGATTGAACCGCATGGCGGACGCCTACGCCAGGTCCAGCCGCGGCGCCCAGACCGCTTCGCCCGCGGATCGCAAGGCCCTGCTGCGCCAACTGCAGGCTGGGGACAAGGTGTACGTCGCTGTCCGGGAAAATGACGGCCACGGCAAAGTGCTGCTTGATCTGGAGCGCTATCCGCAGGTCCAAGGCGCCGCCTTTGTCCTTCAGGAAGGGGCGATTCGCGCCATGAGCGGCGGTATGTCCAATCTGAATTTCAATCGGGCCACCACCGCCAAGCGGTTGATGGGCTCGACCTTCAAGACCTTTCTCTTTGCGGCGGCCCTGCAGTTGGGCTGGAGCCCGGTGGACATGATCAACAACAGCCGGGACACCTTTGTCTTCATGAACCGTCCATACGCGCCGCAGCCCGACCATGAAAGCCCCCATAGCTCGGTATCGTTGAGCTGGGCTGGCGTTACCTCGGAAAATGTCGCCGCGGTGTGGTTGCTCTACCATCTGACCGACCACCTGACGCCGTCAATGATCCGTGAGTTGGCCGCCAAGGTGGACATGGCGCCTCGAGTCGACGAAAACGGGAGAGTAGAGGCCTACCAGCGCTACCGGGAACGTATGCGGGATCATTTCGGCATCCAGCTTTCCCGCCAGTATATCGATTATGCCGCCTTTGCCAGCGCGGTGCGGACCTTGCAGCCCGATTTCGTCTTTGAGAGTCGCGAGGAGGAGTACAAACAACTGACCCGGATACGATACGATGATTTCCAGCATCTGCACTCGTTGATTGCCGCCCTGACGGCCTATCGCCAAGCGCTTGGCGGTTTGTCGCGCCTGTTGAACCCGGATGTCGAGGGCCGATTGGTCCGGGACGCGGCCGGCCGCTACATTTTCACCCTCCGACAGGATCTGCCCGCCAATTGGACCCCGTTGAGCACGCATGAAGTGGCCGATCAGTTGATCGCCCTCGACCCCGGACAGTTTGAGAATTTTTGGCTGGACCAGGTCAAGCTCGAGGGTATGGTGTCGGTCTCGACCGTCCAGCAGGTGGACAACCAACTCAGAAACGAGCGGGACAAGCTGAACCCGGATAAGCTCTATTCGCTGGACGTGCTGGGGGAAGTCCGCGATTTCCGGGTGATGCTCGGACTGCAGTATCTGGTGCAGCTGGCACGTGAATGCGGCATCAACAGCAGGTTCGAGCCGGTGCTGTCGCTGCCGCTCGGTTCCAACGTGGTGTCCCTGTCCGAACTCACCCGCACCTATGAGACCATGATCACCGGCAACCGCCACGATGCCGCCGATGCCCCGACTCTGGCCCTATCCGAGCTGGATGGCCGTGTCGATCCCGACGGCGCCGCCATCATCGACCGGATCGAAACCCCAGATGGGCAGGTGGTCTATTCCCGCCAGGTCTACACAACCAGGGTGTTCGATCCCAAGATCGCGGCCGCCGTCAGCAACATCCTGCAGAATGTCATCCCGTACGGAACCGGCCGATATGCCTTGGAGCATGTCCGGCTCACCAGCGACATTCCCGACAGGAACAAGATCCTGGCCAAGCTGAACCAGCCCTATCCGCTGTTGGGCAAAACCGGGACGGCCAACGACTACCGCAACTCGGCCTTTGTCGGCTATGTTCCCATTCTGGCGCCGGATCAGTCGGGGGTCAGCCTCCAGGGCGGCTATACGGTGGGCGCATACGCCGGATTTGACAACAATGCCACCATGGTGAGGCGCGGTTTCCGGGTTACCGGCGCACAGGGCGCGCTTCCGGTCTGGAGCGGCATTGCCCAGGCCCTGCTCGATATGGGGAAAATCGCTGACCAGTTGGATCCGGTGGATCTGACCTTCAACGGCCTGTCCCTGCAATATCCCGACGTGCAGCAGGTGTTCATGCCGGTGGCTCCCTCCCAGGGCGGGGCGATGACCGGCGCCGCCGGCCTGCGTCAGGCCTCGCCGCCCGACGTGCCCGCCAGCCTCTGCTTCGGTGCGGTGGGGGCAAGCGGCCGATTCGAACCTGAACGATTGTTTCTGCCATACTGGAAAAACCGTTGAGCAGTCGCCTTCGGGGCGCTGTCCGGTCACTGTCCCGGAGGCATGTTTTTCCGCTCAGATGGAGAAAGCGATTGTTTGGCGCCGGCTTATTTGCTATCTTGCCTGCCTATTCTTTTCTCTGCTTATTGAGGCAACCTGACGAAGAGGAGAGAATAGCCTGCTGCATGCCGGTCCTGTTCGCTGTCGATGCGATCGACCACTAACCGTTTCGAGCAAGGGGACCATGCGCGAAGAAATCGGGCATGCCAAGTGCCGGGACGACAGGAATTTCCTTCTTGGTTTCATCACTTTCGACCTTCCTGTAATGGACAACATCCATGGTGCCTTCAAGATTTTCGTCATGTAGACTGCTGGTGCTTTTCTTTTGTCTGTGCGGCGTGTTCCTTTCGGGGTGCGCTTTTGACGGCGACATGGTCGACCCGGCCGATGGCCGGTCCAGGCGCGACGCCGCGATCCGGCAAAAAGCAGACCAGCCCCAGACCGAGGCGGCGCGACGGGACGTGATGATGCCGGTGATGAGTTCCATCAACGGCCGCATCCGCGCCTATGAGCAACGGGTGGAGGAGTGGCGGGAGCTTGAGCGGAAGACCGCGGCCATGAACCTGCCGCAGGAAAAATTGAACAGGATCGACCAGTGTCGCTCCAATCTCCAGCACATCCTGCTCGAATACAACGCCCTCCAGAAACAGTTGCAGCAGGAGACCCGAATTGAGGCGGCCCAGTTGCTGGCCGGCAATTCCCTGTTACAGCTCAACCAACAGGATATAGATTATCTCGAAAGCGGGTGCGGCAAATTCCTGGCCGAGTTGAAAAACGCTGGTCAGTTTTCGGCTGCCATGCCGCCCGATCCCCAGGTCAAGGCCGCGTTCGACAGCGGCGACTACACCCAGGTCATCAATCTCTACACGCAGAACGCAGCGGCGTCCAGCCAGACGCCTGCGGCCGAAACAACCTTTCTGTACGGCCAGGCGTTGCTGAAGAGCCATCAGGAAGCCGAGGCCTTCAATGTGTTAGGCGAACTGCTCGGTCGGATGCGGCAACTGCAGAGCCGGGACGAGTTGCTGCTCCGCGTTTTGCAAAGCGTTGCCGATTTGGATTTTGGCTTGGAGGCCTACGACGAGGCTCGGAAAAGTTATGAGGAGTTGATCCGGCTTTCCATCGAAAAAGGGGCGCAACGGGACGAATGGGCGGGGCTGCAGCTCGCTGCCCTGATGCCGGCGAGTACTATTCCTCCGGCCGAAATGAAGGAATATTGCTCCCTGCTCAGGAATTACCTGGCCTTTGTGCCCAAACGGGACAGCTATAATGTGACCGAGCGGGCCGATAAATTCCTCCAGGCCCACCCGGCGTCGATGCTGGCGCCCAATGTCAACCTGATTAAAAAATCAGCGAAACAACAAACTGATAATTTCATCAATCAGGGGGTCGCCCGGATCGAGGTGCAGGCCGGCGAGCGGACCGCGCCGCAATCCCAGCTCGCGGGAGACCAGCTGCTCGGGGATTCGTCCAGAACGAGTACCGTGCCTGTAACCGGCGGCGGGCCGATAGCGGCAGGCAGCGAGAAAAACCTCCAGGAGGCATCCAGACTCGCGGCCCAGGATCTGCGCCAGAAGGCGGCCGAACTGTTTATCCGCGCCAGCAACAACCGTGATCCCGAGGAAAAACGCAAACTGCTGCTGGGCGCGCGCGATCTGCTGCAAAGCATCCTGGTGAAATATCCCCAATCGGGATTGACCGATAATGTGCAGAGGAACCTTGGGCGGGTTGAGGGCGAGCTGCGGGCGGTTGACGGTGGCGCTGCGCCCCGTCCCGCCGCAAGCGGCGGCGCGTATGTGCCCCCGAAAACCGGCGCCAGGGCGCCCGAAGCACCCTCACTGTGATAAGGGTCTTCTTCGCCTAAACCCGGTCTGAGCCGCCGGGGATCGCTTTTTTTCTTTTCCGTTCCTGAATTTTTTCCGACGGATACATCGGGCCATTTGTTTTTTTCGGGACACCGGTGGACAGCGTTTCTCCCGGTTGACCAGGCGCGCGACAAGCCCCGCCCTTCCAGGGGAGGGGAAGGATAGCGCGGACGCCGTGGGCGTCCTTTGGGGCGGTCAGCGTGGCGTCTGCTGCTCAATGTATTGGCGGATGATGCCGATGGGCGCGCCGCCGCAGCTGCCCGCAAAG
>WRFD01000007.1 GCA_009778955.1 Desulfobulbus sp.
CACCCCCCGGACATTCGCGTACTGGAAGCCGAAGCGCACCGCTTCCCAGAGAAAGGCCTCGACCAATCGCGAGTTGCCGCGCTTGAACACCTCGTTGCCGATCACCTGGATGCACTGGAGCGAAGTGTGCGGATAGCGGCGGACATTGACCTTGAGAAGGTGGAAGGTGGTGACGAAGAACTGCTCGATCTCCTCGAAACTCTGCTTGCGGATCAGTTGCACCAGGGAGCGGTTGATCTCGCGCAGGGTTCCCTCGTGGATCAGCGACAGGCCGGATGTTTCCATGATCCGGAACAAAAAGAGTAATTTGCGGTTTTCGACGAAATGGGCCGATTCCTCGTCATCCACATCCGTGACCACCATCTTGGAGGGAATTTCCTTGTACATCCGCACTATGTCCATGTGATTGGGCAGGGTGAGCAGCACCTCCAAGGCCGCCTGGTAATCGGCGGCAAAATCCACCGATTCCATGGTTTGGACCGCCTCGCGGATACTCTGATGGGAGATGCCCAGCAGCAGATCCTGACCCTGCCATTGCTGGCAGTAGTCGCCGCATTGCCGCGTAAACCAGGGCAGCGGATCCTCCTCGCTGAGCCAGTACTCGTAGTTGCAGCGGAGGGTGATGCGCAGCAGCAGGGCCAGGGCCTTGCACTCAAAGGGCTTGTCGGACTGCTGCTTGCGCAGTTCGAGGATCTTGCGGGCGATCTTCCGCACCGGTTGATGCCCATGGACCATGGCCATGATGATCTGCGGCTCGGCCTCGCCCAACTGCCGCAATAGGGTGAAGAATTGGGTCAAGGCCTGTTCGAAGCGGAACAGGGTCGGGCTGTCCAGCGACAGGATCAGCTTGTCGGCATAGGCGAGCATGGCTTCGAGGATGCGCTGGAGCAGTTGCTCGTTGCGGCCCGCGTCCTTGATGGCGTCGAAAAAAATATCCATGAACAGGGTGAAGGCCTTGGGACCTTGTTCATGGTCGCGGTAATTGTTGCAGTTTTTAAGGACAAAGGCCCGCAGTTCCGGAATGATCAACTTCCAGTTATGGTAGGGGTGGTTGATTTCGTAGAGCAGGGTGTCGAGCTTGCCCTGGATGCCTTGGAAACGGCTGACAATATCCCGCAGCAGGGAAAATGCCGGGTCGATGACCACCGGCGCGGCGGTTTCCAGCAGGTTGGCTTTGAGGGCATCGGAGGACATGGGCAGTGGGCGGGAATCGGCGGACATGGCGACCTCGTTGTCAAGAGCCGGGGAAGATTGCATCATAATCCGAATATTGTATAGTTGATCGTCGGGAAAGTCAGCAGGAGTTTGCATGGGCCAAGGCCCTTGGCCTTCCGCACCATCTCCAGGTTCGTCCTTGAAATTGGCCGGAGGACTGCTAATATGGAGTGTCCGCGCCGGCCGGCGCGGCCAGGAAAATCCGCGGCTCCAAGCGGGCCGCACATCCATTCCGAGCAAATCGTCATGAACCGCTATGCCCTCACCATTGTCCTTCTGTCCTGCAGCAACATTTTCATGACCTTCGCCTGGTACGGTCATCTCAAGAACCTGTCGCACAAGCCCTGGATCGTCGCCGCCCTGATCAGCTGGGGCATCGCCCTGCTCGAGTACCTGCTCCAGGTGCCGGCCAACCGCATCGGCCATGAGGTCATGTCCGTGGGACAGTTGAAGATCCTCCAGGAGGTGATCACCCTTTCCATCTTTGTTCCGTTCTCCTTTTTGTACCTCAAGGAGAAGCTGACCCTCGACTATCTTTGGGCCGGGTTCTGCCTGCTGGGCGCGGTCTTCTTCCTTTTCCGGGCTAAGCTGACGGGCTCCTGATTTTCTGTCCTGTTGGGGGATGCGCATGAAAACGACAGCTTTGCCGTTAGGCTTCACCTTGGATCTGCCGGACTGGATGACGGCGGAACTCGAGCAGCTTCCCGAGGTGGTGCCCGATCTGGCGGCGAGGATGGAGCTGGTGTTGCGCCTGGCCCGCCTGAATGCCGAACGGCAAAGCGGCGGTCCCTTTGCCGCCTCGGTTTTTGAACGGGATTCAGGCCGAATCGTCGCGGTGGGCGTCAACCGGGTGGTGCCGCGCGCCTGTTCCTCGGCCCATGCCGAGGTCATGGCCCTGTCGCTCGCCCAGCAGCGGCTTGGGGCCTACGATCTCGGCGGGCCGGGTCTGCCCGCCCACCAGTTGGTGGTCAACTGGAGCCCCTGCGCCATGTGTTTTGGCGCGGTGCTCTGGTCCGGCATCCGCTCGCTGGCGATTGCCGGTTCCGATCCGGCCATGATGGCCATCACCGGGTTCGACGAGGGGCCGATGCCCCCTGACTGGCGGCAGCACCTGGCCGGCCGGGGCATCGAACTGATCGAGGGCCTGCGGCGCGAGGAATCCCTGGCGGATTTCCGGGCCTTCGCCGCCAGCGGCCAGGCAGTGTACAACGGGCGGCAGGGAGAGGACGGGGCGTAAGGGACAGTGTCCGAAAAATCCGGGCAATGCGCCCGCGCGCTCTTGCTGGGGAGATTGTCGTCGGTTCGCTTGCACCTCAAGTGGGCAGGAAAACATGTGCGTGCTGCCCAACGAACCGTTGCTGTAAGGCGAATGGGAAAAGCATGGGACCTGCGGCGGCTTTGCGTCGGCAGGGGAGTATTTCGCCAAGACGCGGCAGTTGTACGAAGCGTTGGACCTGCCGGAGAAAGAGGTCTGGATCGGGGCATCCGGCGGAATCCGGATTTGCACTGACAAGAAGTGTAAAGCCATGCTGAAATGGCTACCTTTATAATGCCGTTCACCAGAAGAGATTTGATCGATTTTTTTAGACCTCCATCATCGCAACACCTTGTTACACACTAATTTTACTATGGAAAATTCTACGAGACAGTATTGGGAATGGTCAATGTATTTTGAGATGGAAGAGGTGATCCCGTGATTAAGAAATACATTTTTTACTTGTTCCGTTGGCAATTATCGACACCTATTCTTGCTGTCGTCATCTGGATGATGCACGATTACGGCAATCTTGCCGCCACCATTACTGCCAATCTGATCGGTGGGTTGCTTTTCTTCTGGGTTGATCGATTCATCTTCAAAAATTCATATTTACTTCCACTTTGGGAAATAAAGGAAAATATTATTTGCTCAGGATGTGGGCAGAAAGCCAAAGGATTTCGTCTGGTCAAGACGAAAAATTATGACCGCTTGAACGATCCACATCCGGAATTCCGATGCGAAACGTGCTCATCAATAAAATTGACAGAACTCAAGCAAAGAGGAGTGTTGACAGAATGATCAGCATCTCTTGCCCTCAAAATTGATCTGATTACGCTTTCTCTTGCCATCCTTTCTTGTTGCCTTGCTCATGATGTTGGCCTCCTTCGCCAGGGTTTGAGGCGCTGCCTCGTTGTTGGATTCCTTAAAAGGATGACATTTGTATCGGTATTAGCCGCCGATATGTGGAGGGAGGCCAACATCTTATTTGAGCGTTGCCCACCGGTTTGCCTTGGGCAGGGGTGTTTGCTTGGCCTCGGCCCGCCGGACCTCGTCAACAGCCCTGGTCAGCAGTTGCACCACATGAAATCAATCCGCTGTGAGGGTGCTGTTGGTAAAACAGGTCTTGAACCCTGAGATGAACGAAGCCGGCATGTCGGCAAACACCTCGACCTCATTGCCGGCCTTGCCGCCATGGTGAAGCCAGGCGCTGTCTGAACGCTTTCAACCTGTCCTTGCCTTTGCCGGGAACAGCAAAGGACGTTCCTTGCGGTCAAGATCGATGAACACGGCGATGTAACGATGCCCTTTCCGCGACTGGGTTTCATCCACGGCAAAAGCCTTCAGAGCACTGACAGGAGTTTCCCTGAAAGTCAGGAATTATTCATTTTTCATGTTTAAATTCAACAAGATAGCCGCAGTTAATCCGTAAGGCTCTCTTCCGTCAGGACAGAATCGGTATTTTTTGTAAATTTTTCAACATACTGTCAACTTTTTGCTTGTATATGCAAGATCCTATTGGTGCTATCGCATCATGGCGCACTTACATAATAAAACGAGAAAGAAAAGACCCTATTATTGCGTCCGCGAAATCGCAAGCCAAAGGTCATCAATCAGGTGCACCTCGGCTCACCAGAACGCATGCTTCAAATGGCAACCAAAATGCCCTGCCCAGCAGGCTGCAGGCGCTGGAGTTTGGGGCGCTCTGGCTCGCCAATCTGGTCGAGAGGGAGTTTGGCATAGCTGATCTGGTCAATGATATTGTTTCCGAGGGAAGGGGGAGAAGAAGGCGCCATCGGTTGGAGAGTATTTTGTATATGCCATCTACTGCGGTCAATGAGGAGAAGACCAGGTTATGCAGTATGCCCAAGGAAAAGTTTGACTTTCCTGGGTATACATTTGCCCGGTTGTACTCGATGAAGAAGGAGAGGAAACCGTACATAGGCGCCCGTCCTTCCCAAAAGAGCATCAAGCGGATGACCGAAGCCATCCATGCCCAGACAGACCGAAACATGGGATGGATGGACGCCGGAGAAATGGCGAACCAATTGAATCGGAAACTCAAGGGCTGGGCCAATTACTTTCGACTTGGCCCGGCATCCAAGGCCTACTGGTTCATAGACAAGCACGCCGCAACCCGGATCCGCCGATGGCTCTGCTAGAAGCGCAAGCAAAGCGGCACGGGGACCAGACGCTGCCCCGACGAGTTCCTGCATAAATTAGGACTCATACGACTGCCGAAGCTGCCGCAGAGCTTTCCGTGGGCGAAGGCATGAAGTCTTGACTGAGAGCCGGATGCGTTAACTACGCACGTCCGGTTCGATGAGCGGGATGTGGAAACGGAGCCCAAGGCCACCGCGCCACATCTCGACTCTACCCAGCCATTCCGGGCTGGCCCTGGCCAGCGCCTGCATCAACCGGTACAGACCTTGGCCGAAATTTGATGATGCCAATCAAGGCGACCAAGGCATTATTTTTTTTGAAATATTAATAAAATAGGCGCTAACGCTTGCCCAGCAAGGATTTCAGGCGAGCAAAAAAATGATAAATGAAAAAGGTGAGGGCTCGCCTGGTTAATGGATCGATCAGAACCTTGGCGGCCTTGTTTGTTGGGAGAGAAATGGCGGTATTGGCCACCCGGCCGCTGGAGGGCGGCCGGGCGAGGTGAAGTAAACAGGGGCGGCGGTCTATCGTCGGTTGGCGGCCGCATCAGGGCCAGGTTGCCTGCGGTCCTGGCAACAAGGCTGCCTGGTCCCGAATGCCATCAATAATTGGGGGGCGAGACGCAGGAGCCGAGGACGTACTCCTTTATTGGCCGTCCGAAACGGTCGAGCATCGGCCTGCCGGCGCTGTCGAGCACGGTCCGTTCCCACCGGCACATGCTAGGCGTGGTCTGGGGCGAGGCTGGCGCGGAAAGGCGGGGCGCCAATGGGGCCGGATCGAAGGCGGCCACGAACGGCGAGGAGAGAAACGACGAGAGCGGATTATCGCCCCGTCCGTCCTGGCCGTAAGCGTAACCGGTGTAGCTCCACCCTGTGGCCGGCGCTAGCAGGGCCAGCGCCAGGCTAACTCCTTGCATCATTTTGAATATGCGCGTCATGACGCCTCCCTTTGTCCCGCATGAGGAATGGGTTGTATGTTTTTGCGACCTGTTGTCGGGTCAGTCTTCATCTCCATAATACTCATTTCGTCGGTTCAGGGAAAGGGGGGGGCGACAATAGCCGCAACGCCGCCCGGAAGGCCCCCTTGGCGGGTCAGGCGTGCAATGTGCCGGAGGCACTGGAGAAAGAAGGCGCAAGTTGTGGTTGCGCCCTTGACTTTCACGGTATTTTTCTTCACTATAGCCTCATGAAAAGGAGAGCGAAAACAGCGGATAATCCAATTCTGGTCGTCGATGACAACCCGCTGGTCACCACCCTGATCGCCGGGATACTCAGTCAGGCCGGATATGCGGTTGCCATGGCCGCAAGCGGCGAGGAGGCCCTGGAGCGGCTGAAAACGCTCGTCCCGGATCTCATCCTTCTGGACATCGAAATGCCGGGCCTGTCCGGCATCGAAACCTGCCGGATCATCAAGAAGGACGCGCGCACGGCCGAAATTCATGTTCTGTTTGTCACCGCCAGCAACAGCAAGGAAGACATTGTCGCCGGTTTTGCCGCAGGCGCCCAGGATTACATCGTCAAACCCTCGACCAGGGAGGAACTGCTCGCCCGGGTCAGGGCGCATCTGGCCTTGTGCAAGACCCAGCAGGAATTGAAAGCAAGCCGCGCCCGCTACCGTAAACTTTCGTTTCTCGACGATCTGACCGGGTTGTTCAACACCCGTTATCTTTACCAAACCCTGGAGCGCCACCTGGAGCGATACCCGGATCGCCCGGTTGCCGCCTCGTTTCTCGACATTGATTCGTTCAAGCAGGTGGTCGACGGCCATGGCCACCTCAACGGCAGCCGGGCCATTGCCGAGTTGGCCGGCGTGATCAAGCTGCTGCTGCCGAGGGGATGCTACGGCGTCAGCTACGGCGGCGACGAGTTCGTCCTGGTCCTGCCCGGCCGTGACGTTCGGGCAGGCAGCCGGCTGGTCCGCAAGATCAGTGAGGTGATCGCCGCGAGCCGTTTCCTGACGGCCCACGGATTCGATCTCGGTTTGACCGTCAGTTGCGGGGTGGCCGCCTATCCGGAAAACGCCCGCAACATGGTTGATCTGCTGGGAACGGCTGACCATGCCCTGTTCGAGGCAAAGTGGCTGGGGAAAAACCGGGTGGTCGCCTACGGTGAAATACAGGCGGACGGCGGGCATGTGCCTGCATTTCTCCCCCTCGATCGCCGTCGTGCCGCTCCCTCGGCGCAGGGCGCCTTGCCGGAGGCGGACCCGGGCCATTCGCCGAAGAGATGAGGCAACGTGCAGCTGGCTGTGCGCGACTCCTCGACCATGCGCGAGGAGTCGTCCTTTGGGTGTGCGCCGGCTCGTTGCTGTCGATGCCGACAGTGGCGATGCCCTTGGGCGCGTGGCCCCGCTGCGGCGAAATCGTTGCGGCTGACAGGTGAGCCGTTGGTGGCGGCAGGACCTAAGCTCTTCTGCTCACTTGCTTGCTCAGGGAATACAGCGCAATTTCGGCACAAGGGCCTCCCTTGGGTCCGCTTTTGGCTATGATGGGTACATGTACCCGGTGCAGATCCTTTTTCCCCACGGACCCAGACCATGCAAAAAGGTGTTTTTCTCGGCCTGTCAACAGCCGATATCGTCTACTATGTGCCTCAGTGTCTCCAACGCAACCAGAAACTCAAAGCCGAGCGGCAGTTGGCCTATGCCGGCGGACCGGCGACCAATGCCGCTGTCGCCTTCGCCGCTTTCGGCAACGAGGCCTCGCTGGTCACCGGCCTTGGGCAACATCCCCTAGCCCATCTCGCCAAGGCCGATCTGGCCGCCCATAAGGTGCGCCTGATCGACAGCACCGACCAGCCCCGCCGTCCGCCCGTCTTGGCCGCCGTCATCGTCGATTTGTCCAACGGCGAACGCAGCGTGGTGTATTCCAGCACCGATCTCCGCAGGCTCCGCCGCGACTGCATCAACGAAACCACCCTGGAGTACGCCGACATCCTCATGCTCGACGGCTTTTATCTGCCGCAGGCGGTGCAGTTGGCCACCTGGGCCAAGCCGAAGCGCGTACCGGTAGTCCTGGACGGAGGCAGTTGGAAGGATGGGCTGGACACCCTGCTGCCCCTGGTCGATTACGCCATCTGCTCCCCCGCCTTCTATCCGCCGGGTTGCACCGACCCCGACAGCATCTTTGCCTACCTGCGCGACCACGGCGTCGAGCATATGGCCATCACCAGGGACGGCGAGCCGATCCTGGCTCATGCCGACGGCCAACTGTGCGAGGTGCCGGTGATGCAGGTCAAGGTTGTGGACACCCTAGGCTCCGGCGACATCTTTCATGGCGCCTTCTGCCATTACATCCTGGAAAACGATTTTCTCCTCAGCCTTGAACGTGCCGCTGAAGTGGCCAGCCTGTCCTGTGCCTCGCTGGGCACCCGCGCCTGGATCGAGCAGGAGAAATTCATCTGAACGGCGCGGCCTTCACACGGTCGTCGCCTATCGCTGGCGGAACGGAATCTGACAGTACTCGATGCCGCGTTGCGGCACGATGCCGTTTTGTTCCAGAAACATCCTGAGGGAATTCATCGAGATATTGGTGTTGGCCGTGGGCCCCAGGTAGAGGTGGTCCATGGCCAGCGGCTGTCCGTCCAGGCTGAGGTCGAATTCGATGTAGGGCACCAGCATGGCGTGACCCTCGCGGAAGAGAACCGGCGAGTCGGCGCTGTTGGCGAACACCGGGGAGACGATGCGCCATTCCTTTTCTTCGCGGAACGACGGATGTTTGAGAATGGCCGCGATCCGCAGCAGGTCGGTCTCAACGACCGAGAAGGCCGAGCGGTACAGTCCGCTCCGTTCGCCGGCCTGGCCGTTCTCGCGACCCAGTCCGGCCGCCAGCTTTTCCACCGCGTCGACCACCTGCCGGATCAAGGCCCGCTGCCGAGCCGGTTCGTAGATGCATTTGCCGACCATGAACTGCTGCCGTTCGGCGCAGCGCAGGATGTATTCTGGGGAAAACCCCAGGCTGACCCCCTTGCCCGGCGAGCTGTAGCCCCGCCACTGGCTCAACAGATTGCCGTGCGAACGGAAGGAGGCGGCGAACAGCATGCGGCCATTGGTGATCCGTTGCGAGACCCAGTCGACGAACAGAGACAGCAGGCTGGAGTCGGCGTGACCGTTGTCGATCCGCTCGCGCGCTTCGGCAGCGATCAGGTTGGCCGTGTGGCGCAGCTCGGCGGAATCGTTCATGTAATGGATGTCGCTGGCCCAGAGGGCCCGACTTTTAACGATGCCAAGCAGGCCGCTGAAGGTGGTGTAATGGTAGAGGGTGCCTTGGGGGATGTCGGCGTACAGTTCCCTGGTTAATGCCTCGATTTCCTTCATGATTCGCCCCAGAGCAGGCTTCAGGCAGGGGTGGGCGCTCCTGCTGGAAGCCGACATCATTCTTGAGTTTTAGGCCGCCATCTGGTACAAATGGGAGGTATCCTTGTCGCCACCTCCGGCATGGCCGCCGTGTCCATTGGCGCTCGATCGTGCCGGCCAATCCGTGTCCCTTCACCAGGTACCATATCCGATGTACAGAAATTTCAAAATAGTCCCCCAGATTGTTTTCGGTCGAGGCTGCTTCAACCAGTTGGGCGATATCCTCAAGCCCAGGCGGACGGCGCCTGATGCCTACATGGTGTTCGTCCTCGACGACGTGTTCAAGGGGCGGACGCTCGAAGGCCGCCTGCCTATGGAAAAGGGCGACATGCTGCTGCCGGTCAACGTCGATGACGAACCCAAGACCGGCTACATCGACCAGCTGGTCGCTCAGATCCGGGCCTATGGGCCGCGCAAGCCGGACGGCATCATCGGCATCGGCGGCGGCGCCACCATGGACATCGCAAAGGCGGTGTCGCTGATGCTCAACAACCCCGGGTCGACAGCCGATTATCAGGGCTGGGATCTGATCAAGAATCCGGCTGTGTACCACGCGGCCGTACCAACCCTGGCCGGCACCGGGGCCGAGATTTCCCGCACCACCGTTCTCACCGGCCCGGTTAAGAAACTGGGCATCAATTCGGACTTCACCCTCTTCGACCAGATCGTGCTCGACCCCGAACTGCTGGTCGGCGTGCCCAAAGATCAGTGGTTCTACACCGGCATGGACTGCTACATCCACGATGTCGAATCCCTCAATGGCACCTACCTCAACGAATTCAGCCGCGCCTACGGTGAAAAATCGCTCGAACTGTGCCGTCAGGTGTTCCTCGAAGACCATCCCGGCAAGGACGACAAGCTGATGATGGCCTCCTACTTCGGCGGCATGTCCATCGCCTATTCCCAGGTCGGCGCCTGCCACGCCCTGTCCTACGGGTTGTCCTTCGTGCTCGGCACCCACCACGGCATCGGTTGCTGCATCACCTTTGATTATCTGGATGAGGTGTATCCGGAAGGGGTCAAGGAATTCCGCCGGATGATGGAGAAGCACGACATCCGTCTGCCGCGCAATCTGACCGCCGAGCTCGACGAGGCGGCCATGGACACCATGGCCAATGTGGCCTTGGGGCTCGCGCCTCTCTGGGAGAACTGCCTTGGCAAGGACTGGCAGCAGGTCATGACCAAGGAGCGGGTGCTGGAGCTGTATCGCCGGATGTGACCGCCCCATCCGCAAGGACATCGTAACCGGCGCCAGCCACCACCGGGCGGCACCCTTTGGTTACCGCAACCTCGTCCATTTCGTCCTATCAGTGGACGCAAACGGCCGGGGTTGTTTTTTTGGGTTGCGGGCCGCCACTCTTGGCCCGGTTGCGGGCCAAGGTGGCGAAAAAACAAGGGAAACGAGGTGCGTTCGTTGGCGACAAGGGCAACAGAACCGGCGGAATCCGCCTCCTTTCTCTACGCGATACCCAACATCCGCCTGTTCATCGCTTTTCGCGTTCTTTTCAATGCCAGATTTTACTACCCCGTTTTTACCGTCCTTTTTCTCGATTATGGACTGAGCCTTTCGCAGTTTGCGGTGCTCAACTCCGTCTGGGCGGTGACCATCGTGCTGGCGGAGGTCCCTTCCGGCGCCTTGGCCGATCTGTTGGGCAGGCGCTTGCTGCTGATCGCCACCTCCCTGCTGATGATTGCCGAAATGGCGCTCATCGCCTTTGTGCCGCTGGGCAATCCCCGACTCGTTTTCTGGGCCTTTCTCGGCAACCGGGTGCTGAGCGGTCTGGCCGAGGCCATGGCCAGCGGCGCCGACGAAGCGCTGGCCTACGACACCCTGGTCGCGCACGGCCAGGCCGCCGCCTGGCCCAAGGTGCTGGAGATGCAGATGCGCGCCCAGAGTGTCGGCTATATCTTCGCCATGACCATCGGGGCTTTGGTTTACGATCCCGAAGCGGTCAACCGGATGATCGGCTGGATGATCCCCGGTGCGGCTCTTACCCTCCAGGACACCATGCGGTTTCCGGTCTATCTGACCCTGCTGTTCGGCCTGCTGGCGCTGGCGGTCACCTGGCGGATGCGGGAGCCCCAGGCGGCGGGACAATTCCAAGCCGCGACAACGACCCTGTGGACCGGGATGGGCCTGATTTTCAGGGCCGGCAAATGGATTCTGGCCACCCCCATGGTCCTAGCCGTCATCCTCTTTGCCATGGTCTTCGACCATACCCTGCGGATGCTTGCGACCCTGACCAGCGAATACTACCGGCTGATCGGCCTGCCCGAGGCCAGCTTCGGCCTGCTGGGTTCGGCGGCCGCGGTGCTTGGTTTGTTTGTTCCCCGGCTGGCCCGGATCATGGCGGAGCGCCTGCCGCCCGGCGGCAATGTGCTGGCGGTCGGCTTCCTCTCGCTGACTTCCTTGCTGCTGTTGCCGCTTTTTATCCCCTATTTCGGGGTCCTGCCGGTGATGCTGGTCTTCATCGGCCTGACCATGACCAGCTATTTCACCAGCCATTATCTGAATACGCTCACCGATTCGTCCCAACGTGCCACGGTGCTGAGTTTCAAGGGGCTGGTGTTCAACGTGGCCTACGGCTGCATCGGCCTGGCCTATGCCGGGGTGATCCAACTGTTGCGCCATGACCAGACCGGCCTGCATCCCCTTTGGTCGCCGTATCTCATTGCCGACCAGGCGTTTAAGTCCGCGATGGGTTTTTTTCCCCTCTACCTGATCGCCGGCCTGGCGCTGGTTGCCCTTTGCTGTCTCCCCCGGCTGCGGCGCGACCGTTCCCGAGCCGGGCGCGGCTGAAAAACTCCGCGTCTGTCCCTCAGGTTTTCTGGGTTCTCTTTTCCGGGATTCCCAGTTTTTTTTAAGATCAGCCCCAGCGGACAGATTTGCTGAAGCCGAATTGGAGGAGATTGGCGCCGACGAAGGCGGTCAGCAGCAACCAGTAGCGGCTGACGAACAGAGGATTGGCGGGGCTGTCGCCTCCCAGGGCCAGGGAGAGTAAAATGAACGTGCCGGCAATGGCATGAATCCAATCCAATCGTCGATGATCATGGAACACCTCCTTTTCAAGAAACGCCGGCGGGATGCCTGCGGCAGCGAACGGTTGCCTGGGAATAGTGATAAGGAATGCAGGGCGTTCCGTCAATCGTTCACCGTAATGATTGCGGCGCGACAACCATTCGGAGCACAAAAAAGACCTTAATCCGTGAGAAATCATCAGTGAAAAATCGTTGTTTTTTCAATTAACATATTGATATTTTTGTCAAAACATTACTACAATATTAACCTGTCGGCTTTGAGCGCCTTTGCCTTCAACATCCTCCGCTTTATTGAGCAAACGGGCCTGATCGCTCCCTTTGGGCCGGTGCGGCATTCAGCCAAGCGCAGACGGATTAAAACCGTGATCCAGGAGTTGATGCATCTGGCTGGACGGCTGATCGTAACTGGCCGGCGATTGAGGCTGCGCTTCAGCAGGCATTGCCCTGCCTTCACCGCGTTTAGCGTAGTGTATGGCCGGCTGATGCCGGCCGGATAAGCGAAATGCGCAGGCAACCTGAAGCTCCACGGGATAACCGCGTCTTCGTTTTGCCCAAGTTCGGTTTTTTCAAAGAACAAGGCGCCAAGGAGACCGTGGCGTTCGGTTAATAAGCGACAGCATCAGCCTCTCAGGCTGACAATCGCCCTCTGCAGACCCCCAACAGAGCAGGCCCGACAGAAGGGGGCACGGATTCAGGTTATGAACCGCTCAAAGCGGTCTATTCAACAGATCCACTGACCACCATTCGATAGTCGACTATTTGAAAAGGGTCAGTTGATCGATACGCTGGCCTTCTTTTTCTTGATCGAGGATATACGCCCGCACAACCTCTTCATCGGCGTCAACTGTTGATACTAAATGTCCCAGAGAGGCAGTTCAGAATCCACACCACATGGTTCTTGCATTCCCATTTGCTGCGGCTTAAACATTGCATGTCGTTAATAAATACTCCTTTTTTTCGTGACTTTAAGCGGTCCACGAATTGGAGGCTTACTTATTCTGCCGGATTCGTCAAACTTTGGGAGCCCCCCGGCAAAACCGTGGGTTTACCCAAGGCTATTCAAAAATATGAGGCGTGATTATGGGAAAACCAAATGACAACTCCATGCAGGAATTAGAGCTGACCCGCCTCCGAAAAATGCGGTTTCCAATTGGAGGTCTGATAATAGTTTTTGTCGCCATACTTTCGTCGCTGTCACTTTTCAGTTTGAACAGGGCTTTGACACAGGAGATAAAGCATGTCAGGGATGGTTTTGACGGCAACATAAGAATCGCAGTTGAAACACTTGTCAGTTCACTAGAAGTGAACCGCAAAATGTTTTTAGACGGATATATTTCAGAAGAAACCGCCATGGAAACAGCAAAAAAAATGGTGCGTGATGCGCGATACAACAGTGCACCCGACAAGAAAGGCGACGGTTACTTTTTTGCTGATACAGCCAAAGGATTTTGCGTAGCCCATTATAATCCCGCAAACGAAGGCACTATGCGATGGGACTTGCAAGATAAGGAAGGTACATACCTGATTCGGAATTTTATCGCGAAAGGGAATGAAGGCGGCGGCTATTCCGAATTTTATTTCGGTAAAATGGGAGATGAAGGAGGCTCGCATCTAAAAAGAGGTTACACATTAAAATATGAACCTTATGGATGGTATGTCACCACTGGAAATTATTATGAGGATATTGACCAAATAGTTGCTGGCATTGAGAGGATAAGGGTTCAAGACTTTATTGTGACTATATTCGTAAGCCTGATAATCTCCATTGTGGGGCTGTTGCTCATGCGCGAACAAAAAAAGATGGAGAAAAAAAACACGCATCACAGCGATCTTATTGAAATCACAAACAAAGTCGCGTCAGCACTACTGGCGCCGGTGAATGAAGATAATTTTGAGGAATCACTGATAGAGTGCATGAGTTTGATAGGGCGCTACACAAACGTAGACCGCATACAAATTTGGCAGAATGAAATGGTTGATGACGCCCTCAGCTACACACTCAGACATGATTGGGCTTCAAATGAGGAATCTGATAATATTCTTATCCCGATTGGGACAAGGCTGAAATACAGCGCCGCATGGAAGGAGATATTCCAGCGTAACGGTATTATCAACGGGCCTGTCTCGGAATTGCAACCGGAAGACCGGGAAGCTATGGAATCCATCGGATTAAAATCCACTCTCACGCTCCCATTGTATTCGCGCGGTGAGTTCTGGGGACTTGCCTGCATAGACGATTGCAGGCGGGAACGTGTTTTTACGGACGACGAGGTAAATATGCTGAGATCAGCCGGGTTAATGCTGGTAAACTCAATTACCCGCCATGAGCAGTCTATCCAGCTCAGCAACATGAATGAACAGCTCACCGACGCGCTTGAACGCGCGACAGTGGCAAGCAAGGCGAAGGGCGACTTTTTATCCAACATGAGCCATGAAATGCGGACACCGATGAACGCGATTATCGGCATGGCTTTTATCGGAAAAAAAGCGAACGATATAGAACGCAAGGATAACGCGCTGCATAAAATCGAGGACGCATCGGCCCACCTGCTCGGCATCATAAATGATGTGCTTGACATGGCGAAGATTGAGGCGAACAAGCTGGAACTGATGCACATTGAATTTGATTTTGAACATATGCTGCAAAATGCGCTGACGTTTATTCAGTTCCGCGTGGATGAAAAACAACTGCGCCTAACTAAAAATGTGGACAGCGCTATACCACGTTTCCTTGTAGGGGACAGCCACCATTTGGCGCAGGTCATCACGAACCTGTTGTCCAACGCAGTAAAGTTCACGCATGAAGGAGGCGAAATCCGGCTTGCCGCTGCTTTAATCAATGAAACAGAAGGCGAGTGTGAACTGCGGATCGAAGTTGCCGATAGCGGGATAGGTATATCACAGGAACAGCAAGAAAAGCTGTTCTCGCCGTTTGAACAAGCTGAAAGCGGGATAAGCCGACAATATGGAGGCACGGGGCTTGGGCTTGTTATCTCTAAAAGCATCGTTGAGCATATGGGCGGCAAGATATGGATCGAATCGGAGATTGGCAAAGGCGCACGGTTTATTTTCACTATGAAAGCAAAACGTGGCGATAAAAGCCCAACAGAAACCGAGGGAATGAGTGACGGCATAAATGCCGACAACGCTGACGGCGTAGGCGAATTCGGGGGGAAGAAACTGTTGGTTGTCGAAGATGTTGAGATTAACCGTGAAATCCTATTGGCTTTATTAGAAGACACAGGGCTGGAAATTGACTGTGCCGTAAACGGCAAAGAGGCGGTGATGATGATTGAAGCCTCACCTGAAAGATACGACATTGTGTTCATGGACATGCAAATGCCGGTTATGGACGGGCAAGAAGCATCGCGCCGCATACGCGCCCTGCCCGAGAGCCGTCGTGGGAGGCTGCCGATCATTGCGATGACCGCGAATGTCTTTAAGAGTGATGTAGACGCATGTTTCGCGGCGGGTATGGACGACCATCTTGGCAAGCCGATTGATTTTGACAAAGTGTTAGAGAAACTGCGCAAATATTTAGGCAAACGTAAATAGTTCATACACAATTTGTTGCACGAAGCCTTTGGTAAATTGTGTATGCCGAGGCCATGAACGAACGCGGTCTCGAGCAATTCCTCCGGGTCTTCGAAGCCTTGAAGCAACAGGCTGCCAAAAATACTGCCCGATCAACATCCCGAGTTGGGCCGACTGACGGCGGTCGACGGATCGCTGATCGATGTTGCCCTCTCCATGGATTGGGCTGAGTATCGTAAAGGGGTCAAGAGGGCCAAGCCCCATATCGACTTATCTCATCAGCGGTAAAGAAGGAGAACGTCCCTTTGCAGGCCAGATCCTTGCTCCCGGGCAAACCTCGGTTTGTGACCGGGGATGCCAGGATTACAGCGATTCCGGCCAGATCCAGGCCGCAGGCAAGCACTTCGTCGCCCGGATCAAGGAGAACAGCATCACAACCTGCATCGAGTCCTATCCCGTGGCCCCTGGGAGTATTGTTTTTTCTGACGCCAAGGTCCTGCTGGGCCGGAAAGGAGTCAATCAAACCCGAACCCCGCTGCGGCTCGCCGGGTATAAGCTCAAGGGCGCATCCTGCTGGATTGCCGCCAGCCGCTATGATCTTGGCGCCGAACAGATTGCGCGCATCTACATGCTGCGCTGGTGATGAAAAAGTTTTTTTGCCTGGTGGAAGCGGCGTCTCAAGGTCTATCATCTCATCTCAAGCCGCCATGGCCTCATGATCCAGATGCTTGCCGGCTTGATCACCACCATCCTTTTGGCCATCTGCCGTCATGCAAGGATTGCCAATGCCCGACAATATCATACATGCAAAAACTTAACCGGACATTGCTGATGCAAACGTGTGGTGTGCTCCCGGAAAAGAGAACCTGGCGCAAGGCGAAGGAAAGATCAGTGGGCTGTTGACGCTTCCGGCGGTGATCTGCAACATGGGCGGCAGGCGTCATCCCGGGGCGTCGTGCAGCGGTTCCACCCAATCGGCTGTTGGCGGCACGATGGAAAATTTGTTATAAAGCAGAACATGAAACCAGCATTCCACACCGAAGCAGCCGTGGCCACCATCATCGCCCAAGGGCCGGTCCCCGAAGTACTATTGCTCAAGCGCAAAGCCAATCCGGACGACCCATGGTCGGGCCACTACGCCTTTCCCGGAGGGCGGCGCAACGACGACGATTCCTCCCTGCTGGACACCTGCATCCGTGAAACCTACGAAGAGTGCGGCATTCTGCTCTCCATCCGCAACCTGGTCAAACAGTATCCGGTCCGCCAGGCCGGGAATTATCTCAACCTACCGGTTCCGGTCACCCCCTATCTGTTCGAGCTGCCCGACCACCCGTCCATCCGGCTGCAGAAGGCGGAAATCAGCCGCCACGAATGGCTTGGCCTGGACTATATCGGTAATGCGGGCAACGTCATCGAGCGGCCGATGAGCCCTCGCTGCCCCGAAATATTGTACCCCTGCATCCCGGCAACGGAAGGGTTTATATGGGGGTTCACCTACGAAACCCTGATGGTGGTGATCGCCGACCGTTACTCTCGTATTTCCTGAAAAATATCGGCATGCGCCCCAGGCGCGCCCAGCCGCAAAGAGCGCTTGACTTTTTACCCGTTGACTTGTATCAATATCGGCGGATTTGAGAGAGGATTTGTCTTTTTTGGCCGGAGCGTTCAAGAATTCTGTGCAGTTCTTTCACCTCCCGGAAACGGCCCTGCGGAGGCATCCTGCTTCCTGTTTGGTCTTTCCAGACCATTTCCAGCATGTTCCTGTTCTTCATCTCCTGCATCAGACCTTGCTGCATCAGTTACGCCACTTCTTGATCGATATCCTGCACCCAGGACACGAAGAGTAACGTCACGGTAGATTGTCAATTTTTTTTGGTCTACTAATTTGTTCGATTCAACCACAAGGAGAAACAAATGAAAGCACCCGTACGCGTAGCAGTAACCGGAGCTGCCGGCCAGATCAGCTATTCTCTTATCTTCCGTATCGCCAGCGGCAGCATGCTCGGTCCGGATCAGCCCGTCATCCTCCAGCTCCTGGAGATCCCACCGGCCATGGGCGCCCTGCAGGGTGTGCTGATGGAACTCAACGACTGCGCCTTCCCGCTGGTTGCCGGCGTTATCGCCACCGACGATCCCAATGTTGCTTTCAAAGACGTTGATTTCGCCCTGCTGGTCGGTTCCCGTCCTCGCGGTCCGGGCATGGAGCGCTCCGACCTGCTCAACGCCAACGGCGCCATCTTCACCGTCCAGGGCAAAGCCCTGAGCAATAACGCCAAGCCCAACGTCAGAATCCTGGTGGTCGGCAATCCGGCCAACACCAACGCCCTGATCTGCATGAAGAACGCCCCTAATCTCAATCCGCGCAACGTGACCGCCATGATGCGTCTGGACCACAACCGGGCCATGTCTCAAATCGCCGAGAAAACCGGCACACATTCCACCAAGGTGGAGAAGGTCGTTGTCTGGGGTAACCATTCCTCCACCCAGTATCCGGACATCAGCTATGCAACCGCTGACGGCAAGCCAGTCAAATCACTGGTCAGCGACGAATGGAACAAGAACGACTTCATCCCGACCGTGCAGCAGCGCGGCGCCGCCATCATCAAGGCGCGCGGTGCATCGTCCGCCGCGTCCGCCGCTTCGGCAGCAGTCGACCACATGAGAAATTGGGCCATGGGCAGCAACGGCCAGTGGGTCAGCATGGGCGTTTACAGCAAGGGCAACCCCTACGGAGTGGATGAGGATCTGATGTTCGCCTTCCCGATCGTTTGCGAGAACGGCGACTGGAAGATCGTCCCCGGCCTGGAAATCAGCGACTTCAGCCGCGAGATGATCAAGAAAACCGAAGCCGAGTTGCAAAGTGAAAGAGCCGCTGTGACCGATCACATCAAGTAAGAGTTGACTCGTCGATTGACGACCAACTAGAGAGGGGCGCTCTTACGAGTGCCCCTTTTTTTTCGTTTATTCGCTGCCTTGACAAATGGAGGCGTCGCCAGCTACGTTCTTTGCTCGACCACTTTACGCGAGGGGAACCGCATGAACAACACCACCGTCACAACCGTCGAGAATTTGCTTGCGGCAGGCCGGATTGTGGAGGCAAAGGCCCTGCTCATCCCGAAGGAACCTTCCCAAAACAGCGAGGTATTGCGCAAATACTCCGTGGAAATCGAGCGGCGATTGGCCCGGGCGAAAGCCCTGGTGACCCAGGCCGCAGCATTGGAGCGCGAGGGCAAGATCAACGAGGCCAAGGCGCTGTACGAATCGGTACTGCCCGTTGCCGCCGATTTTCCCGGCATCGCGGAGCACCTCAGCCGCATGGACGAAGTCGTGCAGCTCACCCGCGCGGTGCAGCGCAGGAGCGAGCGGCTGCGGCACTCCCGGCCCGCAGGAGCAGGCATGGCCGCCCCCAAAAAGTCCCGGATAATCTGGGCGGTCCTGGGAACAGGCGTGGTGACCGCAGCCCTGCTGCTGGCCGTGACCATGCTTTGGGCGCCTCAGCCTGCTCCGGAAAAAAAGCGGATCAAGGCAACGCCGGCCCCCATTGTCGTGCCGTCCCCCGCCTTCACGCCGCCCGTCACCGTAGCACCCTCAACTCCACCCACGCCGTCGACTCCGCCCATGCCGGACAGGCCGATGGTTCCGGTCGAGAGTCAGCCGCCTGTGGTCGCTGCGAAGCAAGCCGAATCACACCCGCCGCCACCCGCGCCGGACAGGACGCCAGCCCACGATCCCTTGCCGCCGCCCCAAGAACCGCCTTCTTCCGCACCTGATGTCCCGCATCCCCTCCTCGCGCCCGAACCTGAACCCCCGGCCCTGGCGGTGAGCCAGGCTCCAGCAGCCGCGCCAACCGGCAATCAGGCGGCCAAACTCTTCTATACTGTGCGGCGAGCTGATTCCCTCAGCTCAATCGCGAGGAACGAACTCTGCAACGATACGGCGTGGCAGCAGATCTACCAGCTCAACCGGGATCGAATCACCGCCCCCGATCTGTTGCTGCCCGGCATGGTCCTGCGCCTGACCGGCCTGGAAAACCGATGTCCTCCGGCACATCAGCCAGCATCCCAAAAGGGCAGCCCGGCACCCGCGAAATCGGGAAGAGAGAAAAGGCTCAACCATTGACCGGTCGTCGGATGCGCAAACCGCAGCAGAGCGGAATGGAGGAGAAGTTGCTCGCCGGGCCGACCCCTGCCATAGAGCCGGTCGCCGACAATCGGGCATCCCAGACCCAAGGGGTGACTGGCATGAAGCCTGAGTTGATGCGTCCGTCCGGTCAGGGGCGTGAATGCCACCAGGGTTTGGCCGTCCCGCAGCTCCAGTTTTCTCCACCGGCTGATCCCCTCCTTGCCCTGGATCGGATCATACACCTGGTAGGGTCGGTTTTCCGGATCGAGCCGGAAGCGCAGGGCGATTTCTCCATTGCAGCCAACCACTGTCCCTTCGAGCAGGGCGAGATACCCTTTCTCCACCCGCCTCTCCGCGAACTGGCGGGACAGGTGTGCATGCGCGCCCCTGGTCAGTCCCAGCACCATCAGGCCTGAGGTGTCCATGTCAAGGCGATGCGCCGCCGGTTGTTCGATGCACTCCGGGAGCAGCGCCCGGATTCGGCTGACCACCGAATCCAACTTGTCCTGCCCACGACCGGGCACCGCCAGCAAGCCGCCTGGCTTGTCGACCACCACAATTTCCGCATCCTGATAGCAAAGGCGTAAGCCCGCTTGTCCGCTCATCACAAACCGCACAACTGGAACCCCAGGATCTTGCCGCATTTGGCAGCACAGGCCGGATACAGGCGACCGTGGGTTTTGGCGCCCGAGGCGTTGCCCGCGCCCCAGTAGAACTCGGCCATGCCTTCGGGCCAAAGTCCGTGGCGCACCGCATGCGCAAGCAATTTCGGCCCGCAACAATCGCCGGTGCCTGATGGCGGCGCTCCCGGACCGAGAAAGGCTTCGACCAGCGGCAGGGTTTCGCCGCGAAAATTGCTCAGCCGGTAGAGATCGTGGACCGCGCGCATCAGTTGCCGTGAGTGCGCCCTTCTCTCCTGCCGCAGCCGTCGATAGCCGTCCGACTCCCTGGGTAGCTGAGCCATCTTTGCGCCCAGGTTCTTGATGACCCGCTCCGGCTCCCTGGTCAACTCGTTCAGGTCGGCCACATCGACCAGGGGTTCCACCCAGCCGTCCACATGCCACAAACCGTTGAACTGGCCGGAAAAGGCCCGCAACACCACAGGCCTCCCCTCGTCATCCCGGCAGCACAGCACCCCGAACATCTTGCCGTTGGCCTCGCCAAACAGAGGTTCGGTCGAGCAGCGCGGATCGGCCATGGCCGGCGGCAGATGCCAATCAATCCGCCGATGGACTCGCAAGAGCGACATCAGGGCAATGGATTCCGCCCGGGCGTGTTCCAAGGGCAAAAAGTGGATGGCGCGACAACGCCGACACCATCCGCCGCTGACCGGCTCTTCGCCGCCCCCATGCCCGTGCCTGTCCTCGGCGGCGGAGGATCCGACAGCAACGGCGCCCGACCTCAGGGTCATTTCCGCAACAGCCACAACAAGATGGTCAGCACCAGGCTGACCACGATGCAGGTGGCGAGGGGAAAGAAAAAACGGGTGCTGTCCCGGACGATGAGGATGTCGCCGGGCAGCCGGCCAATGGGCAGGGTGCGCAGCCAGGGCCAGAGCACACCGATAATGATGCAGCCGATGCCCATCAGGATCAAGGTTTTGTTCATGGCGTTTTTCCTCTCGTGATCCATCCCCTGAACTTCTGGCTCAACAGAATCCCGGTAAACACCAGGCCTCCTTCAACCGCCTGCAATTTGGTGAGAAAAAAGGATGGAATTCTTTACTTAACCGTTTCATTGGAATAGTATAGCCAGCCGCGCACCCCATGACACCCCTTGAACATGGGGGATGCATCTGTTGAACACTGTATTTCAACGCCACAAACGAACCGCCCCACAGCGCCATTGCCAGCAGCAGGACGCCAGAAAAGGCAGCACTCGTTGCAACCTGACAAAATCCACCAACCCACAAACCACACTATGCACGCTTACATGACTTCCCGCCTCCTGCCGCTGCTGGTCGCCCTCGCCTTGCTTGCCGTCAACCCGGCCGCCCCCGCCCGCGGAGCCGGTCCGGCATCCCGCCAGGCCAACGCCCAGCTCAACCTGACCAGTGCCGACCAAACCATGGCGATCTACCAGAAAATCCACGGGTTGACCAGCCAGCAAATCGAATACGGCAGGAGCGCCATCCCGAGGATGAACTATAATGCCCAGCGCATCTTCCGCAAGATTTGCGGCTTGTCGGGCGTCACCTTCGAAGCCGCCAAATCGGCCATCGACATCCTCAGCCGCGAGCGCTTCACCTTCGAACAGGTGCAGACGTTCGAGGCCTTCGCCAGCCTGGACACGGTCGACGTCACGCTGGGCATGAACAGCCTCGCCACCATCAAGGAGATGGGATTCGAGGCAAGCCGCGCGTTCCGTGCCTACCTCGGCATGCAGGGTGTGACCGCCGCCAGGGCCATGCCCGTGATTTCCCTGCTCAACAACATGGATGACTACAACAACCGGGCGGCCCAGGCCTATTTCTCCATCAAGGGTATGCGGGTCGACCTGGCGCAGAAGGGCATGCCCGCCCTCACGCAGCTGAGGATCAATCAGGCCAGGGCAGCGGAGGTTTTTGCCAGGGTGCCGGGCATGGACCCTGAAACCATGATTGATGGCCTGGGCTTGCTCCAGAAACTCCATCAGGACGATGCCTGGAACGCCCGTTGTCTGTTCACCAACAAATCGCTGACCCAGCGGGATGCGTGGAACTGGCTGGTCGGTTACTTCGCCTTGCCGGCCAACATCCAGGAGGCCCAGTACGACAAGCTCGACAGCCGACAGAAAACCGTGCTGCTTGAGGCGCTGTACGATGGCGGCGAGGAGATCGTCTGGAAAATCAACAACCTCCACGCCGTGACCGACGCCCATGGCTATGAAATATCCGACGCCACGCTCAACAGCTATTCGATGCAGCAGTTGCAGGCCAAGTTCAATGAACTGTTGCCGTCGGTCCGCGAGCGCTACAGCGGTTTTGCCGGCGCGGGCAAGGCCCAGGCAATCTCCATACTCAAACAAGCCACCTCGGCCGCCCGCGTGCAGACCGCCCGCGACCTGACCGTTGCGAACGCCTATGCCGTCATGGCGCAGGGCAGCGAACTGTACGATTCCTCCTTCCGCGACATTATGGTGCCGGTGCTCCAGGCACGCATCGCCAGCCGAAACCAGGGAGATCTGCTCGCCTTCATCAAATCGATCGATCCGGGCAACCGCCTGGTTTCGGACTTCATCTCCAGCTGCGCCCAAAAGGGCAAGCTGACCGTCTTTTTCCCTGCCGATGCCGGCAAACAGAAGGACATCATCAGCCTGGTCGCCGCCTCGGCATTCAGGAACGAGGATTCGATCCTGCTCTTCTCCGCGACCTTGAGCCATCTTCTCAAGGTGCTCACGCCGGAGGCCCGCACCCATCTGATCACCCTGATGTCCCAACAAGCCGAAGTTGAAAACTCCACCTCCGCCAAGCTGCTGACAGTGGTTTTGCAGTACTACCTGCAAACCTATCCGGAACTGCTCGGCCCGACAGACCGCACACTCATCAGCCGCTTGATCGTCCGCCACGGCGCGGTCAATCTCGATCGCTACCAAATCACTCCCTTTGCCGAATGGAAACGGGATGGCCAACTCGGCTCGGTCTCCATGTTCCATCCTGACGACGACGGCCGGCAGTCCTTCATCTCCAACGCCAACCTGCTGCTCAACAGCGGCTACAGGCTCATTCCCTCGCAGCAGTACACCGTGTCCTCGCTCACCCCGGCCCTGCAGCAGGAAATCCAGCAGATGACCGGCGCTGGGCTGTCCAGGTTGTTTGCGGCCATGCGCGACCGCCACTTCGCAGTGGCCTTCGTCAAGCAGGTCGGCGACGTGCGCATCACCCACACCCAGTTCGTCTACTCCGACATGGAGAACCAAATGGAGATGCTGCGACGTTTCATCCAGTCCGGGGACGAGATGCTGGCCCAGCGCGGCCACAGCTACTGGCGATCGGAGCAGATCATCGATCCGTTGAGCAAACTGATTGAGGAGGGGCAGGTGAGCGAGGCTGATCTGCGCCGCAAACAGCGGTTTCTCAGTCTTGGTTCCTGCGGCGGGGTCAAGGTGTACACCAACCTGACCCGGCTGTTCGCTGGTTCGGTGGACATTCTCGCCACTATCGGCACCGGCCTTGCAATGATCAACGATCCGTACAACAAAATGTTTTTCGAGATCATCGCCTCCAACCCTCCCACCATCACCTGGAAAAATGTGGCCCAGCAAACAGCTTCCATCTTCCAGGGAGACAGGGGCCAGGATTATCTGCTGCCCGGTTCCCTGACCGCCATTTTACATAAAATCCTGGACGAGACCCAACAGGCGCCGGGCCCCGCCAGCCGCAACCGGTTCGAACGATCCCGGAATTGAGACGAACATGGCCCTCTACACCCGCGACAACCTGCCCGAACTGCTGGCCGGGCTTGCCGCCCATCCTTCGCGGGTGTTTTTGCTGTTTGGCGAACGGTACCTCTGCCGGGCGGCGATGGAGCAGTTGGAGCAGGCCCTGTTGCGCGAAACCGGCGGGACCGTCCACCCTATCGACGGTGATCAGGAAGAGATCGGGACCACTTTGGTAAAACTCCGGAGTTTCACGCTGCTGCCGGGCCGCCAGATCTACCGGGTGACCGATACCCGGCTCTTTAATTCCCGCCAGATGGCGAAATCCATCTGGGACCGGGTCGTCAAGGCCCATGCCGAGGCCAAATCAGAGCAGGCGCAGCGCGCCCTTCGAGCCTTCCTGACCAGCGGTGGGCTCGACCCGATGGCGCTTGACAGCGATCCCGCCTCTCTTCCCGCCGCTGAATGGCAGCAATGCTTCGGCTTCGCCCGGCCCGATGGCGATTTGAGATGGACCCGCGCCTATTTGGCCGGGAGCGGCGCGGACAGCCCTGCGGCAACCGCGAGCGCCGATTCGGGCGACATGCTGGCCGCGGTGCTGGCCGCCGGCATTCCGGCGAACAACATCCTCATCCTCATGGCCGAAGAAGTCGACAAACGGAAAAAATTGTTCAAACTGCTCAAGGACGAGCAGATCGTGATTGATCTCAGCGTCGAAACGGGTTCCAGCGGCAAGGCACAGAAGGAGCAGAAGGCTGTGCTCCAGGATCTGATCCGCCAGACATTAGCGGCAGAAGGCAAGACCATGGCGCCCGCGTTGGTCGACCTGTTGATTGACCGGGTCGGGTTTCATCCGGTGGCCGTGATCATGGAACTGCGCAAGGTGACCACCTATATCGGCGACCGCGGCCAGGTCACCCGCGACGATCTTGATCTTCTGGTCGGCCGGACCCGGCAGGAGGCTTTGTTCGAGCTGACCTCCGCCCTGGCCCGACGGGATCTGGAGCAATCACTGGCCATTGCCGACCGGTTACAGGAAAACGGCATCCACCCCCTGGCGGTGGTGGCCACTTTGCGCAACTTTGTCCGTGGCCTACTGCTGCTGCGGTCGTTGATCGAGCAACCGGAGACAGAGTTCCAACCCGCCATGTCCGCCGCCGCCTTTCAGCAGACCTGCCTGCCCCGCCTCAAGGAACGGACCCAGTGGAAGAAAGAGCTTGGCGGGCATCCCTTTGCGCTCTACATGCAATGCAAAACCGCATCTGGTTTTTCCCTGCCAGTGCTTGCCGCCTGGTTGCATCACCTGCTTACGGCCGAACTGCGGCTCAAGGGTTCGCCCCATACCCCGGAAATCATCCTCCAGCACCTGATCATGGCGCTGCTTTCCCGCGTGCCGCAAAAGAGAAGCGAGTCCGCCGGCTAATCTTGCAAAAACAAATGCGGGCATTACAATACGAATAAAGATTGTCGTTGCCCCGGACGGTTGCGGCGATGGTCCGTTGCCTTAGGGTTCAGGCGGCGGTCACGCCTGCGGCACAGCCGGGGAGCGCTCTATCTCCCCCAGTTCAGACGGCGAAGAAGCATGGCGAAGGAAGATTCGTTCATCCAGGAAAAAACCGAGACCACCGATCGTGAAGCTCTGCAGGAGCCTCCCCTCTTCAAAGTGCTGCTGCACAATGACGACTACACCACCATGGATTTTGTGGTCATGATCCTGCAGACGGTCTTTCACAAGAATACCGACGAAGCCACCAGGATCATGTTGAGCGTGCATCACCAAGGGGTGGCCATCGCCGGAATTTACACGCGCGAAATCGGAGAGGCCAAGGTGGAGATCGTCCACAGGATGGCCAAGAAGAACCAGTTCCCGCTTCGCTGCTCGCTGGAACAAGACAGTTGAACACCGTAGGGCCCAGGCATCCATTCCCCATGGCCTTGGCGGAAGATGCCTTTTGATCGAGGATAAAAGATATGTTGAGCAAAGAGTTGGAACTTGCCCTGATCAAGGCGATCAAGGAAGCAAAAAATCACCGGCACGAGTATGTCACCGTGGAGCATATGCTCTACGGGCTGCTGCATGACGACCTCGCCCGCCATATCATCGACAAGTGCGGGGGCAACAACAACATCATCAAGGAACGTCTTGAGCGCTTCTTTGAATCCAGTATGCCGGTGATGAAGAGTGCCGACAGCGAGCCAGCGCAGACCGTGGCCTTCAACCGGGTGCTGCAACGGGCGGTCAGCCATGTGCAGAGTTGCGGCAAAAAGCAGGTTGATACCGGCGATGTCCTGGTTTCCATCTTCACCGAGCCTGATTCGCACGCGGTCTATTTCCTCGGCAGCGAAGGCGTTGGCCGCATGGAGGTGGTGGAGTACATTTCCCACAGCCTGCCGGGATACTTGCAGAACGAACCGTTGCGGCAGGCGCCTCCCGGCCAGCAGCAACCCTCCAAAAAGAAGCAGGATGCCAAGCCGGCCGATGCTCTGGACGAATTCACCGTCAATTTTACCAAAAAAGCCGCAGAAGGAGCCATCGACCCGCTGATCGGCCGGGACCGGGAGTTGTATCGCATGATGCAGGTCCTCTGCCGACGAAAGAAAAACAACCCCCTGCTGGTTGGCGAGCCTGGGGTCGGAAAAACGGCCATGGCCGAGGGCTTGGCCTTGCGCATCCATGAAGACAGCGTCGCCCGGCGCGAGTTGCAGCCGGATCCGAAGAAGCTGGTGCCGGATCTCTTGCAGGATGCGGAAATCTACATGCTCGACCTCGGCACCCTGGTAGCCGGCACCAAGTATCGGGGCGATTTTGAGAAACGGTTGAAGGAAGTGGTCAGCGCCATCGAGAAGAAGGAAAAAGCCATTCTCTTCATTGATGAGATGCACACCATTATCGGCGCCGGCGCCACCAGCGGCGGCTCAATGGATGCATCCAACCTGCTCAAGCCCGCTCTCCAGGCCGGGACCATCCGTTGCATCGGCTCCACGACCTACGAGGAGTACAAGAATCATATCGAGAAGGACCGGGCCCTGTCCCGCCGTTTCCAGAAAATCGATATCGACGAACCGTCAGTGGACGATACCGTCAAGATTCTGCGAGGCCTGCAACCACATTACGAGGAGCATCACCAGATCCGCTACAGCCGGCCAGCCGTTGAGGCAACGGCGGAACTGGCGCACCGGTACATCAATGACCGGTTTTTACCGGACAAGGCCATTGACGTGCTCGACGAGGTCGGCGCCTTTTTCCGTCTGACCGGCAAGACCGGGCGCACGATCGGGGTTCGGGATGTCGAACAGATCGTCTCCAAGATCGCCCGGGTGCCGGTCACCGGCAAGACCAGCAACGACGCCGGCGAACTCCTCAACCTGGAGGACAAGCTGAAAGCGGTCATCTTCGGCCAGGACGAGGCGATCAAGGCCCTAGTGCAAGCAGTCAAACGCTCCCGGGCAGGTTTGGGCAACCCGCAGGCGCCGACCGGCTCCTTCCTGTTTGCCGGCCCCACTGGAGTCGGCAAAACCGAAGTGGCCCGACAACTGGCCGCCTCGCTGGCGGTTCATTTCGAGCGCTTCGACATGAGCGAATACATGGAAAAGCACGCCGTTGCCCGGTTGATCGGCGCTCCTCCCGGCTACATCGGCTTTGACCAGGGCGGTTTGCTGACCGATGCAATCCGCAAGTACCCGTACACGGTACTGCTGCTTGACGAAATCGAAAAGGCGCATCCGGATGTCTTCTCCATTCTTCTGCAGGTCATGGACCATTCCACCCTCACCGACAATGCCGGACGCAGGGCCGATTTCCGCAATGTCATCCTGATCATGACCACCAACGCGGGCGCCCGGGAAATGAGCGAGAGGCCCATTGGTTTTTTGGGCGATTCCAAGGGCAAGGAACAAAAGGTGCTCAAGAATCTCTTCTCGCCCGAGTTCCGCAACCGGCTGGATGCCACCATCACTTTTTCGGCCTTGGATCTGCCCACGGTCGAAAAGGTGGTCGACAAAATAGTGTTGGAGTTGCAGCAGCAGTTGGCCGGCAAGAAAGTGACGATCACCCTGAGCGCCGCCGCACGAACCTGGCTGGCCAAGGAAGGCTACGAGCCAGCCTTTGGCGCCCGGCCATTGCACCGGCTCATCATGAGGGAGATCGGCGATGCCCTCACCGAGGAGATTCTGTTCGGCAGTCTGACCAAGGGCGGCAAGGTGCACATCGACCGCAAAAAAGACAAGATCACCTTTTCCTATCTCTAAGCCTCCCTTCGCGCAACCGGGCGGCATCTCCGCTCGGTTTTTTTTGCGCAGCCTGGCGACCGCCTTCATCCAGCCAAAGATCTCCTCAACCCATTTGCTCTTGGCATACGCCGAATGATCCCGCCCAAGTTGCCTTCAAGTTACAAACAAACCACCTCCTTCTCGGATCATGGCAGCAAACCATGGCTTTGAAAAGAAACAAAAAAGATACAAGACGTTGATGCAGTTCCTCAAGAACGACCAGTCATCTCCAGCCTATTACATCAGCCGCCTGCTGACAGTCCCCCACGGCATGTTCACCTGTGCGGGCGGCGCCAGCCAGGCGCCTTTCGCCTCCCTCAATCTCGGCTATCGCGTCGGCGACGCAGCCCGGCGCGTGCTCGACAACCGGGCGCGGGCGCGTGATGTCTTGGGATTACGCCACTTGGTCTCGGTTCGTCAGGTCCATGGCGACCGCATCCTCCGGGTCGACCCGACGCATCTCGATACGGAGCCGGAGGGCTACGACGCCTTGATTTCACCCCTGCCTGGCATTGGGGTGCTGATTCAGCAAGCCGATTGCCAGGCCGTGCTGCTTGAGGCTCCGGAGGCAAAGGTGGTTGCTGCGGTCCACTGCGGCTGGCGGGGCAGCGTCCTTGATCTGATCGGCAAAACCATCCATTGCCTGCGCATCGAGTACGGCGCGGAGCCAGCCGGCCTGCTGGCGGCCATCAGTCCGTCCCTGGGCCCCTGTTGCGCCGAATTCATCCATTACCGACAAGAGTTGCCCGCCTGGATGCATGCCTTTCAGGTTAGGCCGCACCATTTCGACTTCTGGGCCATCAGCCGGAAGCAATTACTGGACGCCGGCGTTCTTGCCCACCACATCGACACCGCCGGCCTGTGCACCCGCTGTAACCCGCAGTTCTTTTCCTACCGCCGGGCGCATGCCCTTGCCGATGGCGTCACCGGCAGAAACGGCTCTGTCATCGGTTTGCCGTCCGCCGCCTGAGAGAGAACACCGCCACCAGAAATACCACCCCGCCTGTTCACAGGGTGAAATCGCAAACCAGCGGGGAGTGATCGGAAAAGGTCACCTGAGGGATCTGGAACTGAACCACCTTGAGTTCCGAACTGTGG